>CAYPQM010000004.1:0-90534 GCA_964412845.1 uncultured Streptosporangiaceae bacterium
CGTCCTGGCCTCTGATGTCGACGCCAAGATCCAGTGCCGTCGTGGTGGCGAGGCCGGTGATCGCCCCGGTCCGCAGGGACTGCTCCAGTGCCCGGCGGTCCTCGGGGAGGTAGCCGGAGCGGTAGGCGGCCACCTGCCCGGCGAGCCCGGCCGCCCCCGCCTCGGCCAGCGCGCGCCGGGCGCCCAGGGCGACCGCCTCGGCGCCGCGCCGTGACCGGGAGAAGGCGAGCGATGGGACGTTCCGCGCCACCAGGTCGGCGAGCAGGCCAGCCGCCTCGGCGGTCGCGGTGCGCCTGATCGGCGCGCCCGCCTCGCCGCGGGCGCTGGTGAGCGGTGGCTCCCACAGGCCGAAGGTGACCGGCCCACGCGGCGCCGCGCTCTCGGTCACTTCCTCGGCAGGCTGCCCGGTGAGCAGGAGCGCGCACGCGGCAGGCTCGCTGATGGTGGCCGAGGCCAGCAGGAACACCGGGCCGGCCGGCCGTGCGGCGCCGCCGTGATGCGCGGCGACCCGGCGCAGCCTGCGCAGCACGTGCGCGACATGCGAGCCGAACACCCCCCGGTACCCGTGGCACTCGTCCACGATCACGTAGTGCAGCTTGCGGAAGAACCCGTTCCACCGGGCGTGCCGCGGGAGCAGCATGTGGTGCAGCATGTCGGGGGTGGTGAGCAGGTAACTGGCGTGGGACCGGGCCCAGTCCCGCTCGGCGGCGGGGGTGTCGCCGTCCAGCACGGCGGCGCGGACACCGTCGATGCCAAGGGCGCGGACGGCGCGCAACTGGTCGGCAGCGAGCGCCCGGGTCGGCGCGATGTAGAGCGCCGTGGCGCCCGCCAGGACCGCGGTGAGCGCGGGCAGCAGGTAGCCCAGTGACTTGCCGGACGCGGCGGGGGTCGAGATGATCACGTTCTGGCCGGAGTGGGCCAGGTCCGCCGCCAGAGCCTGGTGGGCCCACGGCGCGGCCACCCCGATTCCGGCGAACCGCGCGACGATTTCGGCGGGCACCCAGCCGGGCCACGGAGCTTGCTGCCCGGCCCGCGCCGGGATCTGCTCGACGTGGACAAGCCGCCCTGATTCCGCGCCAAGGCGGAGGATCAGGGCGGCGGGAGAGTCCGCCCCGGGGGCAACGGGGGTCATCGCAGTCATGGACTCCCAGTGTGACATCTGTAGGCGAGGTGCCTCGAAGCGTGAACTCGTGTAGACATGACCTCAGAGCGTGGTTGAATGCGCGACGGGATCGGTGCCCTCCCGGTCGGGGGTGTTCGGCTGCGGCTCCGGTTGGGAAAACAACGACGGCTGTATGGCGCTGGAGGATTTGTGGATCTGAAGCTGGACCACCACACCAAGGACGGTATTGAAGTCGTCGACGTGGAGGGCGAGATCGACGTCTACACCGCGCCGCGGCTGCGTGAGCTCCTCATCGAGCTGGTCAACAACGGGCACTACCAGCTCGTGGTGAACATGGAGAAGGTCGAGTTCCTCGACTCGACCGGCCTCGGGGTGCTCGTCGGCGGGCTCAAGCGGGTCAGGGCGCATGATGGGTCCCTGGACCTGGTCTGCACCCAGGAGCGGATACTCAAGATCTTCCGGATCACGGGGCTCACCAAGGTCTTCGGCATCCACGACACCGTGGACGAGGCCATCACGGTCAGGAAGTCGGAGAAGTAGCGGCGCTGCTTCGCTGACTCCCCGATGGCCACAGTTGAAATGAGCTTCACGCCGCTGCCTGTGCACGTGCGCACAGCGCGGCTGGTCGCCACCGCGGTAGCGCGGCGCAGCGGCGTGCAGGAGGCGCTCCTCGACGAGGTCCGTCTCGCGGTCGGTGAGGCGTGCTCGCGCGCGGTGGAAGCGCATCGCGCGCACTGCCCGGCGGAGCCGGTCCGGATCGAGCTGACCGGCGCCGACGGGCGGTTCGAGGTGGTCGTGACCGATGCGGCGGCCCGGGATGACGGCAGCCAGGGCCTCATGGGCGGGCCGGAGGGCGAGAACGGCCTGCCGGGGCCTGGCTACGGCCTGCCGCCGGGCGACGGCCTGCCCGGCGAGGATGTGGGGGCGGATGAGCCGGATCCCCTGCTGCCGCAGGGACTCGGTCTCGCGGTGATCGCCGGCCTCGCGGACGACGTCAAAATCTCGCGGACCCCGGCCGGCCTCAGCATCCGGATGAGCTGGCCGCTCGGCGAGTTCCAGGGGTGACGGGCGCGCCGGGAGGCCGGCGCGCCTACCGGATCTGGCACCAGCCGCGCGGTACGAATATGTGATTCCCTGTGGTCACGAATTCATCGCGACACCCTCAGGACTGACCCCCGCCTCGCATCCGACGGCCAGCGTGCGTAGACTCCCGGCACTGCCGTGCTGGCACTCGCGCATGGTCCAGTGTCAACGCCTGGCTGCCGCAGTTCCCGTAGTGGCGGATGCGCGCGGACCCAAGCCGTGTGCCCCTGTCAAGGAGGACAGATGTTGAGGCTCAACCTCGCCGCAGGCGGTGGAGCGGTCGGTGTGAGCGGCTCCAACCTGACCTGGGTGGTCATCGTCGCCGTCGTCGCGCTGCTCGCGCTGGCCGTGGCAGGCTGGCTGGTCCGTGAAGTGCTCGCCGCCAGCCAGGGCACCGAGAAGATGCAGGAGATCGCGCTCGCGGTCCAGGAAGGCGCGGCCGCCTATCTCAGGCGGCAATTCAGGACCCTCAGCGTCTTTGTCGTCCTGATCTTCTTTGTGCTGCTGCTGCTGCCCGCCGATACGGCGTCCGTGCGCTGGGGCCGCAGCCTATTCTTCCTGGTGGGGGCGGGATTCTCGGCACTTACCGGGTTCACCGGCATGTCCCTGGCGGTCCGCGGCAACGTCCGGGTGGCCGCCGCCGCGCGGGTCGGGG
The DNA here is from genome assembly GCA_964412845.1 of uncultured Streptosporangiaceae bacterium. GTDB lineage: Bacteria > Actinomycetota > Actinomycetes > Streptosporangiales > Streptosporangiaceae > JAWWPY01. The sequence goes on from CAYPQM010000004.1 coordinate 2,862, forward strand.
CGGCCGGTGAACGGCCAGCCATGCGGATCGCGTTCCGCACCGGCGGCGTGGCGGGCATGTTCACCGTCGGTCTCGGCCTGTTCGGCGCCGCGGTGGTCGTGATCATCTATAAGGCGAATGCGCCCAGCGTCCTGGAGGGCTTCGGGTTCGGCGCGGCGCTGCTCGCGATGTTCATGAGGGTCGGCGGCGGCATCTTCACCAAGGCGGCGGACGTGGGCGCCGACCTGGTGGGCAAGGTCGAGAAGGGCATCCCGGAAGACGACCCCCGCAATGCCGCGACGATCGCCGACAACGTGGGCGACAACGTCGGGGACTGCGCCGGGATGGCGGCCGACCTTTTCGAGTCCTATGCCGTCATGCTGGTCGCGTCGCTGATCCTGGGCATCAAGGCGTTCGGGTCGCAGGGCCTGGTATTTCCGCTCATCGTCCCGATGATCGGCGTGATCACCGCGGTGGCCGGGATCTTCGTGGTCGCCCCGCGCAAGAACGACCGCAGCGGCATGACCGCCATCAACCGCGGCTTCTTCATCTCCGCGATCATCTCGCTGGTCCTCGTCGTCATCGCCGCCTTCGTCTACCTGCCCGCCAAGTTCAGCGAGCTCAAGGGGGTCACCGACGCGTCGATCCTGAATCACGGCGGCAGCCCGCGGCTGCTGGCCATCGGCGCGGTGCTCATCGGGCTCGTCCTGGCCAGCGCCATCCAGTTGCTGACCGGGTACTTCACTGAGACCAACCGCCGCCCGGTCCGGGAGATCGGCGAGAGTTCGCTGACCGGGCCCGCCACCGTCATCCTCTCCGGCATCTCGGTCGGCCTGGAGTCCGCGGTGTACTCGGCGCTGATGATCGCCGCCGCCGTCTACGGCGCGTTCCTGCTCGGCACGGGCAACCCGACCATCGCGTTGTTCGCCGTGGCGCTGGCCGGCACCGGCCTGCTCACCACGGTCGGCGTCATCGTGTCGATGGACACCTTCGGGCCCGTGTCCGACAATGCCCAGGGCATCGCCGAGATGTCCGGCGACGTGACCGGCGAGGGCGCTCAGGTGCTCACCCGCCTGGACGCGATCGGCAACACCACGAAGGCGATCACCAAGGGGATCGCCATCGCGACCGCGGTGCTCGCCGCGACCGCGCTCTTCGGCTCGTTCCGGGAAACCGTGCAGACGCAGCTCGGTAAAGCCGCGGGCACCTTCAGCCTCTCGGTGGACCGGCCCAACATCCTGGTCGGCGTCATGATCGGCGCCGCGGTGGTGTTCTACTTCTCCGGCTTGGCCATCATGGCCGTCGGCCGGGCCGCCGGCCGGGTCGTCTACGAGGTCCGCGAGCAGTTCCGCAACCACCCGGGGATCATGGACTTCACTGAGAAGCCCGAGTACGGCCGGGTGGTCGACATCTGCACCAGGGACTCGCTGCGCGAGCTCGCCACACCTGGCCTGCTGGCCGTGCTGACGCCGATCGCGGTCGGCTTCGCGTTCGGCTACGCCCCGCTCGGCGCGTTCCTGGCCGGTGCGATCGCGGCGGGCGCGCTGATGGCGGTCTTCCTGGCCAACTCGGGCGGCGCCTGGGACAACGCCAAGAAGCTCGTCGAAGACGGCAATTACGGCGGGAAGGGCTCGGAGGCGCACGAGGCCACCATCATCGGTGACACGGTGGGCGACCCGTTCAAGGACACGGCGGGCCCGGCCATCAACCCACTGATCAAGGTCATGAACCTGGTCTCGCTGCTGATCGCCACCAGCGTGGTCAAGTACAGCCACAACCTCGGGCTGCGCGCGGGCGTGGCGATCGCCGCGGTCGCGATCGTAGTGGCCGCCATCGTGATCTCCAAGCGGCGTTCTCCGAGCATCGCCGGAGGCGGCACAGACGCCGCCGTGGGTGCGGGCGGGGCGCAGGGGCCGGACAGCGAGCAGGCCATCGCTGGCAGCGCCGCTGCTCCTGGTCCCGCTCCCGCTGCCGAGGCGCCCGGCGCTACCCCGGACCAGAGCGCGCCTCCGGGCCAGACCGCTGGCCGGCCCTGATCTGGCCGGTCCGGGCCCAGCCGGTGCTGGTCCAGCCGACCCTGGCTTTAGGGGACCCGGCTCAGCGGACTGGCGCCCCGCTGTCGCCCTGGTCGGCCGCCTCTACCTCGTCGCGGGACACGCCGAGCAGGTAGAGGACAGTGTCGAGGTAGGGGACGTTCAGTGAGGCGTCCGCCGCGTCCTTGACCACCTGCCGCGCGTTGAACGCGATGCCGAGGCCAGCGGCGGCCAGCATGTCGAGGTCGTTGGCGCCGTCCCCGACGGCCACCGCCTGGCTGAGCGGGATGCCGGCCTCGGCCGCGAACTGGCGCAGGGCGGCGGCCTTGCCGGCCCGGTCGATGACCGGGCCGGTCAGCCGGCCGGTCAGCTTGCCCGCCGTGATCTCCAGGGTGTTGGCCGCCGCGTAATCGAGGCCGAGTTCGGCGACCAGGCGGTCGGTGATCTGAGTGAAACCGCCGCTGACGATCCCGCACCGGTAGCCGAGCCTGCGCAGGGTCCGGATCAGCGTCCGGGCGCCGGGGGCGAGCCGGAGCTCGCGCTTGATGTCGTCGAGCACCGTCGCGTCGAGCCCGGCGAGCATGGCCACCCGTTCCCGCAGCGACGCGGTGAAGTCGAGGTCGCCCCGCATCGCGGCGCTGGTGATCTTGGCGATCTGCTCGGCGCACCCGGCCCGCGCCGCGAGCAGGTCGATGACCTCGCCAGTGATCAGGGTGGAGTCCACGTCCATCACGACGAGGCGCATGGCCCGCCGGTGCAGGCCGCCGCGCTGGACGGCGACATCGACGCCCTGCTCGGCGGATTCACGGCTCAGCGCGGCCCGCAGGGCATCCGGATCGGCGCCGGACACGTCGAGTTCGATGCAGGTGACCGGGCGGTCGGCGAGCCGGTCCATCCGGTCGATGTTGGCGCCGCCGGCCGCGATCCGCCCGGCGATCGCGGCGATGGCGGCCGGGGTGAGCGGGCGGCCCATGACCGTCACGTGCAACTGTCCCCGCCGCCGTGCTGGCTCCCCGGAGCCCATCGTGATCTCAGCCTCCAGGCCCAGGTCGGCCGCTACCGCGCGGATGCCGCGATGAATCGCGGTCAGGTCCGGATCACGGTCGCAGGCCAGCAGTGCCCCCAGCACGAGCTTTCCCTTGATGACGACCTGCTCGATGTCGATGACGCTTAGCTCGTGCGCGGCCAGCACCGTGAACAGGCGTGCGGTGACCCCCGGCCGGTCCCGGCCAGTCAGGGTCACCAGGAGGGTTGTCTGCGCGAAGTCCATCTGCGACCAACGCTACCCGGCGGCCGGAGTTCCCCCGCGAAGGCCCCGGTTGCGGTCAGGGCAACAGCAGGTGAACGTCACCGAACTCGTGCCACAGGTACCGCTCCGCGACCGCGGTGTCGTAGCAGCGGCGCAGCAGGTCGGTCCCGGCGAACGCGCCGAGCATCAGCAGGTGCGAGGATCGCGGCTCGTGCAGTCCGGTGAGCAGCCCGTCCGCGGCGAGCAGGCGCCCCGCCGGAGTGACGATGTGCTCGGTCCACCCGGCGGCGGCGCCGCCCGGCAGCCGGGCGGCTGTCTCCAGCGCGCGGACGACCGTGGTGCCCGCGGCGATCACCCGGCCGCCGTTGCGCCGGGTCAGCTCGACCAGCCGTGCCGTGCCGGGCGGCACATCGTAGGGCTCGGGGTAGGGGTCCTCGTCTCCCTCCAGCGATGACACCCCGGTATGCAGGGTGAGCGAGGCGAAGGTGATCCCGGCCGCGACCAGCCTGGTGACTATCCCGGTGCTGAACGGGCGGCTGGCGCTGGGCATCTCAGCGCTGCCCGGCCGGGTCGCGAACACCGTCTGGTACGCCTCGATCGGCCAGTCCCGGTGCACGTAGGAGTACCGGATCGGGCGGCCGTGTCGGAGCAGATACGGCAGCACGGCGGTGGACAGCCGGGCCTGCCAGAGCCGCCGGGTGGCCCGGCTGCGCAGGCTCAGCACCGCGCCGCCGGGCAGGGTGTACTCCTCGCCCGGCAACCCTCCGTGGTAGGGAATCGTCGCCGGGCCGCTGCGGGCGCGCAGCTCGGCGAGCCAGCTCCCGTCCGGCAGCGGGGTGCAGAAATGGACGGCCAGTCCCGGCTCGCAGGCCACGGCGGAGGGCAGGGTCCCCGAGGTGTTGATCACCACCAGGTCGCCGGGCAGCAGCAGCCCGGGCAGGTCGGTGAACCGGTGGTGGCTGATCTCGCCGGTGTGCCGCCTGCTCACCATCATCCGGACACCGTCCCTGGGGGTGCCCCGCGCCTCGGCTGGCTCGTGCGCCTCCAGCTCGGGCGGCAGCGCGAAGTCAGCGAGCACCGGCGCGTCCATGATCACGCCGCCGGGGACGGGTCGTGCGCCGCCGGATGCGCACCGGCCAGGAAGGCCGGGTCCCGCGGCGGCGGCAGCAGGTCGCAGGCGCGGTAGCGGCCGCTCGGCAGCCGCTCAGCGAGCAGCCTGAGGAACCCCGGCACAGCGGTTTCCGGCTGCGGCCGGTCGGAGATGTCCTCGCCCGGGAAGGCCGCCTGGTGCATGTCGGTGCGCAGATCTCCCGGATCGACCCACCAGACGCGGACGGTGGCCTCCTCGGCCGCCAGCACGTTGCAGGCCTGCTCCAGCGCCGCCTTGGCGGCCCCGTAGCCGCCCCAGCCCGCGTACGCCGCCACCGCCGCGTCTGAGGTGACACAGAGCACCCCGCCGCCGCGGGCGCGCAGCGCGGGCAGCAGCAACTGGGTGAGCGCCACGGGCGCGACCACGTTGACCTCCAGCGCGTCGCGCAGGTCGGCGAGGGGGTAGTCGGCGATGGCGGGCAACGGGCTGGCGCCCAGCGTTCCGGCGTTGTTGATCAGCAGGTCCGGGCCGCCGAAGCTGGCCGCGGCCTGGGCCAGGGCGCGGCGGTGCGCCGGATCGGTGATGTCGCCGGGCACTGCGGCCACCTCGGTGCCCGGTGGCAGGCTGGCCGCGGCGGCCCGCAACGCGGCCCCGTCCCTGGCGTCGATGACGAGCGCGTAGCCCTGGCCGGCCAGCCCGTGGGCGAGCTCCCGGCCAAGTCCCCGGGAGGCCCCCGTGAGTACCGCTACCGGGCGCCGCGGACGGGCGGCGGAGGCGAGTCCGCTGGCTGCGGGTGAGTTAGTCATGGGGTCACGGTAAGCAGGATGGTGGTGTGGCACATCGGGCGGGCGGCCGCCTTGCCCTGGGCCGATGGTCCTAGGACCAGTGACCGATCCGCCGGGTCGGCCACGCCGGTAACGTCGGGGGGGTGGCACAGGACGGCAGCCGGGACCAGGTGCTCTACCGGGTAAGCCAGGTGGTGCTGGCCGTCGCCCGCCAGCACTCGGTGCATGATGTCCTGCAGATGATCGTCCGGTCGGCGCGCACGCTGGCTGATGCCCGGTACGCGGCCCTCGGTGTGCCCGACGACCACGGCGGGTTCGCCGAGTTCGTGGTGGACGGGATCAGCGAAAGCCAGCGCAGGGCGATCGGCCCGCTGCCCCGCCAGCACGGGATGCTCGGTGTGCTGCTGCGGGAAGGGCAGCCGCTCCGGCTGGCCGACATCCGCGCCGATCCCCGGTTCGAAGGCTGGCCCGATGCCCACCCGGAACTGGTGGACATCCTCGGCGTGCCGATCAAGGACGGCTCGGCTGTGCTCGGCATCATTTTCGCCGCGAATTCCGCCGCCCCCGGCGGCTTCACCTCAGCCGATGAGGAACTGCTGGCCCTGTTCGCGGCGCACGCCGCGATCGCGCTCACCAACGCGCGGCTGTACGAACGCGGCCGCCAGCTTTCCGTGCTGGAGGAGCGCGGGCGGCTGGCCCGGGACCTGCACGACGCGGTCGCCCAGAAGCTGTTCTCCATCAGGGTGAAGGCCCGGGCCGCGTCCATGCTGGTGACCCGCGATCCGGCGCAGGCGGCCGCCGAGATGGAGAGCGTCGCGGCGCTCGGCGGCGAGGCGCACGCGGAACTGCGCGCGGTCATCGACGGCCTGGCACCGCCCGGTATCGCTGACGGTGGCCTGGCCGAATCGCTGCGCCGGTACGCGCTGCTGGCCGGCACGGCGCACGGCGTCCGGGTGCTGTTCGCGACCGCGGACCTGCCCTCGCTGGGGGTGCAGCGGGACGCAGCGGTCTACCGGATCGCCCAGGAGGCGCTGCATAACGCACTCCGCCACTCCGGCGCCGCCGAGGTGCACGTGTCGCTGTGCCCGGGGCACGGCCGGGTCACCCTGGACGTCACCGACGACGGCCGGGGCTTCGTCCCCGCAGCGGCCTCCGGCGGCCTTGGCCTGGCCTCGATGCGGGAGCGGGCCGCCGCGGCCGGGGCGTCGCTGACCGTCCGCTCCGCCCCGGGCCAAGGGACCAGCGTCCGGCTGGCCGTGCCGGCCAGCCCCCGCCGGCCCGTGGCGCGGCGGCCGTGAAGTCGTGGCGGCGGCCGTGATGTCCCGGGGGCCTGTGATGTCACCCGAGGCCGTGATCTCGCCCGGGTGGCCGTGATGTCCCGGGGGTGGCCGTGACCGGGCCCATCACCGTGCTGATCGCGGACGACCATCCGGTTGTCCGGCAAGGCCTGCGGGTGCTGCTGAGCGTTCAGGACGACATCGCCGTGGTGGCCGAGGCCAAGGACGGCCGCGAGGCCGTCGACCTGGCCGCGGCGCTGGCGCCGGATGTCATCCTGCTCGACCTGAAGCTACCTGGCCTGGATGGCCTCGGCGTGCTCGCGGAACTGCGGGACCGCGGGCTGGCGGCCCGGGTGCTGGTGCTCACCAGCGCGGCCGACCCGGCGTCGGTGACGCTGGCCATGCGGGCCGGAGCGGTGGGCTTCCTGTACAAGGACGTGGACCCGGACGCCCTCGTCCGCGCCCTCCGCTCGGTGAACGACGGGCACACGCTGCTCGCCCCCGAGGCGGCCGGGCTGCTGGTCCGCCCGGCCCCGGGCCACGACGCGGTGCGCGGGCTGGACGCGCTGACCGGACGGGAGCGGGAGGTGCTGGCGCAGATCGCGGCGGGCCGCTCCAACCGGGAGATCGCCCGGCTGCTCGGCGTAGCGGAGAAAACCGTCAAGACACACGTCAGTTCGGTGCTCGCCAAGCTCGGTGTCGCCGACCGCACCCAGGCGGCGCTGTACGCCGTTCGCCATTCGCCGGGCGAGCCGTGAGCGGCGCGGCCGGGTGGTCCGATGAATCCGCACCCAAGCAGCCCGGTGCGGTGGGCTGGCTGGGACGCCATGACATAGGTTCGGTTCCACAGGGTGCCGCGCAGGGAGGGGACCGGATGTCGGACGAGGTGGTGCGGCTGCGCGGCGTGGGCGTCCGGCGTGGTGAGTCGATGCTGCTGCGCGACATTGACTGGACCGTCCACGATAACGAGCGGTGGGTGGTGATCGGCCCCAACGGGGCCGGGAAGACCACGCTGCTCCAGGTCGCCGCCTGCCAGTTGTTCCCCTCAGAAGGCGGCGTGGAGATTCTCGGCGAGCGGCTCGGCGAGACGGATGTGTTCGAGTTGCGGCCGCGGATCGGGCTGGCCAGCGCCGCCGTCGCCGACCGGGTGCCCCCGGGCGAGAAGGTCATCGACCTCGTGCTGACCGCCTCGTACGCGATCGTCGGGCGGTGGAAGGAGGACTACGAGTCCTCCGACGTCACCCGGGCGGTCGAGTTGCTCGACGCGCTCGGCTGCGCGCACCTGATCAGGCGCCGGTTCAGCACCCTGTCCGAAGGGGAGCGTAAGCGCGTCCAGATCGCCCGGGCCCTGATGCCGGACCCCGAGTTGCTGCTCCTGGACGAGCCGGCGGCCGGGCTGGACCTCGGCGGCCGTGAGGATCTGGTGCGCCGGGTGGCCACCCTGGCCCGCGACCCCCGTGCGCCGACCATGGTGATGGTTACCCACCATGTGGAAGAAGTGCCTGAGGGATTCACCCACGGGATCTTGCTGCGCCGGGGCACGGTGCTGGCGGCGGGGCCGCTGGATGAGGTCTTCACCGAGCCGAAGCTGTCCAAGTGTTTCGGCGTCCCGCTCATCGTCGAGCGCCGCGGTGCCCGCTGGGCCGCTCAGGCGGCCTTCTAGCCCGCGCGTCGAAATCCCGCTAGCTGGGCATATAACAGGCATGTGGCCATTCCGTCAGTTGCCTGCAGCTTCGCCATGAGGGGGGACCGGGTCGAGATCGTGATCGACGCCGGCGGTGGCACCACCAAGACCTACGAAGTGGCCGCGACCCGCGCCGGGCGCCGGGTCGACGTGGTCAACCGGCGCGGGGTGGTCGAGGTCACCGAGATGACCCGCGGCGGTGCGGTGATACGCACCGCCCGCTTCATGGCCAGCCGGGTGCTGGCCCTGGTGGAGCACCCGGCCGCGCGGCGCCCCGGCAACGCGGCGGGGCCGCCAGGTGCCCGTTAGCGGGCCTGGCCCCGGGTTCGCCCTGGCCGGCCGGGCCGCCTGGCCCGGGGCCCGCCATCGTCGCCCGGCATGCCCAGCCTGAACGGTTCACCTGGGCAAACGTGTCGATTCGGCGGCATCATGTTTTCTGCTACCTTCGTGACCCGGCGATCTTCGTCCGAGCTAGGGGGACGCAATGACCCGAAGCCCGCTGACCGTCCTGTTCATGCCGGAGAGCGCGTTCGGCCCGACCAACAACTGCATCGGGATCGGCGACGTGCTGCGCCAGCGGGGGCACCGGGTGGTGTTCGCGGCGGAGGCGTCGTGGGAGGGGCGGCTGGAGCCGCTGGGGTTCGAGGAAGACCTGGTCGACCTGGCGCCTGCCGCTGCGGCCGGCGAAGAGCAGGACGCCGGGCAGTTCTGGAAAGAGTTCATCGCCAGCACCGCGCCCGAGTTCCGCAAGCCGACGATCGAGCAGCTGGACACCTGGATCAGGCCAGTCTGGGACGAACTCATCGGCGGGGCGCGGTACTGCCAGCAGCAGCTCACCGAGATCACGGCGCGGGCTCAGCCGGATGTGATCGTCGAGGACAACGTGGTCGGGTTCCCGGCGCTGCTGACCGCGGGGGTGCCGTTCGTCCGGATCGTGTCGTGCAATCCGCTGGAGATCAAGGGCCCGGGCGTGCCGCCCGCCTTCTCCGGGTACCCCGCCGCGGACGCCGGGCGCTGGCCGGATTTCCGGGCCGAATACGACCGGGTGCACCGCTCCCTGTGGGAGGACTTCAACGGCTGGGTCACCGGGCAGGGCGCGCCGCCGCTGCCCGACCTGGAGTTCATCCACGAGGGTGACGTCAATCTGTACGTCTACCCGGAACTCGCCGACTACGCCCGCCCGCATCCGCTCGGCCCCAGCTGGCACCGGCTCGATTCCTCGGTGCGGGAGACGGACGAGGAGTTCTCCGTGCCGCCCGAACTGGCCGGCGGTGACGGCGCGCTCATCTACTTCTCGCTGGGCTCGCTGGGCTCGGCGGACGTGGACCTGATGCGCCGGGTGATCAGGTGCCTGGCCGCCACGCCGCACCGCTACATCGTGTCCAAGGGCCCGTTGCACGCCGAGATCGAGCTGGCCCCGAACATGTGGGGCGCGGAGTTCGTGCCGCAGACCTCGGTCATCCCGCAGGCCGACCTGGTGATCACGCACGGCGGGAACAACACCACCACCGAGTGCCTGCACTTCGGCAAGCCGATGATCCTGCTGCCGCTGTTCTGGGACCAGTACGACAATGCGCAGCGGATGCACGAACTCGGCCTCGGCGTCCGGCTCGACACATACCGGTTCACCGACGCCGAACTGCACGCGGCGGTACAACGGCTGCTCGGCGATAGCGCACTGCACGCGCGGCTGGCCCGCGGCGCGGTCCAGATCCGGGCCCGCCAGGGCCTGCGCACCGCCGCCGACCTGATCGAGCGCGCCGCCCGCGACCGGCGCTGACCGCTCACGCCAGCGGGATGACCCGATCGGGTGAGAACCCTGGCGGCCATCTGCCGGGGTCCGGTCAGAGGGCGGGCGCGAGGAAGCCGCGGGCCACCGATCTGGCGATCAGGTCCCGCGCGTACTCGCCGAGGGTGGCCGAGCCGTCTTCGATCAGGGCGACCCGCAGCAGAACCTGATCGGCGGTGACGCCGTGGGCCAGCCATGTTCCGCCGCCCGTCTGGTAATTGGCCAGCATCGGCTGGAGCCGGTCCAGGGCGCGCGCGAACTTCGCCTCCGGCGTGCGTCGCTCCTCGAACTCATCCCACACCCCGCGCAGCGCTGCCGCCTGAGGTGGCGGCAGCAGCGCGAAAATCCGGTCGGCCGCGGCGTGCTCCGCGACCTCCTGCCGGGCCTGGGCCTCCGCCCCGGCGTACACGAACAAGTCGCCCGCGTCGATCTCCACCAGATCGTGCAGCAGCAACATGGCCAGCACGTGGCCTAGGTCGGTACCCGGCGGCGCATGGCCCTGCAGGACGAGCGCCATCAGGGCGAGATGCCAGGAGTGCTCGGCTGAGTTCTCCTGGCGCGAGACGTCGAGGAGGGTGCTCTGCCTGAGCACGGTCTTGAGCCGGTCGGCTTCGAGCAGGAAGCGCAACTGGCTGTCCAGGGGTTCCATGCTTCCATTGGACCAGCCGCCGGGCGGTCGGCGCGCACCCCCCGCCACCTGGGCTTACGCCGACCGTGCGATCATGTCCCTGGGGGACCCAAAGATGATACGGGGGACCGGCTCATCAAGCTCGCCCTGGCCTGGGCATCTCCGGGCCGGGGCGAGCCTTCCCCCGTCAGCTTGCTGGGCAGGCGGCCGGCGATCCGGGCCGACTCTAAACACGACCTGGTCGTTATCTTAAAATGCTCCTGTCTTGAGGCATGGCGCTGACCGTTCCCGCCGCGGCCGGCCTGATGCGCCCGTACTCAATGAGGAGGACAAGCATGAGGGACCACCGCCCGGTCAGCACGACCGACGCCGGGATCGCCGCGCCCAGCGACGAGCATTCCCAGTCGGCCGGCCGAACGGCCCGCTCCTGCTGCAGGACCACTACCTGATCCAGAAGATGGCCCAGTTCAACCGGGAGCGCGTCCCCGAGCGGGTGGTCCATGCCAAGGGGGGCGGCGGCTACGGCGTGTTCGAGGCCACCGAGGATGTCAGCCAGTACACCAAGGCGGGCATGTTCACCAAGGGAAAGCGGACTGACATGCTCATCCGCTTCTCCACCGTGGCGGGCGAGCTCGGATTCCCGGACACCGTCCGCGACCCGCGCGGCTTCGCGATGAAGTTCTACACCGACGAGGGCAACTACGACCTGGTCGGCAACAACACACCGGTCTTCTTCATCCGCGACCCGCAGAAGTTCTCCGACTTCATCCACTCGCAGAAGCGGCGCGCCGACACGCACCTGCACGACAACAACATGCAGTGGGATTTCTGGACGCTCTCCCCGGAGTCGGCGCACCAGGTCACGTTCCTGATGTCTGACCGGGGCACGCCGTACACCTGGCGGAACATGAACGGCTACGGCAGCCACACCTTCATGTGGTACAACGCCGCGGGCGAGAAGTTCTGGGTCAAGTACCACTTCAAGACCGAGCAGGGCATCAAGAACTTCACCGACTCCGAGGCCGCGGCGATGTCCGCGCAGGACCGCGACTTCCACCTGCGCGACCTGCACACCGCGATCAAGAACGGTGACCACCCGTCGTGGCGGCTTGAGATGCAGATCATGCCGTTCGCCGACGCCGCGGACTACCGGTTCAACCCGTTCGACCTGACCAAGGTCTGGCCGCACAGCGATTACCCGCAGATCACGGTCGGCCGGTTCACCCTGAACCGCAACCCGGAGAACTACTTCGCCGAGATCGAGCAGGCCTCGTTCGAGCCGGCCAACTTCGTGCCGGGCATTGCCGCCTCGCCGGACAAGATGCTGCAGGGGCGGCTGTTCTCCTACCCGGACACGCACCGGTACCGGATCGGCCCGAACTACCTGCAGCTGCCGGTCAACCGGCCGAAGACGGCCGTTCACTCGTACAACAAGGACGGCGCCATGCGGTACGAGAACCCGGGCGACCCGGTGTACGCGCCGAACTCGGCCGGCGGCCCCGCGGCTGACCCGTCGCGGTGGCGCGGTGAGGAGTACGACGTGGCCGGGGAGATCGTCCGCAGTGCCTATACACTGCACGCGGAGGACGACGACTTCGCCCAGCCGCACGCCCTCTACGAGAGGGTGCTGGACGAGACGGGCCGTGAGCACCTGGCGTCGAACATCGCCGGCCACGCGGGCGCGCCCGAGGTGACCAGCGACACGAAGGCCAGGGTCGTCGAGTACTGGCGGAACGTGCACCCCGACCTGGGGGCCCGGGTCGGCAAGCTCCTCAACGGAGGCTGACCGGTAACTGCCGCGGCGCCCCTGGTCCCCACCCCCGGGACCGGGGGCCTCCTTCCGTGTCGCCGGGAACTTCTGTGCGCCGGGGCTAACTCCGCCCGCAGCGCGGCAGCGGGAGCTGTCCGGGCGGCGACCGCCGCGGGCACGGACGCGAGCAGGTTGGCCGCCAGGATCAGCGCGGCGGCGCCGGCGGCCAGCAGGAGCATGGGTATCACGGTGACCTGGGTGACGCCCAGCGACCCGGCGAAGGCCTGCCACGCCCAGCGCCCGGCCGCGATGCCCAGCGGCGTGCCTACCACGAGGGCGACCACCAGGGTCAGCGTCGTCTGCCACGCGACGAGGGCCCTGACCTGACGCCGGGTCATGCCCAGTGTCTTGAGCAGGGCCACTTCCCGGCGCCGCCTGCGGACGGAGGTGAGCACGGTCAGCGCCAGCGACAGCACGGCCGCTGCGGCCAGGCCGAGGGCCAGCGCCAGCGGCTGGCCGCCCATCTGCGAGGCGTTGGCGATGGCCGCGGCGCGAGCGCGGCTCACCGTCAGCTCATAGGTGCCGCCGGGAGTCCCGTCCGGGTTGGCGGAGGTGATCCGGTGCACCAGCGCCGCCCGCTGTCCGGCGCTGGTCCCCGGGGCCAGGTCGATGGCGACCGCTGAGGGGGCAGCTTGCGATACCTGACCGGATGACGTCCGGCCCGCGGCCAGGCCCTGGACCCGCAGCAGAGCCTGCTGCGACAACATCGCGCCGCGGCCGAGCGACACGTGATCAGACACCGCCACCCCGAACGAGGGCAGCGTCACGGTCCCCACCACCGTGAGCAGCTGCCGGTAAGGCTTGATGCCCACCAGGACCGTGTCCCCGATCTTCTTGCCGAGCTCGTGCAAGGTCACCGTGCCCAGCTCGATCTGGTCGTTACCGCTGATCGGCTGGCCGCCGGTGGTGGGCGGCGCGACCGAGCCCCGTTGGCGCTGCAGGCCGAGCACGGGGATCACCCGGCCATCGACGGTGAGCTGGCTGAACCCGAAGCTGGACCAGCCCGCCACCGCTGGCTGGCCCCCGACCAGCCGGTTCATCACGCCCGGGGTGAAGTTCCCGTAACCACCTTCAGCCTGGATCAGGACCTGCCAGTTCCAGCCGTACCGGGCCGGGTGGGTGACCAGGCCGGTCAGGCTGGTCCCGAACACGAGGGCCACGACGACGGCGATCACCGCCGCGATGGACCCGAGCAGGGTGGCCCGGACCGGGACGGCCCGCTGGCCCGCACCAGGTTCCAGCGCGTTGCGGCTGCCCACCACAGCGGAGGCCGGCAACCCGGCCGCCGCCGCCGCGTGCGCGATGACCGAGGGCCGCTCCTCGTCCGGGCGGGCTGACTGCCGGACCGCCCGCCCGGCCATGACGGCCAGCAGCCCGAACAGGGCGGCCGTGAGCAGGACCGATCCAGCGCCGAGGACGAGACCGTCCGCCTGAACTCCGCGGGCCGGGTCGAACCGGCGGACCGGGCCGACCGGGGCGAGCGGGGACAGCGCTACCGCGCCGGCCACGGCGAGGACCGCGGCGCCGAGGATGGCGCCCGCGCCGGGCAGGGTCGCGGCCAGCGCTGCCTGCCTCCGGCCGGCCCCGAGGGCACGTGCGGTGGCTATCTCTCCCGTGGACCGGCTGAGCAGCTGGGCCAGGCCCTGGCCGACCAGGACCAGCATGGCCAGGGTGGCGAGCCCGCCGAAGACGGCGAGGGCGACCGCCTGCGGCCTGATCGCCTGCTGCACCTGGCTGCGGGTGACGTCCGAGCGGCTGATGGCGAAGGACAGGCCAGGCAGCCGCTGGTGGATGGCCTGGAACACCTCCCGCTGCACGGTCGTCGCGAGCGTGGCCAGATGGTGCTGCAGTCCCGGTATCCCGGCCGTCCCGTGCTCCAGGTGTACCCCGACCCAGGCGTACTGGTAGTAGGCCAGCAGCTGCCGGCTGGCGGCGGGCGGGAGAACCCCGCCGTCCTGCTGATCGGACTGGTCGATCAGGACGGGCGGGATGTCCACGATCCCGGTTACCCGGAATGTGACGCGCGCGCCGGGAGAGCTCTGGAAGGTCACCGGGTTCTGCCGGTAGAACTGGTACGTCACCCGGCCGCCGACACCTACGCCGAACATGCTGGCGATGTGCGGGCTGAGCGCGATCTCCCTGATCGCATTGAGCCGGGGCAGCCGGCCGGCGAGCACCGTCATCTTGTCCTGGCGGAAGTACGCGCCGTTGAAGCTGCCCGTCAGGTCGTTGGTCAGGAAGGAGTCGTTGACCCGGCCGTGCACCACTGGGTTGGCGTCCAGCCCCAGGTACGTGGCGCTGGCCGCGATCCCGGGCAGGTCCGATATCAGCGTGATCGGACGGGCCACCGGCATGCCCGGCACTTGGCCGGGAATGTTGACGAACGCGTCGCTGGCGTTCGTCGCGGCCAGGTACCGGCCGTAGGCGGACGCGGTGCGCCGGGCGCCCGCCAGCGCGGCCAGCGCCACGGCGCCGAGCAGGCCGCCGATGAGCGCCACGGCCAGCGCCGCCCGCCAGGAACTCCGCACGGTCGCCCGCCCGAGGTAGAAGGCTGCGCGCACCGCGGTGTCAGCTCCCTGACCGGGGCAGGGGGAGGGTCGCCATGGCAGTCATTGTCCGCTGCCGGGGGGCATGCCCGCAGGAAGGGACGCACGACACCCGGCGGGGAGGCCAGTACCACCCAGAGCGGGTGCCTGCCGTGCCGACCGCACAGGTCGGTCCGCGTTCAGGCCTGTCGGGTGGGTGGGGGCCGCGCTACGATCACGCTCGATGACAACGATCCGGGTGGTCCTGGCCGAGGACAACGTGCTGCTCCGGGAGGGGGTCTCCCGGCTGGTGTCGGCGAACGCGGACTTCGAGCTGGCCGGGGTCGCTGCCGACCTGCCCGAGCTGCTCGCTGTCATCGAGGAGCAGGACCCGGATGTGGTGATCACCGACATCCGGATGCCGCCGACTGGCACCGACGAAGGGATCCAGGCCGCCGCCTGGCTGAGGGACAACCGCCCTCAGGTCGGCGTGGTGGTGCTCAGCCAGTACACGGCCCCCGGCTACGCGCTGGCCCTGCTGGAGCACGGCTCGGCGGGCCGGGCCTACCTGCTCAAAGAGCGGGTGGCCAGCGTGGACGAACTGGCCCGCGCGATCCGGACGGTGGCCCAGGGCGGCTCGGTGATCGACCCGCTGGTTGTGGACGAACTGGTGCGCTCGCGGTCGCAGCGCCGCACCTCCAGCCTGTCGTCGCTGACCCCGCGCGAGGCGGAGATCCTGGCCGAGATGGCCCAGGGCAAGAGCAACGCGGCGATCGCGGCCGCGCTCACCGTCTCGGAACGGGCGGTGGAGAAGCACACCAACTCGATCTTCGCCAAGCTGGGACTGTCCGAGGAGAAGGATCTCAACCGCCGGGTCAAGGCGGTGCTGCTGTACCTCAGCGAGCACGAGGGGGGCTGACCACACCCCGCCGAGGATGGCAGCACCCTCCGCCAGCCCGGCCGGCCGTGCGAAGCTGGGACTGTGAGCAGCCCGCACTCGCACTCCGTGCTCGTGGTCGATGACCAGGCGCCGTTCCGGCTCGCCGCCAAGGCGGTGCTCCGCCGCCTGGAATGCTTTGAGCTGGCCGGCGAGGCGTCCAGCGGGACCGAAGCCATCAAGCTGGTGGGCACCCTGCACCCGGCCCTGGTCCTGATGGACATCAACATGCCGGAAATGAACGGGATCGAGGCCACCCGGCGAATTGTGGCCGCCCACCCGGAGGTCGTCGTCTTCCTGTGTTCCACCTACGACGTCGGGGATCTGCCCCCGGACGCGGCGGCGAGCGGGGCGAGCGCCTACATCAACAAGGAGCGGTTCGGCGCCGACACCCTGCACCGCCTGTGGCAGAGCAAGGACTCCGGCCTGTTCAACGCGCTCTGACCGGGCCGCCTTCGAAGCAGCCTCCTGCGCCGGGTGCAGCGCATGCGGATTTAGCCCGCGCTGAGCAGTCAGCCGATCGGAACCGATCCGCTGATGACCGATCCGTGGCCGGGCCGCGACTCCCAGCGCACCGTTCCGCCGATGGCACCGAGGCGGTCGGCCATGTTGTTGAACCCGTGGCCGCCGCGGGCCTTCTGCACATCGAAGCCGGGGCCGTTGTCGGTGACCGAGAACAGCAGTCCTCCGGCGTCCAGCCACAGCCGGACGTCCGCTCTGGCTTCCGGGGCGTGCTTGGCGGCGTTCTGCAATGCCTCCAGGCAGCAGAAGTAGATCGCTGCCTCAATCTCCGGGGAGTACCGGCCGATGCCGTCGGTGGTCACGCCGACCGGGATGGTGCTGCGGCCTGCCGCGGCGCGCAGGGCCTCCCCGAGCCCGCTGTCAGCGAGCAGCGGCGGGTAGATGCCGTGCGCCAGCTCGCGCAGCTCCCGGATCGTGGCCTGGACGTCCTCGCCCATCTGGGCCAGCATCTCCAGGCCGCCCGCTTGGTCGTCGACGATGATGTCCCGGGCCAGGCGCAGGTTCACCGCCAGCGCCACCAGGTGCTGTTGTGCGCCGTCATGCAGGTTGCGCTCGACCCGGCGGCGCTCGGCGTCGCCGCTGGCCACGATGCGCGCCCGGGACTCCCGGAGCGCGTCGGCCTGGTTGCGGAGTTCATCCAGCGTGGTCTGCAGCGCCGCGTCAAGCTGGACGTTGTGGAAGGCGAGGCCGGTCTGCCTGGCCAGCTCGGTCAGCACCCGGTCGTCTTCCTCGGAGAAGGCATCCGCGGTGACCGGCCGCTCGACGACGATGAGCCCGAGCAGTTCCCCGCCGTGGCTGATCGGCGCCACCCGAAGCTGAGCCTGGGCCCGTCCGTCGAGCAGCGATGGCAGCCAGACCGAGGCCCACGCGCTACCCGACACGCCGGCCCGGGTGACCACCGGACGCTCACGTGCTGTTATGACGAGGGACCTGCGCCCGGTGTCCGGCACCGATACCGACCGTTCCAGCACGTCCCCGGATCCGGTGTAGACCTCGGCGCTGGTCAGCCCCATCGTCTTGCGCAGCGATTCGGCCAGCTGCAACAGCAGCTCGTCCATGGCGATGGCGCGGGTCAGCCTGCTGCCGAAGGTACGCAGCACCTCATCGGGCGCCTCGCGGGCCCCGTAGACGAACCGGGTCGCCGAGGCGATGAGCCGGTCCCTGGCCGGCAGGTAGCCGACCGCCGCCACCGCCGCCGCCAGCATGGACAGCCCGAGGATCTCACGGTCGGCGGCGTCGCTCGGCGCCTCCCCGAGGCCGAGCACGATCACCACGTACACGATGGCCACCACCATGCTGAAACCCGCGATCGACAGCACCTGCACGAGCACCCGGCCGCCGTGCGGGGCGAGCATGGGCAGTTCGCCAGCGATCACGCCCAGGGGGACCAGTACCGTGGCGCCCGCCGCCACCGGGCCGAGCGGTCCCGGCCACAGGACCAGCACGTGCAGGACGGCGCTGATCAGCGCCACATCCGCGGCCAGCGTCACGCCGATGCCCAGCCACCGCATCCGTTCCCGGTCCTGCTGGGCCGCGCCCGCGTACTGGAGCCGGGTCCCGGGCAGGGCGCACAGGACCGCCAGCGTCCAGACCAGCGCTCCCGCCATCAGCGGGAACGGCCGGCCCGCGATGGACAGGACCAGCCCGGAACCCGCGGCGGAGCCGTAGCCGAGGGCCGCGGCTATCCGCCTGGCCCGCCCGGCGAGCCTGCCGTCCGGCAGGGCCAGCAGGAAGTGGAATGAGACCGCGATGACGAGCGGGCCAGCGACGGTGGCCACGGAACGCGCCGCCCCGTGCTGACCACCGGGCTGGCTGGCCAGCCGGGCGGCGGCGAACGCTACCGACGCCGCGAGCGCCCCTGAGGCGACCTGCCACTGGGGGGTCCGCTCCCGGGAGCCGGTGGCCACGGCTCCCGCCAGTGCCCAGGCCAGCACGAGGCCGGCCACCACCGCGTCGAGCGCGGAGATGTCCCCGGCCTTCGGCGCCCGGAGCCCGATCGCGGCGACGGCCACCGCGGCGAGGGGCATCAGCACTCCCGCCGTCACCCGGTGCGCGACCGGCCTGGCCCGGGGCGGCGCCATGGCGGCCGGGTCGCGGAGCGTGCCGTTTACCATCGCCCCGGCTCCTCGTGGTGCCGGTAGCGGGTCGGCCGCTGAACGGGCAGCTGCATGGTCAGCGAGCCTCGATGACGACGTTCCCGCCGCTCTCTGGTTCAGGCTCCGGGGTGACGATCCGCCCGTCGCGCATCCGCACCACCCGCTGGGCCGCGGCGGCGACACTGTCGTCGTGCGTGACCAGAACCACGGTCTGGCCGCCGGCGTGCAGGCGCCGCAGCAACTCGATGACCTCATCGCCGCCCGCGGAATCCAGCGCCCCGGTCGGCTCGTCGGCGAGGAGCAGCGTCGGCTCATTGGCCAGGGCCCGGGCGATGGCCAGCCGCTGACGCTGCCCGCCGGACAGCACACCGGGCACGGCGGAGGCCTTGTCACTGATGCCGAGCAGGTCAAGCAGGTCTTTGGCGCGGGTTTCCGCCATCCGCCGCTTGCGGCCCGCGATGACGGCAGGCAGGGCCACGTTCTCCAGCACGGTCATGCCCTCCAGCAGGTTGAAGAACTGGAAGACGATCCCGATGTGCCGGCGGCGCAGCCGGGCCAGTTCATCCTCACTCCGCCCGGTCACCTCCTCGCCCGCGACGGTGATGCTCCCCTCGTCGGCGGTGTCCAGCCCGGCCACCAGGTTCAGCAGGGTGGATTTGCCGCAGCCTGACGGCCCCATCAGGGCGACGAACTCGCCGTCCGCGATGCTCAGGTCCACCCCGCGTAGCGCCCGGACGGGCGCATTCTCGGCTTCGAAGGTCTTGCGTACGCCGCGCATGGCCAGTGCCGGAAGGCTCTCGCTCATCACGCCCCCGTTCTGGTCGTCGTGCCCTCGGTGCTTGTCGTGCCGGGACCTGCTGTGTCGTCGGTGGTGCCCCCCCGGCGGCCCGGCCCGGCGGATCCGCGGGATAGCGGGCCTACCTGCGCAGAGATCTTGTAGGAGATGACCGGGGCATCGCGGCCCTTTACCCGCTGCGCCGGGAGCGGTACGAACTCGACATGGATGGTCAGTGACTTGACGGTGCCCTCGGAGAGCACCGTCTCGCCCGCCGCGGCCAGCTGCTGCAGCCGTTGGGAGAGATTGACTGTATCGCCGACCAGCGTGTATTCAAGCCGCTCCTCGGACCCGAGGAGGGCCGCCGCGGCCTCGCCGGTGGACAGCCCGAGCCCCAGGCCGAAGGCGGGCAGCCCGTCGTCGGCCCAGCGTGCATTGATCTCTGCCTGCAGCGCGTGCATGGCCGAGGCCGCCACCACGGCCCGGTCCGCGTGGTCATCCTGCGGGAACGGCGCGCCGAAGACCGCCATCACCGCGTCGCCGACAAACTGCATCACGGTGCCGCCCTCGCCCAGAATGGCCCGGTTCATCGCGGCGCGATGCGTATTGAGCTGCCCGGCGAGCTGGCTCGGGTCGGCGTGCTCCGCGATGCTCGAATAGGACCTGATGTCACTCATCAGGACCGTCACCACCACGCGCTCGGTCTCGCCGATGTTCCGCTTCTCCTGCCGGATCTTGTCGGCCAGCCCCCCAGGGAGCAGCCGCGACAGTGTCTCGCCCTGCTCCTCACGGTCCACGATGGCCTGGTGCAGCAGGCGGAGCCGCTTCAGCGCCGCATGATTCCCGGTGGACACGCCCTGCGCCAGCTTGACGAAGACCGCCTCGACCTCCGCGTCGACAACCTCGGGTGGGACGCGGCGGGCCGCGGCGATGGCCTTGATGGGCTTGCCCTCGGCCACCATGCTGAGGAGCTCCTCCTCGTCCGGGAGGAGTCCGCCCGGGGAAACGACCGGCCGGACCAGAGCCTCGACGATGGCCGGATCAAGCGCCGTGCCGCCGGTAGCCACCGTGCGGATGGCATCGACCAGCTGATTGCCCTCGGCGATGTGGTCCTTCAGCAGGTATCCGTAGCCCGCAGAGCCCTCGGCCAGCAGCGACACCGCGTACTCGGGGTCGTCGTACTGGGAAAGGATGACCACGCCGGTCCCCGGGTGGCGCTTGCGTACCTCCTTGGCCGCGTCGATGCCCTCGCGGCTGAACGACGGCGGCATCCGGATGTCGGTGACGAGTACCTGGGGCTCGGTGGCGATGGCGCCCGTCACGGTCTCGTCGTAGTCCGCGCCCACGCCGAGCACCCGCAGGTCCGCGTGCCGTTCGA
The DNA here is from genome assembly GCA_964412845.1 of uncultured Streptosporangiaceae bacterium. Lineage (GTDB taxonomy): Bacteria > Actinomycetota > Actinomycetes > Streptosporangiales > Streptosporangiaceae > JAWWPY01. The sequence goes on from CAYPQM010000004.1 coordinate 23,419, forward strand.
TCAGTGCCCGCACGCCTTCGCGCACGATCAGGTTGTCGTCCGCGAGGAAGACCCCGATCGTGCCGGCCGGCTGGGCGTCACTGGGCTGCATCCACCTAGTTTTCGCACATGGCGGGGGTCCGCGCCAGTGAGCAGCCCCCCCGCCGACCGGTGGTGTTAGGCACACCAGGTGTCCGGCAGGCACCACCCTGGACGGCCTGGAGGGCCGGGAGAAGACTCGCGGTGAGCGGTTGGCGAGGAAAAGGGGGCCAGCCATGAGCGCGCTGGCAGCACGGGGAATCCGCAAATCGTTCGGGCGGCGCAAGGTGCTGGCCGGACTGGATCTCGACGTCACCGCGGGCGAACTGGTCGCCGTGGTGGGTGAGAACGGGAGCGGGAAGACGACGCTGCTCCGCGTCCTCGCCGGGGACCTGCGCGCGGACGCGGGCCGCGTCGCGTGCTCGGGCCGGCCGGGGTACTGCCCGCAGACGGTGGTGCTCGATGACGCGCTCACCGTGGACCAGCACGTGCGCTACTTCCAGGCGGCCTACGGGATCAGCTCCCCCCGCCGGGCGGTGCAGCTGATCGAGCGGCTGGGCTATGCCACCTGCCGCGGCCAGCGCGCTGGCACCCTGTCCGGCGGGACCAAACAGAAACTCAGCCTGACCCTGGCCCTCATGCATGACCCCCCGGTCCTGCTCCTCGACGAGCCGTACCAGGGCTTCGACTGGCAAACGTATCTCGCCTTCTGGGAACTCACCGGTGAACTGAGGGCACGGGGAACCGCGACCGTCGTCATCAGCCACCTGGTTTTCGAGCAAGAGCGTTTCGATCGGGTCTGCCAGCTGAGGGACGGGCAGATCCACGAGGAGCCCAGCAGGCATGCGCCAGCAACTTGATACCGCTATCCGGCTCAGCCTGGCCGGGCAGGTTCGCAACCGGCTCGCCTGGATCCTGCTGGTCGCCTTCGTTCCGGTGTGGTATCTCCTGATCGGATCCATGATCTCCCACGTCGGAACAGACTTCAGGCTGCGGGCCACGGGTGTGACGCTGGTGGTGGACGGCCACGACCTCACCCTGATCACCGCGGGGCTCAGCGCCATCACCCTCATCACGGCCTTCGTGGTATTCGCCGCCGTGCGCCGCTCGCTGCCCTTTGACCGCCGCCTCGTGCTGTCCGGGTACCGGCCTGCCGCGCTCATCGCCGCCAAGACCAACGCGGCGCTGGTCCAGGCCGTCGCCGTGGGTGCCTACGCCACGATCATCATGCTGTGCTTCTGGCGTCCCGCAGGGGTGTGGAGCATCGCCGTCACGTTCATCCTGGCCGCGGCCACGTACGCCGCCTTCGGCCTGCTGATAGGCGTCGTGGTCCGGGGTGATCTGGAAGGCTTCTTCCTCATCATCATGATCGCCATGCTGGACACGTTCCTGGAGAACCCGGTCGACAACCCGCTGGCGAACAAGCCGATCCTTGAGTTCTTCCCCTCATACGGCCCGACCCAGTTCGCCGCCGCGGGGGCCTTCCACCGTCAGGTCCTGCCCAGCATGGTCGTGTTGTCGCTGGCCTGGACAGCAGCGTTCGCACTGCTCGGCCTGGTGGTGCTCCGCCTGCGGATGCCGCGGGGCACTGCTACTCGCTGCGGAGCACCTCGCCCGGCCGCGGGTTAGCCGCCGATCGGCCCGGCCACGCGGCGATGGCCACCGCCAGTCCCAGGGCCACGGGGACCAACACGGCGAATGAGAGCACCGGGATGTCCGGCACGGGCCGGATGCCCAGCTGGTGGGAGAAGGCCTGCCAGGCCAGCCTGCCGCCGATGATCCCGAGCGGTATGCCGATCACCGCGGCGGTGCCCACGAGCGTGCCTGCCTGCCAGGCCACGGTGCGGCGGGTCTGCCGCCTGGTGAAGCCGATCGTGCGCAGGATCGCGAAGTCGCGGCGCCTGCGCCGGACGGACGTCACCAGCAGGTGCACGATGGTCAGCAGGGCGAGCAGGCCCAGTGAGCCGCCAAGCAGCAGGGGGAGCTCCTGCACCCGCCCGAAATTCACCAGGTCGGTCGGCGCGGCAGGTCCCAGGACCGCGAACGAGCCGAGCCCGGTGAGCTGCGCGGCGAGCGCGTTCGGGTCAGCGCCAGGCCGGAACCGCAGGAGCAGCGTGTCGAAGGGCGGGGCGGGCACGCCGGCCGGCAGCAGCCGGCGCAGGCCGCTGACGGTCAGCACCGAGCCCTTGCCGAGGCCGAGGGTGTCGGTGAGCGACGGGAAGACCGCCAGGCCGACGATCCGGCGCGGCAACGCCGGCCCGTCGGCCAGCGACACCCGGATGGTGGCCCCGACATGCGAATGGAGTGCCGCCAGAGTGCGGGCGCCCAGCGCTATCTCGCCCGGGCCGGTGGGAAGGTGCCCGCTGAGCGTCAACGGCAGCATCGAGCCGCGGTGGCCCGGGCTCATCGCTATGGCATCGACCTCGACGCCCTGGATGGTCAGCGGCGCGCCTACGTAGCCGACCGACCAGGCCGCCACGCTGCCATCGTGGCCCACGGCCCGGGCCGCGGGCTGAACGCTGACCTGCGAGGTGAGGCTGACGACGCGGGCGTCCCAGTTCGCGCCGTACAGCGCGGGGGTGGCCAGCAAGTTGCCCAGGCTGGCCGAGAATACGAGCGCCGCGCTGAGGGCGCCGACCCCGACGGCAGCGCAGGTGATCGTGCTGCGCACCGGGAGCGCCGTCCGGCCCGCACCCCGCTGCAGGGCCAGTTGAGCGCCGATGGCGGCGGGAACAGAACTCACCAGCACCGGGCTCAGGGCGCCGATCGGCCGGCCAGCCCGACGCCGGAATCCGGTGCGTGCGGTGGCGGAACCGACGGTCGCCGCCCGCCACGTGGGCCATCCAGCGCAGGCCACCGTGAACAGGACCGCCAGGGCCGACCCGGCCGTGAGGACCAGTGTGTCGGCAGCGATTCCCGGATGCGGCTCGGCGATACTGGCCAGGCCGAGCGGGAGGAGCGGGGACAGGCCCACGGCGAGAGCCGCCCCGCTGGCCGCCCCGCCGACGCCGATCGCCGCCGCCCGGCCCAGCCCCACGGCCAGCAACTGGCCGCGCCGCATGCCGAGGGACCCGAGCGTGCTGTACTCGGCAGATTCGAGGAAAGCGAAGCGGGCCAGGAGCTGGCCGAGGGTGAGCAGGCCGATGACCCCGAGGACCGCCGCGACCAGCCACAGTGCTACCGCCTGCAGGTGGATCGACCGCTCGGTGTTCACCGACTGGCTGGTCAGTGGATATTCCTCCACGACCCTGCCCTGGGCTAGCTGGCTGACCTCACGCCGCAAGGCCGGCACGGCCGCCGCGCCGCCGCGCAGCCGCAGGGCAATGCCGTTGTACCGGCCCACCGCGCGGTGGGTCCGGTAGAACGCGGGGGTGGCCCAGACCGCGTCGATTCCGGTACCGCTTTGCGGCGGGAACTCGGACGGCGCCGCGTCGATTCCGACAACGCGGAACCGGACCGTGGTCAAGGGCCCGCGCCCGGCCACGATGGCCATCCGGAGGGTGTCCCCCACGTGCAGGTGCCGGATCTGCGCCAGGGTGAAAGAGATGTCGGCTTCGGCGGCCCGGGCCGGATCCGGAAGGCGGCCGGCCAGGATCTTGCGGTGCCAGAAGGTGTCCGGGATCCGGGTGCTTACCGGGCTGATGAGTTCGGCGTCGGCTGGATCCAGCACGGTGTAGAAGGCCAGCAGGGCCGACTCCTTGACCTGCGGCAGCCGCCCGATCCGGGCCGGGTCGATCTGGGCGAACGTTGCGGAGCGGCCAGGATCGGAGAAGAACATGACGTCGGGTGCCCTGCTCCAGGCCAGCAGGCTGGGGTAGGCGGCGTCAGTGCGCCGGGCGCCCGCCGCCGCGGTCTCCACGGCACCGGCGAACGCGCCGACGAGCAGCGCGACAGCGAGCCAGGCGCGCCATCGCTGGCGCAGCTGCGAGTTCAGGATGACCCATGCGGCCGTCATAACTGGGCGCCCCCCGTGGGCTGAAAGGGTGACGCTGCACCCTGGGCGGGTCCGCGCGCCTGTGCTGAAGCCGGCCGCTGCTGGCCGGACGTACCGCCTTCCATCTGGCCACAGCCCTCCGCAGGCGGGAAGGGTGAAGGCACGAATGGTCCCGGTGGTGCCAGCTCACCCGCATCTGCGGCGGAAGCACCCTGGGCGCTGCCGCCCGCAGAGACTACCCTCGGTTCATGCGGGCCGTCCTGCGCCTCGTTGTGCATGAGTCCATGTCCGATGGCGGGGCTGGGCCGTGCCGCCGCGGCCAGGGCGCTCGCCTGCCAGGACACCACGCGCAGCATCTGCGTTCTCACCAGCCCAAGCGTCTTGAGCACCGCGAGGTCCCGGCGGCGTCGGCGCACGCCGGTGAGCAGCCGGTCACGGATCCGGCTACGCCGAGCGCCGAGCCCAGCCGTGACACGCGCGGGGACGTGGTCGGCTCGGCTATACCCAGCGGTCCCTGGGCCTGAGCGGCAGCGCGCCAGGCGACCGGGACCAGCACGGCCAGCGGCGCGAGAGCGAGGATGGCAAAGCCTGCCGCCAGGATGGCCAGGTTGACCTCGACCCCCGGGCTCGGCTCGGCGAGACAGCGGGCCCGATGGGCATGAGCGGGGAAGCGGCGATGGCCACCGCCACGGCGATGAGACCACCGGCGGTGGTCACCGCGGCCAGCCGCAGCAGCGACAGGGCGACCAGCCTGCCGCGGGTCATGCCCAGGACACGCAAGACGGGGAACTCCGTCGCATCCAGGATGAGCTGCCGGCTGAGCAGCTGGCCGATGAGAGCCAGCGCGATGAGCCCGCCGAGCGCGGCGAAAACCCCCAGCGCGATGGCCTCCGGCCGGATAGCCCGTTCGGGTGCGGTGAACTGATCGGACAGGCTGACGACATCGATCCTGCGGCCGGTGGCCGGATAGGGCTGCGCCAGCCGGGCGGCGGCATGCAGGAATGCGGCCATGTTCGCGCCTGGCCGCAGGCGCACCCCGGCCTGAGTACCGTACGTGGACGACGCAGCCAGCGGTGTGGCCGAGAACGGCTGGCTCAGCAGGGTCATCGGCTCGCCGTTGGTGTTGGTGGCAGGCACGATCTGGGTGTCGAAGGTGACGACCGCGGACACATGAAAGGCCACCGGGACCGCCCGCTGAAGCTCAGGGTTGCCGGTGGTAGGGCTGTTCGGCACCAGCAGCACATGCAGCGTGCTGCCGGGCCGCAGGTGCTCCAGGTCAGCCAGCCGCTGCTCGATCAGGGCCTGGCCGGCAGCCGAGGATTGAAGAGCCGTCCCTTGACGATCTTGACGCGGTCTGCTGTCACGCCGAGGGTGCCGTCGGGGCTGGACAAGGTCTCCACCTGGGTCTGCGGCAGGCCGCACCGGGAGGACCACGTTGTACAGGGCAGCCGCTGACAACGACGCCACCTGCGGAAGCCGGCGCAGCGCGGCGAAATACCTGGGGAAGGGGCCGTTACCGTTGGGGATGATGTCAACCTGGGCGGCGTTGGCCCACCGCAGCAGGCGAGGGTAGGCGGTGTCGGTGCGCCGCGCGCCAGCGGCCGCGGTGAGGACCACCCCGCCGATCAGGCCGAGCAGCAGCGCGAGCCCGAGCATCCCCAGCAGCCCGCGCCGCAGCTCGGCGCGCAGCGCGAACCTGACGGATCCCATGGGGAGATTCAGCTACCGGCGCGAGGCACGGTCCAGGGAGGAGGCATCCCCGGCGGGGGCAGTGGTGCCCGCACTTCCTCCGGGCAGCAGCCGGATGGCGCTCACTACTCGCTGCGCAGGACGAGGGCGGGCCGGACCCGGGCCGCGGCCCAGCCTGGTCCCGCCGCGATGGCCGTGGCGAGCAGCAGGGCCACCGGGATGGCGGCCAGCACGGTCGGCACCGGAACCACCGGATCGCTCGCCACGCCGACCCATCCGGCGAAGACCGCCCAGGCCCACCGGCCGGCGATGACGCCCAGCGGCAGGCCGGCCGCCACGGCCACCGCGCACAGCGCGCACGCCTGCCACAGCACCACGCTGAGCACCTGGGGCCGCAGCAGGCCGAGCGTCTTGAGCACGGCCAGGTCGCGCCGCCGCCGCCGCACGCTGGTGAGCAGCACGTGGGCCAGAGTGCCTACGGCCAGCAGCGCCAGAACCGCGCCAAGTATCAGGGGGGCGTCCCGCGCTCCCGCGTAGTTCTTGATATCGCTCGGCCGCAGGTCGGTGGCGGCGGTATAACAGCCGGGTGGACAGCCGACCTTGGTGAAGGCCGCTTGCAGCCGTGCGTCCACCGCCTGCCTCGTGCCGGGCAGGTAGCGCACCAGAATGAAGCTGTAACAGGTCTCGCCATGGACGCAGCCCGATGGCGCGAACGGCCTCGACAGGAGCGACGCCGCGACAGCGGCCCCTTGCCCGAGGTCGGTGGGCGCGAAGCCGCCCTCGCTGAATGAGGCGAAAACTGCCTCCCCCACGATTTGCATAACGTATCTCCGGCCGTTGATCTCGACATTCACACGTTCGCCGAGTCGCCGGTGCAGCGATCGCAGGGTCCGGCGGCCGAGGACTATCTCATCCCGGCCGGACGGCAGGCGGCCGGCCAGCCGGGTGAGGAAACCCTGGCCGCGCAGCGGGTCGACGCCGATGGCCTCTATGGTCCGGCCGCCGATGCTGACCTGGCCGTAGTCGCCCGCAGCGTATCCCACCAGGCCACGCTGGGCCGCCATCATCCTGGTCAGCGGAATCCGCGGTATCGACGGCGTATCGAAATTCAGGTACTCCGACCAGTTCTGCCCGTACCGGTGCGGCGTGCTGACCAGCCCGACGAAGCTAGTGCCGAAGACCAGGGCCGCCACCACGGCGGCCACCGCCACGGTGCTGCCGACCAAGGCGCTGCGCACCGGGACGGCGGTCCGGCCGTGGCCTGGCTCGAAGGCCATCCGCACGCCGATGCCGCCGGTCACCGACCCGGCCATGCTCAGCGACGAGCCGAGCCGTGACGCGCGGGCCGCTGTGCCCGGTTCGGCCACGCCCAGTGGCCCTTGAGCCTTGCTGGCCGCCCGCCAGGCGGCCGGTGCCACCAGGATCAGCGGCAGCAGGGCGACGGCAGCGAAGCCGGCGCCGAGGATCGCCAGGTTAACCTCGATCCCCGGGCTGGGCTCCGCGAGGCGAGCAGGCCCGATGGGCATCAGCGGCGATGCGGCGATGGCGGCCCCGACCGCGACGGCGCCTCCGGCCACGGTCACCGCCGCCAGCCGCGCCAGGGACAGGGCCACCAGCTTCCCTGGGGCCATGCCCAGGACGCGGAAGATGGGGAACTCGGCCGAGTCGAGGATGACCTGGCGGCTGAGCAGTTGTCCGACGATGGCCAGCGTGATCAGGCCGGCCAGCGCGGCGAAGGCTGCTAGCGCGACAGCCTCCGGGAGGATTGCGCGCTCCGTCGCGGTGACCGCGTCGGCCTCGTAGAGGATGTCAAGCTTCCCGCCAGTCGCCGGGTAGCGAGTGGCCAGCACGCGAGCTGCGGCCACGAACGCCGCCATGCTCGCCCCCCGCCTCAGCCGCACGCTGGCGGCCTCGCCCGACCTGAATCGCTTGACCGCGGCATCACCTGAAAAGGCTGGGCTGAGCACGGCCCGTGGCTCAGCGGCGGCGTCGTTGGTCGGCACGATCTGGTCGTCGAACTGGACTATCGCGGACACCCTGAACGTGAGCTGGACCGCGTGCGCCACGTCCGGCGTGCTGAGGAAGCCGGGGATGCCCAGCAGGTGCAGCGTGCTGCCCGGCCGCAGGTGCTGCCGGGCCGCCAGCTGCTCGTCGACCATGGCCGCGCGCGGATCGGCCGGGTTGAAAAGCCGGCCAGACAGGACCTTGACCCGGTCAATGGCCGGGCCCACCGCGCCGTTGAAGCTGCCGGAGACGTTTACGTTGAAGTCCGGCGGCCGGCCCGGCACCGGGATCGCCATGCCGAACTGGGTGCCACTGGATATCGACGCCACTTGGGGCAGGCGGCCGAGCGCGGCATAGTACCCGGTGCGGCCAGTGCCATCGGGGATCGCCCCGGTGCCCAGCGGGACGATGGCCACCTGGGTGGCGTTGGCCCAGCGGAGCAGCCGCGGGTAGGCCGTGTCAGTGCGGCGGGCACCTGCGGCGGCCGCTAGAACCACGCCGCCGATCAGACCGAGCAACAGCGCGAGTCCGATCATTGCCCGCAACCTCAGCCGCGATTCGGCGCGGAGTGTGAACAACACCGATCCCATGAGGAGATTCAGCTACCGGCCACGGGCCCGGTCAAGGGGGCAGCCACACCCCAGGCGCTCGTGGTGGTAGGTACACCGGGAAACGCCAGGCAACACCCTGGCACGTGATCACGGCAGGGACGACCATGAGGCTATGCGTCACGAAAGCTGCGTCACCTCACTGTCCTGGATCCCCTCCGAAGCGGTCACCGGGAGCACCCGGGTGGCCTTCGATGCGGGATTCACCCACTACGACGATCCACCGCCAGGGGAGCTCGGCGACATCGGGGAACTACAGGCGGCGGATCGGTTCCGTTTTGCCAATGTTCTTCGGGGTTGGATCGACGTCGATGCCTCGGGCCAGATCACCGGCTCCGGCTACAGCGGCGGCGGAATGATGGGCTCCACCACCGTCCGGCTGGGCGCGCTGCACCACCGTTTCCAGGCGGTCCAGCTGCCCGACCTGCAGCATGATCCAGAACGCGGAGATGGCTGGGTCCGCTTTGTGCAGACCACCGGCGGCCGGACCGGGCTGCCCGCACCCAGGCGGGTACGGCGGGCGCCGTATGTCCAGTGGCAGGCGCCGCTGGTATGGACGACCCTGTCGCTCACGCTGCACGCCGACGGCCGCGCGGAATTCGCGATGACCGGGGCAAGCCGGTTCCCCCGGCACTGGATGTACGGCGGCGGCGGCCAGTTGTCGCACAAGTCCGGGCTGACCGACTTCAGCGACTGGTACCGCAGGTCGTTCGGACGGCACACGCCATGGGGCGACGAGGACTCGCCCGCGCTGGTCACCGCGGTGGAGACGGCGCTGGAGCGGTCGCTGTCCGTGCAGCTGATGCACGGCGCGGCCAAGCCCGCCTTCCGGCGCCTCAAGGCCGGTGACACCCTGGTCCGCCAGGGGGCGCAGGGCACCGATATCTACCTGGTTCTAGACGGGGTCATCCGGGTGGAGCGGGACGGGGAACGGCTCGCCGAGTACGGCCCGGGAGCGCTGCTGGGGGAGCGGGCGCACCTGGAGGGCGGCACCAGGACATCCACCCTGGCCGCCGTCACCGCCTGCCGGGTCGCGTCGGTGGATGCGGCCCAGTTCGACCGGTCGGCCCTGGAGGAACTCTCCGGCGGCCACCGGCGTGAAGACGCCGGCCGGAGCTGAGGAGTGCGGATCCACTTCTGTGGAGTCCGGGGGTCCACTCCGGCACCTGGGCAAGATTTCCTCCGCTACGGGGGCCACACCTCGTGCGTGGCCATCGCGCACGACCGCACGGCGGTGCCGACGCTCATCCTGGACGCCGGCACCGGCGTGCGCAACGTGACTCCGCTGCTGGACGGCAAGGCGTTCAGCGGCACGATCCTGCTCACTCACCTGCACTGGGACCATTTTCAGGGACTGCCCTTCTTCCAGGGCGGGGACCGTGACGACGCCCGGGTGACGCTGCTGCTGCCCGGTCAGCCGGATGGCGCCAGCGCCGAGCAGATCCTGTCCCGGGCGATGTCACCGCCGCACTTCCCGATCCGGCCCGGCGACCTGCGCGGCGACTGGACCTTCGGCACCATCGGGCCCGGGCACCGGGATGCCGAGGGCTTCTCCGTTGACGTGCGGGAGATCCCGCACAAGGGCGGCCGGACGCTCGGCTACCGGGTCAGCGACGGGCGGTCCGTGCTCGCCTACGTCACCGATCACTGCCCGACCGCGTTCGGGCCTGGGCCGGATGGCTGGGGCGAGTACCACGCCAGCGCGCTGGACCTGGCCGCCGGAGCTGACGTGCTGGTGCATGACGCCCATCTGCTCGCTTCGGAGGTGGCGGCTGAGGCGCCGTTCGGCCACGCCGCCGCCGACTACGCCGTGGGACTGGCCGCGGCGGCCGGGGCCCGGCGGGTGGTCCTCTTCCACCACAAGCCCGGCCGGACCGACGACGAGCTCGACGAGCTCGGCCGCCGGTTCGCTCAGGCACCCGTCGACGTCACGGTGGGCACCGAGGGCGAGATACTCGATCTATGAGGAAAGCCGATGTGATCGTGGTCGGCTCCGGGCCGAACGGGCTGGCGGCGGCGTTGACCCTGGCCCGCGCCGGTCTCGTCGTGGACGTCATCGAGGGGGCTGACACCCCGGGCGGAGGCTGCCGGACCGAGGAGCTCACGCTGCCGGGCTTCCAGCACGACGTCTGCTCGGCGGTCCACCCGCTCGCCGCCGCATCCCCGTTTTTCCTGGGCACCGACCTGGCGGCGCGCGGTGTCACGCTGCGCGTCCCTAAGGTCGCGTTCGCCCATCCGCTGGACGGCGGGCGGGCGGCGGCCGTCTCGGGATCGGTGGACGAGACGGCCGGGGGGCTCGGGACTGACGGCGCCAGGTACCGGCGGCTGCTCGCCCCCCTGGTCCGGGACACCCAGCTCACCCTGCCCGACATCCTCGCCCCGCTGCGGTCCGTCCCCGGGCATCCGCTGGCCATGGCCCGGTTCGGCCTGGACGGGATCCAGCCGGCCAGCCTGCTGGCCCGGCGATTCAAGACGCAGGAGGCCCAGGCGCTGCTGGCGGGCGTCGCGGCGCACTCCATGCTCCCGCTCAGCGCGCCGCTGACCAGCGCGTTCGGGCTGGTGCTGCTGATGGCGGCCCATTCGGTGGGCTGGCCGGTGATCGAAGGTGGCAGCGCCCGGCTCGCCGACGCGCTGGTGGCCGAGCTGACCTCACTGGGCGGCCAGGTCGAGACCGGCCGCTGGGTCCGGTCGCTGGACAGCCTGCCGCCGGCCCGCGCAGTCGTCCTCGACGTGACCCCGCGCCAGCTCGTCGCGATCGCGGGCGACCGGCTGCCGGCCAGGCACCGGGCGGCGCTGGAAAGGTTCCGTTATGGTCCCGGCGTCTGCAAGGTCGACTGGGCGCTCAGCGGGCCGGTGCCCTGGCAGGCCGCGGCCTGCCGGGAAGCGGGCACGGTGCACGTGGGCGGCACGCTCGCCGAGGTGGCCCGGAGCGAAGCGGACGTGACCGCCGGCCGGCTCCCGGAACGTCCCTACTGCCTCGTGGCGCAGCCGGGCGTGGTGGACCCGACGCGGGCCCCAGCCGGCGGCCAGACGCTGTGGGCGTACTGCCACATGCCGTCCGGCTCGGCAGTGGATGCCTCCGGCCGGATCGAGGCGCAGATCGAGCGGTTCGCGCCAGGCTTCCGTGACCTGATCCTGGCCAAGGCGGTCCGGACGGCGGCCGATATGGAGCGGCACAACCCGAACTACATCGGCGGGGACATCAACAGCGGGGCGGGGACCCTGCGCCAGACGTTCTTCCGGCCCACCTCGCGGTGGAACCCGTACCGGACCGCCGTGGACGGCGTCTACCTGTGCTCCGCATCCACCCCTCCCGGGGGCGGGGTGCACGGCATGTGCGGCGCGGGGGCGGCCCAGGCGGTGCTCGCCGACCTCGGCGTGGGCTGAGTGCTGCGGGCCGGGTGCCGGTGTGTGCTGCTGGCCAGACGCCGGAGATGCTTTCAGCCGGATGGCGGCGGCTCGGTCAGCCTGGTCCAGGTGCGGGCCAGCCAGTGCTCATACGCATCGAGGTCCCAGTCCGTCATCCGGGCGATGAGCAGGTAGGTCTCGGCGGCGCCCAGCAGGCTGGCGGTGTCGATGAGCCATTCGAGGTCGATGGCCGCGTCCAGCAGGCCGTCGTCGGCCATCCGGGTCCACATGACCGACTGGGCGTGCCGGGATTGCTCGCGGCCTTGCTGCCAGAATCCGGCGATCAAGGGTTCGATGGCCGCAGCCTGCTGGGCCACGGCGAACAGTGCGCCCGCGCGTTGCATGATCTGCCGCCCCATCGCCGCGGCGGCCGAGACCCGCTCGGCTCGGCTGGGGGCGGTGAACGCCGCCTGCGCCCACTCGCGGCCCAGCACATCCACCGGTTCGGTGTCACCGACGATGGCCACGTCGACGACCCGCTTGAAGAGCGCGGCCTTAGTGCCGAAGCGCACGTAGACGGTCCGCGCGCCGACCTGCGCACGGTCGGCGACCGCGGCCAGCGTGGTGGCCAGGTAGCCATCGGCGAGGAACAGCTCAGTGGCGGCCGCCAGGATGCGCTCCTCGGTGTGTGCGACCTGCGCTTGCCGCAGCGGCCGGCGGGTGCCTGGGGGGTTGACTTGGCTCATCACAAGATGCAGTCTAACTGCATTGGCTGCATTCAAACTGCATCGGAGGAGTCATGGGAGCGCCGGACGCGCCGGCCCTGGCCGGCATTCATCACCTCAAGCTGCCAGTGGGCGACCTCACCCGGTCGCGCACGTGGTACCACAGCCGTCTCGGCTATGCCGTCGAAGCTGAGTTCGTCGAGCAAGGGCGGCTGATGGGCTACAGCCTGGCGCACCCCAACGGGGGACCGCCGCTGGGCCTGCGGCTCGACCCGGCGCGTGCCCGGGCGGTGGCGGGCTTCGACTACTTCGCCATCGGCGTGCCGAGCAAGGCGGCGATGGATGAGCTTGCCGGCCGCCTGACCGCGCTGGGCGAGACCCACGCCGGTGTGCACCGGGCCAGCTTTGGCTGGATCCTGCCGCTGCTGCACGATCCCGACGGGCACGAAGTCCGCTTCTACACCACGGAGCATCACACCGATCCCCCCGCCGCCGGGGTTACCGCCATCACCGACCCACGGGAGAGCGCGGAGGCGGCGGAAGCGGCTGAGGCGGCGGCGCAGAACGCGGCGCAGGCGTGAGGCGGGCCGGCTAACGGGCAGGCGGAGCCGCCGCCACGACGGCGTTACCCAAGCTGACCTCGGGCGCTAGACGGAGGGGGTGGACTCGCGCAGCAGGGCGATGTGCTGCCGCAGCACCTCCTCCATCTGGCCGTAGAACTCCACGATCAGCCGCAGCTCGTCGTCGCTGTATCGCTCCGCCATCGCCTGCCACGCCTGGACCATCGGCAGGAAGACTGACGCGACGTTGCTGATCGCGCGTTCCAGTACCAGGTGGATGACCACGCGGCGACGGTCGCTGGTGTCCCGCTCCCTGGTCACGTAACCGGCCTCTGCCAGCCGGTCGATGACCCCGGTGATCGACGCGGTGGTCAGGCCCGTGGCCTTGGCCAGCTGGCCCGCTGTCATGTGACCGCTGAAGCTGAGGATGTTGAGGCAGTTCAGGTCGGTGGCGTTGATGCCGATCTGATCCGCGGCCGCCTGGCCCATGAGCTGCATCAGGGAGCCGGTCCGGCGGATCGCCGCGCCGAACGCCAAGGCGAGCTGCGCGCGCTCCGGGCGCCCGGTGCTGGCGGTGAACGGCTCGGCCCAGGGCAGCTCCCAGGCGCCATCCTCGGCGCTGGGCGGCGATCCCTGCGGGTCCTCTGACATGCTTAAGCTCCTTATTAGTTAAGCTACCTAGACAATAGTAAGGCGAGATGTTAGCTTGCCTAGGTGTAATTCTGATTCCTCCGGGAGCGGAGATCCCCATGACTTCCGACGCTCAGATCCTGGCACCTCCGGCAGCCCCGGGCGAGGGCGCCGACCCACGCCGCTGGCTGACCCTCGTGATCTTGCTGCTCGCCGCTTTCATGAACCTGCTGGATGTCTCGATCGTTAACATCGCGATCCCGTCCATCCAGCGTGACCTGCACGCCAGCTACGCCGATGTGCAGTGGGCGCTGGCCGGGTACACGCTGGCCTACGCGGTGGTGCTGATCACCGGCGGCAGGCTCGGCGACGCGTTCGGCCGTAAACGGCTGTTCCTGATCGGCGTCATCGGGTTCACTCTCATGTCGGCGCTGTGCGGAGCTGCGCAGAGCCCGGGCATGCTTATCGCCAGCCGGGTCGCGCAGGGCGCGATGGGCGCGATCATGATCCCGCAGGTGCTGTCCGTCATCCAGGTCATCTTCCCGCCGGCCGAACGAATCAAGGCGCTGGCCGGGTTCGGGGTCACGGCCGGCCTCGGCACCGTGAGCGGCCCGCTGCTCGGCGGGCTGCTGACCCAGCACAGCCTGCTCGGACTCGGCTGGCGGTCGATCTTCCTGATCAATGTCCCCGTCGGCATCCTCGCGGTGGCCGCGGCGGCGATCCTGGTCCGCGAATCCCGTGCCCCGCAGCCGCCGAAACTGGACCCCGGCGGCGTTGCCCTGGTCAGCGCCGCACTCTTGCTACTGCTCTACCCGCTCGTGCAGGGCCGCCAGCTCGGCTGGCCGGCCTGGACCTTCGTCTCGATGGCCGCGGCCGGGCCGGCCTTCGGGCTGTTCGTTGGCTACGAGCGGATGAAGGCCCGCAAGGACGGCTCGCCGCTGGTGCCGCTGAGCCTGTTCCGCGAGCGTGCGTTCAGCGTCGGAATGTCGATCGCGGTCACGTTCTTCCTGGGGGTCGCCTCATTCGCGCTGGTCCTGACCCTGTTCCTGCAGATCGGGCTCGGCTTCGAGCCGCTGCACGCCGGGCTGACGTTCCTGCCGTTCTCCGGGGGCGTGCTGGTCGCGTCAGCGGCGGCGGCCCGGCTCGCGCCCCGCTTCGGCCGCGGCGTCACGATGACTGGTGCGCTCGTCATGGCCGCGGGCATGGCCGGCCTGATCGCGATCGTCCATCACTACGGGGTGGCGGTGACAACCTGGGACATGGCGCCCGGCCTGGTGGTGGCCGGCCTGGGCATGGGCAGCGTCCTCGCGCCGCTGGCTGACATCCTGCTCGCGGGGGTGCCCCGCCAGCACGCTGGCTCGGCGTCCGGCCTGCTCAACACGGGATTCCAGGTGGGTGCATCGATCGGGATCGCGGTCATCGGCGTGATCTTCTTCGGCCTGCTCGGCAGCCAGTCGGGGCCGGCGGCCACCGCGGTCGCGCCGCAGTTGCGGACCGGGCTGGCGGCGGCGGGCGTTCCGGCCCAGTTCTCCGGAAGGATCGTTACCCAGTTCCGCGGCTGCCTGCACGACCGCCTGATCGCGGCCGACCCCACCGTCACGCCGGCCTCGTGCCGGCGGAGCGGCACGAGCCGCGCGCTGCCGGCCGCGGCCGGCAGCGTCCTGGCCGGGGCCGGCGGCGCCGCGGAGCGTCGGGCCTTCGTCGGCGCGCTCCAGCGCACCCTGTGGTTCCAGGTCGGCGTGCTCCTGCTCAGCTTCCTGCTGATGCTCGCGCTGCCGGCCGGATCAGGCCGGCGCGCCGTGCCTGGCACCGAGCCCGCTGCCGCTGGCGGCGCGGAGAGTGCTGGTGCTGGTGCTGCCACGGCCGGTGCCGCCCGTGCCGGTGCTGGTGCTGAGGGTGCCAGCGTCGGCGGTGCTGGCGGGCCTGCCGCGGAAGGAACCGCCGATGCCTGATCTGCCCGCCGGCCGCCCTCGGCTGGCCACCGCAGCGCGAAGGAGTTGAGATGCGACTCGCGATATTGGGCGCCACCGGCCGGATCGGCGGTCACCTGCTGAGCTGGGCCGTGGACGCCGGTCACCCGGTGCACGTGCTGGCCCGGGACGCTGCCGCGGTGCCGGTCCGGCCGGGTATCACGGTTACCGAGGGCAGTGCTCTGGACCCGGTGGCCGTGGCTGACGTGATCGCCGAGGCGGACGCGGTGCTGTCCGCGCTCGGCCCACGCGGGGCCAAGGCTCCGGCGCTGCTCGCGACCGCCGCGTCCAACGTGGTCGGGGCCATGGCCAAGACGGGTGCCCGCCGCCTGATCTGCGTGTCCGCCGTGGGCGCCTTCATCGCCGAGGATCCCGGTGCCCCGTTCCTGATCAAGCTGATCCTGCCGCGCGTCCTGGCCAAGCCGTTCGCCGACGTGCGGGCCATGGAGCAGGTTGTCCAGGCGAGCGACCTCGACTGGACACTGGTGCGCGCGACGAGGCTGGTCGACAGCCCGCTAACCGGCCACTACCAGGTCCGCCCGCAGTACCCGCCGCCTGGCCTGACGAAGATCTCCCGCGCCGACGTCGCGCACTTCATC
Organism: uncultured Streptosporangiaceae bacterium; assembly: GCA_964412845.1. Classification (GTDB taxonomy): domain Bacteria; phylum Actinomycetota; class Actinomycetes; order Streptosporangiales; family Streptosporangiaceae; genus JAWWPY01. Next base: position 39,504 of record CAYPQM010000004.1, read on the forward strand.
ATCGGCGCCCTCACGGACTCCAGCTACCTCGGCCAGACCCCCGCGGTCGCCTGCTAATCCGCCCCTCAGCGATCCGGAACGACAGCTGTGCCACTCCGATGCTGCTGCGAGGGCTTGAGGTGGCCGTTAGGACTGACCGTCGGCGACAGCGGCGTCTACTTCGGCGCGGCGCGCGGCGAGTTCGGCGGCGTACTTCTCCTGGTCCACCCGCTCCGCGATCTCCTCGTCGTCGCGCATCACCGAGTCCAGGTCGACCCCGGCCGCGTCGAGCACACCGAGATCGGCGTAGGCGCGCTGCACCTTCGGGCCCCACAGCCCGATGTCTTTCACGCAGGGCACGATCCTGCTGAAGAGCAGAGACCGGAACGCCTGCTGGACGGGCGACTTCTCGGTGAACTCCAGGCACTCGGCCACGTCGAAGCCCATCTGCTCCCAGACTTCGCGCGCCACGAACCTGTTGCGCATCAGGTAGCAGCCCTCGACGACAAACTCCTCGCGGTCGGCCCGCTCCGCCGCGGTCAGTCCGGCGTAGTAGTCGCGGAGCGCGAGCCGGCCAAACGCCACATGCCGCGCCTCGTCCTGCATGACATACGCGAGGACCTGCTTGACCAGGGGATTGGTGGCCATGTCCCGGTGCACGCCGAACGCGGCGAGGGCGAGTCCCTCGATCAGCACCTGCATTCCGAGGTACGGCAGGTCCCAGCGGGAATCGCTGAGCGCGTCCGACAGCAGCTTGGCCAGGTCCGGGTTGACGGGGTAGTAGAGGCCGATCTTCTCCCGCATGAACCGCGAGAACAGCTCGACATGCCGCGCCTCGTCCATGGCCTGAGTCGCCGCATAGAACTTCGAGTCCATGTCGGGCACGGATTCGACGATCCGCGCGGCCACCGTCAGTGCGCCCTGCTCGCCGTGCAGGAACTGGCTGAACAGCCAGGCCGAGAGATGGTGGCCAAGGTCGGCGCGCTCAGATTCGGACAGGATGTTCCACTGACGTGAGCCGTAGATCGGGCTGAACTCGTCGGAAAGCCCCATCACGTTGGCGGGGTCCACCGGGAGTTCCCAGTCGACCCGCTTGGCCGCGTCCCATTGCTTGTCCTTGCCCCGCTGGTAGAGGTCAAGCAGGCGGGTCCGGCCTTCGTCGTACTCCCAGCTGAAGCGGGTGGCGCCGGCCGCGGGGACGTCCCAGGTGCCGGGCTCGACGGGGGTGACGTAGTGGTCGTACGTGCTCACGGCGGGCTCCACGGAGAGACGATGCCCTCATATTACTGGCTGGTACACAAATGCTCCAGAGCCAGAATGCGCCAGGCAGGCGCGATCCCAGCGCCCGTCCCGGGGTGCTAAGGCCAGGACCGTGAAGTTACTGCTGCGGAAGGGTGGCAAGAGGCCTTGACCTGGGGGAGCTGTGCGGGTCATCCGGCGAGTACATCGCGCCGGTTGAGGAAGATGCCGCCGATCACCGCTCCGGCCACTCCGAGACCGGCGATGACCGCGGCGCTGCCCCAGTTGGGACTCGTGGCGGGGGCCGGAACCATGTGGAAGAACACCGAGGTGTCCAAGAGCCAGTGGCTGGCGTGGACGACGGCTCCGATGAACTCAATGAGGAACGACCAGGCCAGGTAGCCGTAGACGACTACTGAGGTTCGCCGGGGCCATACCCCCAGCACCACGGCGCCGAGGCCCAGGAGGAACAGCGACGGCGGAACCACATTGAGCCCGGCGGCAACGAGCGAACCAAACCCAGCCCCGCTGTGCTGGCTGGCTGCGCCGGCCCAAGCGCCGATCCCGGCCAGAACGCCCGCCGCGAGAAGCACGAACGCAGAAAGAATCATCCGCCCGGTGAACCACGACGTCCGGCTCACGGGGCGGACCGCGAAATTCTCCAGGTGACCGTCGGCCTCCTCGGCCCGGGTGGCGGTGATCTGCCCGGCCGCCACCAGGGTGATCATCAACGCGATTATGAGAAAGGTGAGCCCGAGATAAGCCGCCACCGGGGAACCGTGCCCGCCGAGCCGGCCCAGGGTCTCCTGGACAGACTTGTCGCCGCTGATGTCCTGGGCGGAGGATTCGGCCACGGTGCCGAGGAGGACGGAGAAAGCGGCGACAGCGATCAGCCAGCCGAGGACCACCGGCCGCATCAGCCGGACCGCCAGGCCGATCGGGCTGCCGACCAGCGCCAGATGGGAGACAGCGGTGTCGCGGTTCGGCAATACGGCAGCACCGAGATCCCGGGACCCGGCCAGGTGCACAGTGACGGCGGTAACCACGAGTATCAGCAGCACCACCGGAAGCAGGGCCAGCGGGCGCGGGCCGGTGAGCGGCCGGGACTCCTCGATCCAGCCGAGAGGGCTCAACCACACCAGCCAGTGCAGCCCCGGATCGGAGTCGGCAACCATGCGAAGCGCATAGGAGATGCCGAAGACCGCCCCGGCCATGGCGGCGGCCCGGCGGCGCGTGTTGGCGAGCTGGCTGGTCAGCGCGCCGATAGCGAGAAATGTGGCTGCCCCGGCCGCGAGCGTGATTGCGAAGTACACAGACTGCCCGAGGGTAAAGCCGACGGTGGAGGCGTGGCCGGTGAGAACCGTCCCTATGGTGGTCAGCACGAACAGCGTCACCAGGCCCGCGGCCAGCCCGGCGATCGCCTGGCCCGCGGCGCGGCGGCGCGTCGTCTGGCCGGCCAGGAGCAACTCATAACGGCCGGCCTCCTCGTCGCCGCGCATGAGCCGCGTGGCGGTCAGCAATCCCCAGATAGCCCCGAGGATGCTCAGGATGCCGAGGATGCGCCATGAGGCGTACCCGGCGACCGTGTTGATGGCCCGAGCCGGCCCAATCAGCGCGTTGAGGCCGATGTTGGTGCTGTACGCGCTGGCCATCTGGTCACGCGCCGCCTGAGTCGGGTAGGCCGACGTGTAGGCCAGGGTCTGCGCGACCACGTAGAACGCGAAGATGAGCCCCCACAACAGGCCGGACCGGCCAGCCTTGCGTCCCACCTGAACGGCCACCACCGCCCCGGGGTAACGTCCGGCGAGCGCGAAGGAGCGTGGCGCGGTCTCGAGCAGAAGGTCGGCCATGTCCGTTCACGCACCCGGCTGGCCAGCAAGCACCGCCCCGTCGGCCGTCACCGGGGCATTGCCGTCGGGGCCGTAGTGGGCCAGGAACAGCTCCTCGAGCGAGGGCTCACGGCTGACCAGCTCACGGACACCGGTGCCGCCCAGGGCATCGATGAGCGGCTCGATCGGACCGTGGACCTCCAGATGCACGTGCCTGCCGTCCACCACCACCCGCTTGACGCCGGAGACGACGCTCAGGTCGGGCGGCGCGGCGTCGAAGACCAGCTCCACCGTCAGCGCTGAGAGGTGACGCATCGCGGCGAGTGTCCCGATCTCGACCAGGCGTCCTTCGCGCAGGATGCCGACCCGGTCGCACAGTGCCTCGACTTCGCTCAGGATGTGCGACGACAGGAAGACGGTCTGCCCGGTCTCGTGCGCCTCCTGCACGCAATGGCGGAACGCCTGTTCCATGAGCGGGTCCAGTCCGCTGGTGGGCTCATCGAGCACGAGCAGGGCGGGCCGTGTCATGAGCGCGGCGATCAGCAGAACCTTCTGGCGGTTTCCCTTGGAGTAGGCCCGCACTTTCTTGGACGGATCCAGGGCGAACCGCTGAATCAGCTCATCGCGGTACCTGGAGTCGACCTGACCGTGGACCCGGCCGAGCAGGTGCAGCGTCTCGGCTCCGGTAAGTGACGGCCAGAGGTTGGCTTCACCGGGCACATAGGCGAGACGCCGGTGTGCCTGCACAGTCTGGCGCTGGCAGTCGAGCCCGAAGATCTCCGCCCGGCCAGCAGTGGGCCGGGCCAGGCCCAGCAGCAGCCGAATGGTGGTGGTCTTCCCCGCGCCATTAGGCCCCAGGTAACCGACCACCTCACCCTCGGTGACCTCGAGGTCGAGGCCGCTCAGCGCATCGACGGAGCCGTAACGCTTGGACAGGCCCTCGGTGCGGATGGCTGGAGCGCCCATGAATCCAACTTCCCTGGTTTCTCAGACGAGCCTGCGGCCCGCAGGCCCGCTGCTGGTAGAGGCGAAAGGCCCTGACACCGTGAACCTGGCCGTATCGCGACCGGAACGCCCATGGCCTAAAGGCACACGGAGGGCTCGTGGTCGGAGTGGCCGGTAGGTTCCAGTTGGAAGGTGGAGTGGACCACGTCGAAGTGACCGCGCAAGCATTCCTGGAGAGTGTCGAGCATGGCCGCGCCCCGGCCGCTGGCCAGCACCCCGGGGTCCACGACTACGTGCGCGGACAGCACCGGAAGCCCGGAAGTGATGGTCCACGCGTGCAGATCATGCACGTCCGTGACGCCGTCGAGTTCGGTCATGTGACGGCGCACCTCGCTCAGGTCGATGCCCCGTGGACTCGCCTCCAGCAGGACGTCCACCGCGTCCCGCAGCAGGCGCCAGGTCCTCGGCAGGATGAGCGCGCCTACCACCAGCGAGGCGATCGGGTCGGCCAGGGTGAATCCGCTGGTCGCGACGATCACTCCGGTCACGATGACCGCCATCGCGCCGAACGTGTCGGAGGCGACTTCCAGGAAGGCCCCGCGCGCGTTCATGCTCTCCGTCTGGGCCCGGCGGAGCAGGATCACCGACACACCGTTACCGGCCAGCGCGATGATGCCGAAAATCACCATCAGGCCGGATCCGACGGCGGGCGGCGTGGCCAGCCGCCGCGCTGCCTCGACGACGATGAAGGTGCCCATGCCGAGCAGGAGCAGGGCATTGGCGGTCGCGGCGAGGATCTCCGCTCGCGCGTAGCCGAAGGTCCGCCGGTCGGTGGCGGGCCTGGTCGCAACGTGTGCCGCCAGCAGTGACAGGCCGACGCCGGCGGCGTCCGCGGCCATGTGGGCCGCGTCGGCGAATAGCACCAGCGATCCGCTGACCAGCGCTCCGACGACTTCCAGCACCGCGATCCCGGTGCTGATCGTCATGACCGCGGTCAGCTTGCCGCGATGACGGCCGGTGGCCGTCACCCCGTGTCCGTGTCCGTGTCCGGCCGACATGGCCGCTGACAACCTCCTTCGCCAGGGTGCCCTGGCCGCAGTCAGGCTCTGCTACGGCCCCTTGTCAGGAGAGTCTTTCCCGTCCTGAGGCATCCCGGTACCTACCGCAAGTAGCTCATATGCGGGGTTGATCATGACTGGCCCCTCCCCGCGCAGGCCAACCGGTCCGCGGAAGCGGACCCGCGCCCCGCAGATGAGTCCCGGGATATGCGACCGGCCGTAGAACAAGGCGGTCAGATCGCCGGTGGAATCGGAGATCTCGACGGCGAGCACGGAGTTCCGTTCCACCGGGCGGATCTCCACCGCTCGTACCCGGCCTTCCACGGTGCCGCGGCCGGGTTTGGTGATCGACCCGATGGGGTTGACGCCGGGTGGCGGGACGGGCCTCTCGTAGCCCGGGTGGTCCCCGCCCGGCACGGCTGCAGGCGGGCCGCCGGGCTGACGCGGGCCCCGGCGCCGGAGCAGCCCCCGGAGCGGGGACGGCGACGGCGCGCCAGTGACCAGGGGCAGGCCATCCGGGCCGGTAGCGATGTCCGGTGCCACGGGTTCGCTGGATGCGGCTGGTTCGCTCGATGGCGGCGGATCGGCGGGGCCGGGACGGGCCGCCGCGGCCGGCTCGGCTGGCCGGGCCGGCCCAGCGGGCTCCGCCGCCCCGGCCGGCTCGGGCGGCGCCGCGTCCTGGGTCCGGGCGACGTGGCGTGCCTGGAGCAGGTCGAGCCGGCTTCGCACGTCGAAGGGGACGATGGTCGCCACGGAGTGCTGGATATTGCTCAGCACCGCGGCGATCTTGTCTGCCGTGCGGTCATGCAGCAGCCGGCCGAGCAGCGGCGAGTAGCTCCGCCGGGGGAGGACCGCCGTCACGTGCGTGCCGGGCAGCGCCGCCTCCCGGCTCACCAGCTCGGCGGCGGCCCTGGTCAGCCTGCGGTCCGCGCAGTCGATGAAGTCGAGCACGACCCCCCGGTTGGCCCGCTCCCAGTCCTCACGAAGGGTGTCCGCCTCGGCGGTGTCGATCACGAAGTGCACCGCCCGCAGCGTGGTCGGCCGCAAGCTGCGCGCGTAGCGCAGGGCCGCGAGCGTCGCCAGGTCAAACCGGTCCACGAACACGTACACCGTGCGCCGGGGATAGGTCGGCGGGGTGGCGGGCGGGGGCCGGTCGGTGATCCGCTCCAGAACCTGCGCTTCCAGCCCGTACTCCCGGTTGAGCCGGATGAGCACGGGCACGCCGACCGCGAAGAGGACCACCACCAGCCAGGCGCCTTCGGTGAACTTGACCACCACGAAGATCAGTACGATGACCGCGGAGATCACGCCCGCCGAGAAGTTGATCACCAGCTTGCGCCGCCAGCGCGGTTCCCTGGCCTCGTAGTGGTACTTGCCCATGCCGAGGCCGGCCATCGTGAACGCGGTGAACACCCCGATGGCATAGAAGGGGACCAGGCTGTTGACGCTCGCGCCGACGGCGGCCAGCAAGGCGGACGACAGCACGGCCAGCACGATGATCCCGTTGGAGAACACCAGCCGGTGGCCGCGTTTGGTCAGCCAGCGCGGCAGGAACGCGTCCTCGGCCACGAAGTTGGCCAGGAAAGGGAAGCCGTTGAAGCTGGTGTTCCCCCCGGTGTAGAGGATCAGCGCGGTCGCCGCCTGAATCAGGATGTACATGGCCGTGCCGAAGAACGAATGCCCGAAGACGAGCCGGGCCTCCTGGGAGATGACCGTCGGCACCCCGAGGGTGTAGGGCCGGGCATGCGTCACATGAGCCAGCCAGGAGACCCCCGCGACGAGGGAGCCGAGGATGAGGCCCTCGGTCACCAGCACGCGGCGGGCGTTGAGGCCTTCCGGGGGCTTGAACGCGCTGACCGCGTTCGAGACCGCCTCGATGCCGGTCAGTGAGGAGCCGCCGTTGGCGAACGCCCGCAGCAGCACGAAGACCATGCCGAACGCGATCAGCCCGCTGTGGCTCGGGGCACCGGTAACCACGCCGGCCTGCGGGTGGTAGAGCGGCAGCGCGCCGAACGCCTCCCGCAGCAGCCCGGTGACGATCATGAGGATGATGACGCCGGAGAACAGGTACGTGGGAACCGCGAACGACCGGCCGGCCTCGCGGATGCCCCGCAGGTTGCCGTAGCACATCAAGATCACGATGACGATCGAGATGATGGTGATGAGGTCCGGGTGGTTCAGCGCCGGGACGGCCGACGCTACCGCCGCCGTGCCCGCGGCGACCTGGACCGCCACGGTGACCACGTAGTCAATGAGCAGTGCGACCGCGGCGACCTGAGCCACCCGGGGCCCGAAGTTGTCCCGGGCCACCACATAGGATCCGCCCGCCCTGGTGTACACCGTGACGACCTCACGGTAGGACAGCACGACCAGCGCCATCACGAACAGGACGACACCCGTCAGCGGCAGGATGAGCGCGAACGCCGCGACCCCCAGGCCGCCCTTGAGCAGCTCGATCAGGATCTCTTCCGTGCCATAGGCCGACGAGGAGATCCCGTCCGGTGCCAGCACACCCAGCGCGAGCACCTTGGACAGCCGTTGCTCGCCAAGTTCCTCGTTGACCATGGGCGGCCCGAGCAGCCGCCGCTTGAGCGAGTACGCGAAACCCTCCGGCGGGTTGTCCCCCCCGCCGGGGAAGCCCACGCCCTTCCGCATTGCCACCTGCGTGCCTCACTCTCCTGACGTGGCCTTCATACCATCGCGCCCGGATAGCCCCGACCAGCAGGGCACTGCTCCGCCGGGCGTTCCTCAGCCGATGCCGAAGAAGCCCAGCACCGTGAAGCCGAGCAGCAGCAGGCTCATGGCCGAGATGGCGACCACGCACAAGGTGGCGGCCACCCGGAACACCGGGCCGTTCGCCGCCCCGCCCAGCACGCTGCGCCGGTTGGTGAGGATAAGGATGTAGGCCAGGACGACCGGCGTGACCACGCCCTGCAGCACCTGGGTGCCGATCAGCAAAGTGATCAGGTTGATGGGCGTGAGGGCGAGCGCGGCGCCCACAATGACCTGCACGGTGAACAGCCCGAGGAAAAGCCGGGCCTCGGTGAACCGGCGGGATACCGAACGCTCGACCCCGACCGCTTCGCTGATGGCGTACGCGCTGGACAGCGGGACCACCGCCCCGGCCAGCGCGGAGGCGCCGATGAGCCCCAGCGCGAACAGCACCTCGGCCGCCGGGCCTGCGACCGGGCGCAGCGCCTCCGCCGCCTCCTTGGCTGAGGTCAGCGGGCCCCTCCCGCCGATCGCGGCCCCGGTGGCGATGATGATCGTGATGGACACGATGCAGGCGAACAGGGCCCCGGAGATCGCGTCGATCCGGGCCCGGGGGTAATCGGCCTTGTCGGCCCCCTTGTCCACCACTCCGGCCGCCGCGTAGAGCTGCATGTAGGGACTGACCGTGGTCCCGATCAGCGCCACGCCCAGCAGCAGGAATCCCTTGGTGTACAGGAAATGGGGGATCACCAGGTCGCTGCCGACCTTGGCCCAGTCCGGGTGGCCCAGCACGGCCGCGATCGGGTAGGCGAGGAAGGCCAACGACAAGATCAGAAAGATCCTTTCCGCATAACGGTAGGACCCGAACAGCACGAGGGCCCAGATGGCGACGGCCGAGATGGGAATGATCACATATCGGCTCACGCCCAGCAGCTCGAAGGCCGCGCCGATCCCGGCGAACTCCGAGACCACCAGGCCGGTATTGGCCAGCAGCACGCAGGCGAGCGCCACGCCGGTCAGCCGCAGGCTGAACTGCTCCCGGATCAGGGCCGCGAGTCCCTTGCCGGTATGGGTGCCCAGGCGTACCGCCATCTCCTGCACCAGCACGAGCGCGAAGGTGACCAGCACCATGAAGAACAGGGTCCGGTAGACGAACTGGGAGCCGGCCGACGCGTAGGTGGCGATCCCGGCGGCGTCGTTGCCGGCGTTCGCGGCGACCACCCCGGGGCCGGCGATGGCCAGGATGAGCCAGATCCGGCTCTTGCGCGACCGGATCAGCCGGACCCCGCCGATCCGCACCCTGGTCAGCGAGGCCAGGCCCTCCCTGGATCGGGACGGGCGCTCGGCCGGGTGCGCAACTTCTGCCGGGTTTGCCGCTTCTTCCTGATCCTCCCGGGTGCTCACTGCAGCAGCCTCGGGAAGTGCAGCCGCCCGTGCCCGGGCACGAGGGCGTCGAGGACGTCGTCGGACAGGATCCGGCCCAGCGGCCGCCCGTCGTCATCGACCACGAGCAGCGAGGAGCGCCGTGACTCGACCAATTCAGTGGCCACGTCGTCCAGGTCGGTGTCGGGGCGCAAGGTAACCGGAGGATTCTCCGGATCGATCAGGTCGCCGAGCCGGGTATCGCCGTTACTGACCAGCAGGTCGAACGCTGAGACGTCGCCGACCAGCCGGCCGCCGTCATCCAGCACGGCCACCGAGTCGATCTCGGTCCGGTGCCCGGCCTGCTCGGCCAGCCGTCTGCTGACCTGGGCGACCGTCTCGTCGGGGTGCGCGCAGGCCAGCACGCTGGTCATGATTCCGCCGGCCTCGTCCCCGGGGTAGCCGAGCAGCCTGACCAGCTCCCGGCGGGCGGGCACGGCGATCCGGGACAGCAGCAGGGACTGCTCGTCCCTGGAGAGTTCCCGCAGCGCGTCCACGGCCTCGTCCGGTTCCATCCGGGACAGCAGCTCGGCGGCCTGGGCCGGTTCCACCTCACGCAGCAGCGCGGTCAGCTCGTCCGGCTCCATCTCCTCCAGCGCGTCCGCGGCGAGATCGTGATCGAGGCTGGCCAGCAGTTCCTTCCGGCCGGACCGGCCCAGTCCTTCCAGGACATCGGCGAGTTCGGCGGGGCGGAGCTTGTGCAGCGCGGAGTGCGGGGCGCGCAGCTTCATCGCCGCCGGCGCCTCCGCGGAGTCCTCGCCGAACGACTCGATCGCGGCCCAGTCGATGACCCGGTCCGGGGTCGGGTGCCAGCGGTACCGCCGGGGGCCCAGCCTGCGCAGGAGGGTCTGCAGGCCCACGTCCACGCCGACCAGGTGGACTTGGTCGCCGACCTGCGCCAGGTAGAGGTCGGCCGCCCGGATCACCTGGATCTCGTCGGTGTCCACCAGTTGGTGATCGAGGATGTCCCGGGCCAGGAGCACTTCGCCGTCGCGGCGCTGGAACTCCCGCAGGTCCAGCCGGGCGGTGCGGAGCGTCACCGAGCGGCGGTGCACCCGGTCGATGTTCGACGCGTCGAGGAAGGTGCGGCGGCGGGCCACCCGGATCACGATCCCAGTGACCAGGGGGTAAGTCTCGCCTCCATGCACCTTGGCGACCAGGTCAACGACGCTGCCGACCTCGTCGCCGGCCTGGTTGAGCACGGGCCGCCCGATCAGGCCAGCCAGCGAGACGATGTCCTGGCGGACCTGGCGCGAGGTCATCATGCGCTCGGTCGGCTGGATGAACCGGCTGGTCAGCGACGCGCGGTTGCGCCGCCGGCGGTCTGTCTGCCGCCGGGCACCGAAGATTCGATCGGACACAGCAACCTCCTGGGCCCGCCGGCCAGGTCCGGACTGTCTAACCCGGGGGAGCTGGCCAGCGTGGGCGGGAACGGAATGGGTACCGTCTGGCGGTCCGGCCCCTGTCCGTGGCCGTGACCGCCGTGGTTGTACTGCTTGGATCGCCCAGCACGGCCACACCCCCTCGCCTCGGTTGCACTAACAAGGTTAGTAGGCACCTGGGTGCCTGGCCACGACCGTTCCTCAGCTGCGACCACGATCTGTGATCCCGAGTCTGTCACATCGGGATCAGCTGGCGACCCCGCGGTCGCGCAGCGCAGTGACCTCACCGCGGGAGAATCCGAGCTCGGCGAGAACAGCCTTGGTGTCCGCGCCCGGCTTGACTGGCGGCGCCGGGTTGCCGCACGGGGTCCGGTCGAACCGGGGTGCGGGCGCGGGCTGGATCACGCCGCCCACGGTGATGAACGTGCCCCGGGCCGTGTTGTGCGGGTGGGCTGGCGCATCCCCCGGGCTCAGCACCGGGGCGACGCAGGCGTCCGCGCCGTCGAACAACTCCACCAGGTCGGCCTGAGTGCGTTCCGCGAACGCCTGGGCCAGCCGCGCGCGCAGGGCAGGCCAGCGGGACCGGTCGTACTGGGCGGGCAGCCCGGCGCTGTCCAGGCCCAGCCGGGTCAGCAGTTCGTCGTAGAACTTCGGTTCCAGGGCGCCGACCGCCATGTGCTTGCCGTCGGCGGTTTCGTACGTGTCATAGAACGGGGCGGCGCCGTCGAGCACATTGCTGCCCCGCTCGTCCTGCCACGCCCCTGCGGCCCGCAAACCGTGGATGAACGACGTCAGCAGCGCGGACCCGTCCACCATGGCCGCGTCGACGACCTGCCCGCGGCCGGAGCGCTCCCGCTCCAGCAGGGCCGCGAGCACGCCGACGGCCAGCAGCATGCCGCCGCCACCGAAGTCGCCGACCAGGTTGAGCGGCGGCACCGGTCGCTCGCCGGCCCGGCCGATCGGGTAGAGGCTCCCGGCGACCGCGATGTAATCGATGTCGTGCCCGGCGGTGGCGGCCAGCGGGCCATCCTGCCCCCAGCCGGTCATCCGGGCGAAGACCAGCCGCGGGTTGCGTTCCAGGCAGACGTCAGGACCGAAGCCGAGCCGCTCCGCGACGCCGGGCCGGAACCCTTCCACGAGGACGTCGGCATCGGCGAGGAGGCGCAGCAGCACGGCGACGCCCTCGGCGTCCTTGAGGTTGAGCCGGATCGACCGGCGCCCGCGGGCGAGCGGATCCACTGGCGGGAGCGTCTGCCTGCCCGCCCGGTCCAGCCGGTCCACCCGGATAACATCCGCGCCCAGATCGGAAAGAACCATGCAGCCAAACGGCGCTGGCGCGAGGCTGGCGATCTCAATGACCCGCACGCCGTCCAGTGGTCCCATCCACCCTCCCCGCTCGTGCCTTCCGCAAGTTCTGTGCCCCGGAAGCCTAGCGAGGTCCGCCCGGCGGCTACCCCCGGGACCGGCGCTGGCTCTCCAGCCGCAGCGCAAGCGTGGGACAGGCGGTCACCGCCCGCCGGGCGTGCGAAATCAGTTCGTCGGGTACCGGCTCTGTGGTGATGACCGGGAACCCCCACGGGTCCAGGGTGATGAACTCGGGGAACAGGTCGGCGCATACCCCATGAGCGTCACAGGCGATGGGGTTGATCCGCAGCACCTGGCGGCTCATGGCGACCGGTCTCCCGGGCCGCGGCCCGGCTGCTGCTCGGCGGCGACCGGGACCGGCAGCACGGGCGGGCGGCGGGCCCGCGGGCACGGCCCGTACCGCAGATGGTGCTCCAGATCCGCGCCGAACACCTGGAGCGCGCTCGCGGCCAGGGCAACCGCCCCATCGGGGAAATGGCAGGCCCCGCGCCCCCGCACCAGCGGCATTATCTGCCGCACCCAGGCGTCGGCTCGCTCGTCCCCGCCCTGGAAGGCGATATGGTCCAGGGCGTCGGCGATGGCGGGCAGACCGTAGCTGCACGGGCCGCACTGGCCCGCGCTCTGGCCGGCCAGGTAGCGGAAAACCCGCGCCGTCTCCGCGATGCCGCAGGCGGATTCCGGCAGAACGATCAGGACACCGGAGCCGAGCGCGGCTCCCGCGGCACGCAGGCCCGGGTGGCTGGCCGGCACGTCGGCCGCGGCGGGCAACGGCAGCCAGCCGCCGAAATAGCCGCCGGCCAGGATCGCCTGCGGCGGCTCCGGCGCCCCGCCGGCCAGCGCGATCAGGTCCCCCAGCCGAGTCCCCAGGGCAACTTCGTAAACTCCGGGCCGGTGCACCGCGCCGCTGATGGTCAGCAGCGCGGAGCCCGGGGCCGCCTCCGTGCCAACCGAGCGGAACCAGTCCGGGCCGTACCTGCCGATCAGGGCGACGTGCGCCAGCGTCTCCACGTTGTTCACCAGTGTGGCCCGGCCGCCGACGCCGCGCTCGAACGGCCGCGGCGGGACGTAGAGAGGCACCGCGGGACCACCGTTCAGGAAATTCACCAGCGCGGATTCCTCGCTGGCCACATACCCGCCGGGCAGGGTCACCAGCTCGACCGGCACCTGGTCCAGTTGCGCGTCCGCGCGTTCCCCGATAGCCGCTGATAGCTGCCGGACCCGCTGCGGATAGCCGCCGTCCACGCAGAGGTACGCGTCGGTGGCGCCGATCGCGGCGGCCGCCGCCGCGATACCGTCCAGCACCAGGTGCGGAGACTGACCCAGCAGCACCGCGTCCTTCCCGCTGGCCGGCTCAGACTCGGCGCCGTTGGCGACGACCACGGCCGGGCCGCCCCGGCCCCGGCGCCCGCCCGCCGCGGCCACGGCCCGCATCTTGCGTGCGGTGGGAAAACCCGCGCCGCCGCGGCCGGTCAGCCCGGCCCGCTCAATGCTGGTGATCAATGGGGCCGCGCCGGGCCCGTCGCGGCCCCGTGCTGCCCCGGAAGCGGCGGGCAGCGGGCCGTACCGCGCGATGTGCGCCCGCAGTCCGAGCGGCCTGCCGTGCGTAATCAGCCGGGGCAGCTGGCCGGTCGGCTGGTTCACGGTGCGGCCGCGGAGAACGGCGAGGCGTCGGGCGGGGAGGGCCACCGGTCGCCGGGGGCGGCCCTGCGCTGCGCCTGCGGCGCTTTACGCGCTGGGCCGCCCCCGGCCACCTGCGCCCTGTCTAGCCCGGCCGTGGCCGGCTGCGCGGCAGGAACTGACGATGGCTGGTCGGCGCGGTGGGACCAGCCTGGTTTCAGCGGGCCGGCCATCAGCCAGGCGCCCCCGGCGATCAGGACGATCACCAGCGTGATCGCTCCGGCGATGCGCAGGCCCGCCCGCGACGGCCAGCCCTGGGTGAGCCGCCAGGCGATCAGGCACGCGATGGTGCCTACGCACAGGAGAGTCAGCGCCAGTACCCACCGGGTGGAGACGTCGGATCCGGTGCCCAGGCCGTGCAGGACCGCGACCGGCCAGCACAGGTAGGCGGCCCAGTGCACCAGTTTCCAGGTCCGGTAGCTCAGCCTGGCCCGGATCAGGCTGGTGATGGTGAGCGCGATCAGCAGGTCGGTGGCGATCGCGCCGAGCCCCAGCCAGATCGGCCGGTATCCGGAGATGAACGGCACGAACACGTCCGCCACCCCGATCGGCACGAAACTGTCCAGCACCGTGGTCGTGATGTGCACCGCGGTGAAGGCGCAGGCCAGCAGCGACATGCTCCGGTGCAGGCCGATGGTGATGAAGCGGGGCCACCGCTGGTGCTCATAACGCACCGAGGTGAGCAGGCCCAGGGCCATGCCTGCGGTCAGCAGCACCAGCGCCACCAGGCCGGTGGCGCGGGTGGCGTACCAGAGCGGCGTCGACGAGGTCACCACGATCGCCAGGTGCCCCGCGGCCGTCCCGTGCCCGGCCACGCCGTGCACAGTTCCGCCCAGGCGCAGCGAGCCGGCCAGTACCCCGGCAGGGGCCGCCGAGGTCATGAGCCCCCCGACACCACCTGGCCGGAGGTGGCCACCGGTGCCGGGCTCTGCGCGGGTGGCTGAGGCGAACTGCTCGGATGTGACTTGTGCGGCCGCGGGGTGGCCGATGGTGAACTGGACGGCGAACTGCTTGGCTGCGGGCTGCCCAGCCCGTTCCCTGGTGAGCTGGCCTGGGACGTGCCCGTACCTGGGCTGGTTTTATGCCCGGTTGTGTTGTGGATGGCCGCGCCCGCCGGGTGGCCGAACGCAACGGCGATGGCGGCCGAGGACACAGCGCCGACCGCGCCGATGCGCACAGTCAGGCTTCTGATCCGGCGCAGCCCGTCCTCGCGGGCGGCCACCGCGAAACGCACGTCATCCCGCCGCATGGGGCTCATCCTCCCGCTCGCCGGATTCGGCATGCTCGCTGCGAGCCGCCGGGACAGGACATTCGGTACCTAACCAGCCCGACCCTAAGGCTAGCTGCATGTCGATTGCAGGCTTCCTTACGATGTTCTGGCCGCCCGGTGACCTAGGGTGACCAGACCCAAGTCAGCTGTGACTGGTCACCGGGCGACCACCTATGCAACGGACCGACGGCCTGGAAAGTTCAGCGCGGGCCCGGCCGCCTGCCGTCCGCATCGGCGGCGTGAGCGGCTGGGATCTCCGCGTATGCCAACGTATCCTCGCAGCATGCACGGTTACACCCAGGACAAGGATGCCTACCTCAAGCGGCTGCGCAGGATCGAGGGGCAGGTCCGTGGCCTGCAGCGGATGGTGGAGGAGGACGTCTACTGCATTGACGTGCTCACCCAGGTCTCCGCGGTGACCCGGGCGCTCCAGGCGGTTGCCCTCGGCTTGCTGGAGGATCACCTCGGACAGTGCGTAACCGAGGCGGTGCGGGCCGGTGGGGACGAGGCCCGCGACTCGATACGTGAGGCGGCCGAGGCGATTACCCGGCTGGTCAGGTCGTGAGTCCGGGCCGGTCCTGAGTCCGCCCCCGGGCGGGAGTCCAGTCAGGTCCCGTGCCCGTGGTCCGGGTCCTGGGTGGCACCCGGCGAGCCGTGCTCGGGGTCCGCGAGCGCGGCGAAGGCACGCAGGTTGGCGAGGCTTTCGCCGCGCTTGACCCGCCATGCCCACTCCTTGCGGATCGACGAGGCGAAACCGAGGCTCAGCGCGGCGTCGAAGTTATCGTCGGAGTAGCTGAGCACGCAGCCCAGGATCCGGTCGATCTCGGCTGCGGACGTGGAGCTGAGCGGGAGCCTGCCCACCAGGTACACGTCACCGACGGGGTCGAGGGCGAAGTGCACCCCGTACATGCGGCCGTTGCGCCCGAGCAGGAACCGGTAGAACCGGGCGTGATTCTCATCCGGCTGCCGGCAGAAGAACGCCTCCACGTGCAGGCTGTGCATGCCCGCGATGAGCCAGGTCATGGTGGCCAGCTTGTGCTGGCCCTCAAGCCGGATCAGGTAGCTGCCCGGCTGCGGGCTCTCCCAGGCGAGCCCGAGGCCGGCCAGTGCCGACTCAATCGCGGCGGCGGCGTCTGCCCGCGTCACGTCTGCCTGCGCCGCGCTTGAGGGTGCCGCGTCCGCGTGCGTCCCGCCCGGGTCGGCCGCCTCATTCATGGCGTCCATCCTGTCAGCGCGTGGTCAGGAAGGCAGCGCCCGGGTGAACCTGTCCGCAGCCTCAGCGGTGCTCATCGCGCCGGCATAGACGGCCATCAGCCGGTCGACCGTGCCGCCCCAGCCGAACCGGGAAGCGTGCGCGACGGCGCCCCGGGACAGCCGCTCCCGCAGTTCGGGCGCCGCGATCAGGTCCCGGAGCACCTGGGCATAGCTGGCCGGGTCATGTCCCTGCACCAGCACGCCGGACACGCCGTCCTGAACGGCTGTGCGCAAGCCGCCGACGGACGCCGCGAGCACCGGTGTGCCGCAGGCCTGGGCCTCCACGGCCACCAGGCCGAACGACTCCGAGTAGGACGGCACCATGACCACGGTGGCCGCCCGGTACCAGTCGGCGAGTTCCGACTGCGGGCAGGGTGGCTCGAGCCGCACCGCGTCGGCGACGCCCAGGGTGCGGGACAGCTCGGTCAGCCCATCAGGGTCCGCGCGCCCGGTGCCGCTCGGGCCGCCGACGAATGCCACGGTCAGCGTGCGAGCCAGCGCGGGGTGATCGCGGATCAGCTGGGCGGCTGCGCGGAGCACCACGTCAGGTGCCTTGAGTGGCTGTACCCGGCCGGCGAAGACCACGACCGGCTGGTCGACGGGCAGGCCCAGCCTCTGCCGGGCCTCGCTGGCCGGGCCGGGCGTGAACACCGAGAGATCCACCCCAGGGTTCACCGTCCAGACCTTGGCCGGGTCGGCCCCGTAATGGCCGATCAGCTGGCGGGCCTCCTCGTCCGTGTTCGCGACCAGCCGGTCCGCTGTCGCCACGACCTCGGCCTCGCCCCGGATCCTCATCTCGGGCTCAGCCGCGTCCCCCCAGGCGAGCGCGGCGTTCTTGACTTTCCCCAGGGTGTGCATGGACTGGACCAGCGGAACCCCCCACCGCTCCTTGGCCACGGCGCCGACCTGGCCGGACAGCCAGTAGTGGGCGTGCACGAGGTCGTAGCGGCCGGGTGCGTAGGCTGCCTCGGTCCGCAGCACCTCAAAGGTGAAGTGGCAGAGCTGGGCGGGCAGGTCGGCCTTGTCGAGGTCCTCGAACGGTCCCGCGTGCACATGCCGCACGAGGACTCCCGGGGCCAGCTCGGCGACGGGCGGGGCGTCACGGGACACGGCGCGGGTGAAGATTTCCACTTCGACTCCGCGTGCGGCGAGCCGTTTGGCGACCTCCACCACGTACACGTTCAGGCCCCCGGCGTCCCCGGTGCCTGGTTGCTCAAGCGGAGAGGTATGGACACTGATGGTCGCGATCCGCCGGGGAGAGGGTTGGGGCACGGTCATGCACCTCCGCCTGATCAACCCCGTCCCGCCGCAGGGTGTTCCCGTTTGTCCTCCTGCGCGTCCGCACTAGGCTCTTGCTCATGACGAGGCTGGTGCTGCTGCGGCATGGCGAAAGCGAGTGGAACGCCGAGGGGCTTTTCACGGGCTGGGTGGACGTGAGCCTGTCGGAGCGCGGCGCCAGCGAGGCGGCGAGCGGTGGAACGCTGCTGCGCGAGGCGGCCATCCAGCCGGACATCGTGCACACCTCCGTGCTGACCCGGGCGATCCAGACCGCCAACCTCGCCCTGGAGTCCGCGGGCTTGCTGTGGCTGCCGGTGCGCCGGTCGTGGCGGCTCAACGAGCGTCATTATGGCGCGCTGCAGGGCAAGAACAAGGCCCAGACCCGCGACGAGTTCGGGGATGAGCAGTTCATGCTCTGGCGGCGCTCCTACGACACGCCGCCTCCGCCGCTGGACGATGACGCTCCCCTGTCGGCGGCCCGTGACCCGAGGTACGCGCTGCTGCCCGCGGAACTGCGGCCGCGCACCGAATGCCTCAAGGACGTGCTGGAACGGATGCTGCCGTACTGGTATGACGCGATCGTCCCGGATCTCGCGGCGGGCCGGACGGTGCTCGTGGTGGCGCATGGCAACTCGCTACGTGCCCTGGTCAAGCACTTGGACGGCATCGGGGACGCGGAGATCTCCGAACTGAACATTCCGACCGGAATCCCGCTTATTTACGATATTGACGCTGATTTCCGGCCGCAGGTGACTGGTGGCCGGTATCTGGACCCGCAGGCGGCCGTGGCCGCCGCGGAGGCGGTCCGGACCCAGGGGCGCTGACCAGGCGCGCTCGGAACGGGCCTGGCCGCAGGACATCCCGGCTGAAAGCCGACGATTGCACCAGGGCAAACCGGTCATGTCCAGTTGTTAGCCGGTTTATGAATACATGGGAAATAGCGCCGTCCATCGGCCACCGGCCGCGCGCGTTTCGGCTGCTCCCCGCCTACCATCAAAGTGTGCACGTGCAGCTAGCGGCCGTCATGGCCGCACTGATCAGCGAACTCGGCCGCATCGAGAGGGGAACTGCCGCGGTATGAAGATCCGCAAGGAGGCCAACGGGCACTCGGCTTCTGCTGAACGGCGCCCGCCGTCCCGGCTGCCTGCGGGCATCGCGGCTGTGCTCTCCGTGCTCTCCTCGTCCGCGGTGGTCATCGACAGTGAGGACCATGTGCTGCGCGCGAGTTCGGCGGCACGGTCGTTCGGCCTGGTCAAGGGGGACCGGCTGATGGTCGGCGAGTTGCTCGCGCTGGCCCGCCAGGTGCGCAGGGACGGAGAGATCCGGGAGGGTGAGATCGAGGTCTCCGGCACCAAGCTGGGCGGCCGGACCACCAACTTCGCGGTGCGGGTCGCGCCACTCGGCGCCGGAGTGGGCGGCGGCGGGCTCGTGCTGTTGCTCGCCGAGGACCAGACAGAGAGCCGCCGGGTGGAAGAGGTCCGGCGGGATTTCGTGGCCAACGTCAGCCATGAGCTCAAGACGCCGATCGGTGCGCTAGCGCTGCTGGCGGAGACCGTGGAGGACGCGGCGGACGACCCGGAGGCGGTGCGCCGCTTCGCGGGCCGGATGCGGCAGGAAGCCTCACGCCTCACCAAGCTGGCCCAGGACCTGATCATCTTGTCGCGGATCCAGGCGGCGGAGCCTATCCCGGATCCGATCCCGGTCGAACTGTCCATCGTGGTCGCCGAGGCGCTGGACAGGTGCCGGATGAAGGCGAGCGCGCACGGCATCGAGCTTGCCGCGCTGACCGAGCCTGGCCTGGTGATCCTGGGTGATGAGGACCTGCTGGTCAACGCGTTGCGCAATCTTCTGGAAAACGCCGTTGCGTACAGTCCTGAGAAGACGCGCGTGGTGGTCAGCACGCGGCGGGTCGGGGACGGCGCTGCTGAAATCAGCGTGGCCGATCAGGGGATCGGCATTCCGCAGCGGGACCTGGAGCGGATCTTCGAGCGGTTCTACCGGGTGGACCCGGCGCGATCCCGAGCCACCGGAGGGACCGGCCTCGGGCTGGCCATCGTGAAGCATGTGTCCGCCGCCCACGGCGGCGAGGTCAAGGTCTGGAGCAAGGAGGGCGCCGGGTCCACGTTCACCCTGCGGCTCCCCGTCACCACCCATGCCCGCATCCCGGGGCTGGGTGCCCCGCCATCTGCTGCACAACCTGCCTGGGAGGCTGTGAAGTGACCCGAGTACTAGTAGTCGAGGACGAAGAATCGTTCAGCGACGCGCTCTCCTACATGCTGCGCAAGGAGGGTTTTGAGGTCGCAGTCTGCCCGACGGGACCCGACGCGATCGAGACGTTTGACCGGGAAGGAGCAGATCTGGTGCTGCTCGATCTCATGCTTCCCGGCCTGCCGGGCAGCGAGGTCTGCCGGACGCTGCGGGAACGCTCCAGCGTGCCGGTGATCATGCTGACCGCGAAGGACAGCGAGATCGACAAGGTCGTCGGCCTTGAACTGGGCGCGGACGACTATGTGACCAAGCCATTCTCCTCACGTGAGCTGGTCGCCCGGATGCGTGCGGTACTCCGCCGCCGTGGCGAGCCTGACGAGCAGGGCATCTCCACGCTGGAGTCGGGCCCGGTCCGGATGGACGTGGAGCGGCACGTGGTGACGGTCCGCAGTGACCAGGTCCAGCTCCCGCTCAAGGAATTCGAGCTGCTTGAGGTGCTGCTGCGCAACGCCGGGCGGGTGCTGACCCGGATGCAGCTCATCGACCGGGTCTGGGGCGCCGATTATGTCGGCGACACCAAGACCCTCGACGTCCACATCAAGCGCCTTCGCGCGAAGGTGGAGATCGATCCGGGCAACCCGCGGCACATCATCACGGTCCGCGGTCTCGGCTACAAGTTCGAGCCCGTCGGCTGACGCGCCCCGCTAGGAGGTGGCGGAGGGAGACGGGGTGGCGCTGGCTGCGGGCGAGGCGGTGCCGGAGGGTGACGCTGTTGCTGACCCGGATGCCTTGGGGGTAGCTGTGGGGCGGGCCGGCGCCGGGGAGAAGGTCGAGTAGTACTGGGTCCTGGGCATCACCGGAACGGTCAGCGTCACACGGCCGGCGTTCTGGAAGATCATGACCAGCCGGATGTCCTGGCCGCCGGCCAGCTTCCGGGTGAGGTTCTCCAGGATGAGCCGGGGGCCCGGGCCGGTCAGCAGTACGGCCTGGTCCCGGTGCAGCCGGATGCCGTCAGACGGCAGCTTCACCGAGCTGGCCGTGCCCGGCGCTGAGATGCTGACCAGCCGATCCGCGGGACCGGTGTTCACGAGAGCGAGGAAGAGCCCCGCGGAACGTCCGGCCGGCAGGGCGGTGTTCGCGGCTGCCCCGAGCACGAACACATTACGGATGGCGATGTAACCGCCTGAAGTGCCGACTGAGCGGAGATCCACGGACGTTCCAGCGGTCGGTGCGTGCCACTGATTCGTCGGCGCGTTGCTGCCGGCCTCGCACCCAGCGAGCGCGGGAACGAGCGCTGCCACCGCGAGGACAGCGGCGCGTCGCAGCATGCTCGGGCTGCGGCCATGGAGAATCACGGCGTGCTCTCCTCGGAAGTCGGATGAGACCCAACTGGAATGCCGGACAGCGTACCGGCCTGCGCGGCCTCGCACGGCGCCGGCCCACGCTGTCAGTCAGTCAGCGGGCTGCGCGCCGGCCAGGCCCTGCGGCATGCCGTAGGGCAGCGCTTTGAGGCTGCTGGCCAGCTGGACCCCTGGCCCCACGTGGCGCACGATCATGCTGATCGAGTTATCGGCGTATACCAGGACCGCGGTCAGCCCAGCGCGGCGGTATGCCGAGCCGAGCACGTCTTTCGCGTCCTCCACGACGTGTGCTGAATCTTTGGTGTTCTGTGCGGCAAGCGCCTTGACCTCTGGCATCCAGCGGTCGGTGCCGACGAGGTAGACCGGGATACCGGCGGCGGTGGCCTGGTCGCTGAGCCGCCGCAACGCGGTCGCGCAGCGGCACCCGGACGGGATCAGGGCCAGCACCAGCGGCACCAGCGAGCGCAGTTGCACCGGCTTGCCGTCGACCTGGGCCGTCGTGTCCGGCAGCAGGGCGCTGATCTGGGTTGTCCCGGCGGCCGGCGGGCTGGCTGAGGCCCCTGGCCGGGCAGGTCCGCGGAGAACGCGGCCAGCGCTGAACAGGGTGAGTGTCGAGCCGGCCAGCAGGATGAAAGCGAGACAGCTGGCCAGCAAGGGGAGCGCCATGCCGTCCCGGGTAAGGGCGACCCTGATCCGGCGGGTGAGCCGGCGCCTGCGCCCAGCGCGCAGCTCACGGTGGTAAGCCAGCACCTCACGGTCGAGTTCCCGGGCGTCGTCCGGAATCTCGATGTCCACGGGCGGCAGGCCATAATCGTCTCGTTCCGGTTCCCCGCCAATGTTCACTTGCATCTCTCCGGCGTGGGTGTCGTTGCCTTCAGTATGTGCCCCTGGTGCCAGTGAAGTCACTGGAGCCCCAGGTGCTACCTGGATTCCTGATTGCGGCAGATCGCTGGTCACACGCTGCCACTGAGCCAACGCGATCATGACAACCGGCGGGCGCCGGTGCGGGCGCCCGGTGGGCCGAACGACCGCTGATCCAGCGGGCCGGCGACGGCGCCGAGCACTTTAGAGACCCCAAAAGGAGCCCTTGACCTGCACGTTTATCGTCAACGGGGGGTATTGCCGCCTGTTTGGCGTGGTAGCATTGCTACAGCGGAAGGGGTATGTGCCACATGACTTTCAAGGTCGGCGACACCGTCGTCTACCCCCACCATGGGGCTGCTCGGATCGAAGAGATCGAGACCCGTTCGATCAAGGGCCAGGACAAGACCTATCTGGTTCTCAAGGTCGACAAGGGTGACCTGACGGTACGCGTGCCAGCGGACAATGCCGAACTGGTAGGGGTCCGCGACGTCGTAGGTCAGGAAGGGCTGGAGCGGGTCTTTGAGGTGCTCCGTGCCCCGCACACCGAGGAGCCGACCAACTGGTCGCGGCGGTACAAAGCCAACTTGGAGAAGCTGGCCTCTGGCGATGTGAACAAGGTGGCCGAGGTCGTCCGCGACCTGTGGCGCCGGGACCGTGAGCGCGGGCTGTCCGCTGGCGAGAAGCGCATGCTGGCCAAGGCCCGGCAGATCCTGGTCAGCGAGCTTGCTCTGGCGGAGAAAACCAACGAGGACAAGGCCGAGGCGCTGCTCGACGAGATCCTCGCCTCCTGACCCCGTTTCCGGACGTACGTGCCCCTTGAGCTGCCCCGGGTAGGCGTCGGCGTCGACGTTCACCCTTTCGGGTCTGGTCGCGTGCTCTACCTGGCCGGGCTGCTGTGGCCGGATGAGCAAGGGCTGGCTGGCCATTCCGACGGCGATGTGGCTGCGCACGCCGCGTGCGATGCGCTGCTCTCGGCCGCGGGACTTGGTGATCTCGGTAGCCATTTCGGCACGTCCGAGCCGCAGTGGGCGGACGCGCCGGGCGCTGTGCTGCTGCGCCGGACCGCCGCGCTGCTGGCCGAGGCGGGGTTTGCCGCAGGCAATGTGGCCATCCAGATCATCGGTGAGCGCCCGCGTATCGCGCCGCGCCGCGCCGAGGCGGAGAAGGTGCTGGCTGAGGCGCTGGGCGGGATTGCCGTGAACGTGTCCGGGACCACCACGGACGGCCTTGGCCTGACCGGACGCGGCGAGGGCATCGCCGCGATCGCCACCGCCCTGGTGATCAGGACGGATCAGCGGTAAAGCCGCTCGGCGTATGACGGACCGTAATAGCTCTCAAGTTCGTCCAGCGTTTCCTCGGTGTGCTGGACGGTCTTGGCGATGCACGCTACGGACGGCAGCGCCGCCGGGTTCCACGTCTCGGGATGCCACAACTCGGAGCGCATGAACGCCTTGGCGCAGTGGTAGAAGATCTGCTCGATCTCGACCAGCAGAGCCAGCGCCGGCCGATGGCCCCGCACGATCATGTCGTCGAAGAACGGTGCCTCGCGGATCAGCCGGGCCCGCCCATTGATGCGCAGCGTGTCCTCGCGCCCAGGCACCAGGAACACCAGGCCGACGTGCCCGTTTTCCAGCACGTTGCGGAACCCGTCCGCGCGGCGGTTGCCGGGACGATCCGGGATGGCGATCGTGGAGTCGTCGATCACGTGGGTGAAGCCTGGCGGGTCACCCTTGGGTGAGACATCGCAGGTGCCGTCCGCCGCCGCGGTCGCGATCATGCAGAACGGGGCAGCGGCCAGCCAGTCCCGGTCCATCTGGTGCAGGACAGGCCGGTCCTTGGTGGCAGCGCGCCGGCCGGGTACGCCCAGGAGTTCCCGGAGCTCGCTCTCTGACGCGATCTCGACTATGCCTGCCTGGTCCAGGCCTGCCTGCTCCAGCATCATGCCTCCTGGTCGGATTCTTCCTCGGGTGGTGTCGGGGTGCTCCGCATCCGGTCAAAGTGCGGCGAGGGCGCCGGCACGGGTGCGGGCAGCGGCTGATGCGGGATCAGCACGGGCTGCTGGCCGGACTCCTCGGCAGCCGGCTCGCCAGGCTCATCGCTGGCGGGCTGGTCGTTGGCGGGCTGGTCGTTGGCGGGCTGGTCGCCGCCAGCCGCGGGCTGGCCGCTGCCGGCGCCTGGGCCGGCGGCAGGTTTCCCCGCAGATCCCCAGGCCCCCTCGGGGTGAGCTTCGTCGCTGACCGGGTCGTCGTCCAGGCCAGGCCCCGAGTCCAAAGCCAGTCCAGCATCCTCAGCATCCTCAGCGTCCCCGGCGCCGGTGGCCTCAGCGGAGCCCGCCGCCGCGCCGAGATCCGCGGTGTCAGTGCTCTTGCTGGAGTCGGCGCTCGTGTGGGTGTCAGCCCTCTTGCCGGTGTCAGTGCTCTTGCTGGAGTCGCTGGCCGTGCCGGAGATGCTGGCCGTGCCGGAGTTGGCCCCCTTCCCGGGGCCCGGGGAACCGGTGCCGTCGGCCGGGCGCCCGGCGTTACCTGTCTTCGTGGCGCCCGTGCTGTGACCTGCTTCCCCGGGATTCCCAGCATTCCCGGAGCCGGTGGCCCCGCTGACCTCCGTGGCGTGGCCGGTGAACGTGGCGTAGCCGGTGAACGTGGCCTGTCCCGCGGCCGCCGCCGCTGCTGCTGCGGAGTCCTTGGCATGCCGGGCGGCGGTGGCCCGGCCAGCGTCGGTGCCGGTCACGGAGCCCGAGGGCGGCACGGTGCTGGCCGGGCCGGCCGGATCGTCGGCGATCGCCGCGGGGACGGCTGGGATTCCGGCAGCAGGTACCGGCTTGAGCAACGCGTCGAGCCCCTGGCGCGGCTGGCCAGCCGCGCCAGGCGGCCCGGCGCTCGCTGCCGGGGCGGCGGGCAACGGGGTGGCGGGCAACGGGGCGGCGGGCAACGGGGCGGCGGGCAACGGGGCGGCGGGCAACGGGGGCGTGGGCAACCGGGGGGCGGGCGACTGGACGGCGGCAGGCTGCTGGGGGACCGGCGGCCCCGCTGCCAGTTGCGCACCGGATGGTCCGGTCCCGTTCCCTGGCCTGCCTCCTATCCGGGATTTCCGGAGATGCCGCAGCATGGCCAGCCACAGGCCGAAGCCGAGCAGGAGCAGTACCCAGGGGGTGACCGCGACGGCCGCCGCGGTTGGCCGCCGCGGCAGGCTGACGCCCATGGCGTGCACCGCGTCAGCCGCGGACGTCGCGGCCAGCAGGACGAGGATGGACAGCCACGCGTAGAACTTCGTCCACCACCCCCCGCCACGCAGGGCGAGCGCCGCGGCGCAGGCCACCACCAGCATGGCGTCGAAGATCAGCGGATATAGCCGGGCCAGGGTCTTGGAGGTCCCGGCGGCGAGGGCGATCGCGTGGATCCCCGCGTAAGACAGCACGAACGCGGCCGCGGCCAGCAGGATCACGCCCGCGATCACGGCGACGAGCGCCGCCAGCCGGAGCCTTGCGGGCAGATCCGTGCCGCGGGATTCACGCGCGGCGGGAGTGTCGTTCATCGGAGCCGGTCGTCCTTCCTGGGGGGAACCATCTGACGCCGTCCGCCTATGGCCGGAAACGGAGAGCGGAACGCTCCGGGCCGGGTGCCAGCGAGCAATACCGCTGCGGATCCGCCGGGTGAATGGGGAGGGCCGGAATGACGAACGGCCGCAGGCCCGCCCCCGCGATCTTGGCGTCAAGAGAGACGATATGCCGTAGTACCGGGTGGCTGGGGAGATTCTGGTCAAGCGTCATGCCGATTTCCGCACCACTGACGGGCCGAGGGGCGGCGTTCTCGTGCTCGGCGGCCGGCTGCTGTTCGCCAATGATGATGTCAGGATATCGGTCGTTACGGCCGGTGACACATGTGGTCATTATCGTAATTCCACTGCCGACGAAACGATTTATCGGCGGAACGGCTCAGTGTCACCGGCGACGGCATACCGGCCACGGCAGGTGGATCCCCGAGCCGCGGCCGGCTTTGCCTGACGTGGCCGGTCGCGCTATCCCGTACCCTTTGCTGCGTGACGCTCCGCCTCTATGACACCGCTGCGCGCAGTGTGCGCGAGTTCGTCCCGGTCGTGCCCGGGAAGGCAGCGCTGTACCTGTGTGGCGCCACTGTGCAGGCACCGCCGCACATCGGGCACGTCAGGTCGGGCGTCAGTTTCGACATACTCGTCCGCTGGCTGAGGGCCAGCGGTTACCAGACCACGTTCTGCCGGAATGTCACCGACATCGATGACAAGATCATCCGAGTCGCCGGGGGTGAGGGAGTGCCCTGGTGGCTGGTGGCCCAGCGCAATGAGCGCGCGTTCAGCCGCGCCTATGACTCACTCGGCTGCCGGCCGCCCGACGTCGAGCCGCGGGCGACCGGGCATGTGCCAGAGATGATCATCCTGATGCGGCGGCTGATCGACCGCGGCCACGCGTACGCCGCCGGCGGGGACGTGTACTTCGACGTCAGCTCCTATCCCGAGTACGGGGCGCTTTCCGGCCAGCGTCCCGAGCACATGCGCGCCGCCGATGACACAGAAAGCAATGATGCCAAACGGAACCCCCGCGACTTCGCACTCTGGAAAGGTGCGAAGCCGGGTGAGCCGGCCTGGGACACCCCGTGGGGGCCCGGCCGCCCGGGATGGCACCTGGAATGCTCGGCCATGGCCACCAAGTACCTCGGCCCCACCTTCGATATCCACGGCGGCGGTCTCGACCTGGTCTTTCCGCACCACGAGAACGAGCTGGCCCAGTCCAGATCGGCCGGAGACGGATTCGCCCGGTACTGGCTGCACAACGGCCTGGTCGGGATAGCCGGGGAGAAGATGAGCAAGTCGCTCGGCAATTCGCTGCTGGTGGATGTGATAGTCACCAAGGTCCGCCCGGTGGAGTTGCGGTACTACCTGGGCCAGGCGCACTACCGGTCGGCGATCGAGTACTCGCCGGACGCGCTCGCGGAGGCGGGCGCTGCCTATCGCCGGATCGAAGGGTTCGTCACCCGGGCTGCGGAGGTCGCCGCGTCGCCACCCGGTGCGGACGACCCAGCGGCGGCGGTGCACGCAAGTACCTCGCTGGCTGGGACCGAGGCGCCAGCCGCCGCGATGGCGCTGCCGACGGCGTTCTCGGCGGCGCTCGACGATGATCTCGGCGTGCCGCTGGCGCTCGCTGCCGTGCACGACGCGGTCCGCGACGGCAACAACGCCCTGGCCGCCGGGGATGCCGATCGGGCGACGACGCGGCTGGCCGAGGTCAGGGCGATGCTGGACGTGCTCGGCCTGGACCCACTGGCCGAGCCCTGGGTTTCCCGTGGGCCGGAGGACGACCTGCAACAGGTTGTCGGCGCGCTGGTCAGCGTGGCCCTGGCGCAGCGGCAGGCAGCCCGGGAGCGCAAGGACTACGCGGCGGCGGACGGGATCAGGGATGAACTGCACGCGGCCGGGGTCCTCATTGAGGACACCCCCAATGGTCCCCGATGGGAGCTGAAGCGATGAGCCGCGGCGGATCCACCGGGGCGGGCCGGGGTGGCCGGACCAAGTCAGGGAAGCCTCGTCCGGGCACGGGCGGGTACGGCAAACGCCGGCTGGAAGGCAAGGGCCCCACTCCGCCTGCCCACCAGCGGCCTGGTCACCCGGCCCAACGCCGCGCGGCGGCGGCATCCCGTGACGCGGTCCGTGGCGAGTCGCGCGGCGACAGCCAGGGCCGCGGCCGGCCGGGGGAGTCTGGCGACCGTGCGGCGGGAAGGGTTTCTGAGGGCAGCGGTTACGGCGCCCGGGCCTTCGGGGACCGGGCGGCCGGCGGGCGTCCGCGCGGTGCCGGTGACGTGCCCTAGGTGGTCGCCGGGCGTAACTCGGTACTCGAATCGTTGCGGGCCAAGGTGCCGGCCACCGCCTTGTACGCGGGCCCGCGGATGGATTCCGACGACCGGGTCCGCGAGGTTATCCGGCTGGCCGCCGACGCGGGTATCCCGATGATCGAGGCGGGCCGCCCGGAACTGGACCGGCTCACCGGGGGAGCGGTTCACCAGGGCCTCGCGCTGCGGATCCGGCCCTATGACTACGCGCACGCCGATGACCTGGTCGACCGCGCCCGGGCCGCCGGGCAGGAACCGCTGATCGTGGCCCTGGACGGGGTCACCGATCCACGTAACCTGGGCGCCATCGCACGGTCCGTGGCCGCGTTCGGCGGGCATGGCGTGCTCATTCCCGCCCGTCGCTCGGCCCGGGTGAGCGCTGGTTCGTGGAAGGCGTCCGCGGGCGCGCTGGCCCGGGTGCCGGTGGCTCAGACGCCCAACCTGGTCCGCGCGCTCACCTCCTACCAGGAGGCCGGCCTGTTCGTGGTGGGACTTGACGCCGCGGGGCCGATTCCGGTCGACGAGCTTGACATCGCGGACGGGCCGCTGGTGCTGGTGATCGGCTCGGAAGGGCGCGGCCTGTCCAGGCTCGTCGCCCAGAGCTGCGACCTGCTCGCCCGGATCCCGGTCACCGCGGCCACCGAGTCGCTCAACGCCGGCGTGGCGGCCGGCATCGCGCTGCACGAGGTCGCCCGCCGCCGTCCGTCCCCCGCCTGACGGAGCCCGCCCGCGGTCGCGGTCGCGGTCGGCGGTCGGCGCGCTCGGACTCCCGGGGTTTGTGGACTGAATGTGTTGTTTGCTTGGCAAGCCCAACGGCGGCACTTAGAGTCCACGGACTGGATGAGGCTGGTTCGGGCGCACCTGGAATGCCCAGGGTGCACCCGGACCCGTTTGCCAGGGGAGCCTGCCGGGGAAGGTAACCAGTGATCTTGCTCCGAGCGGGGTCAGCTGGATCCACGGCAGGCACCGGGGGTGGGTCCAGGACGGGCACCGGGGGGGGCTCGTGCGACCAACGATCCGGCAGGTGGCCCTGACCTGGCTGGCGGCCGCCATGTCGCTAACGGCCGGGCTAGGACTCGCCGCGCCGCTGGCCAGTGCGTCGGCGGCCAGTGCGCCGCCTGCCAGGGTGACAGCCGGTGGCAGGCCGCTCGGCGCAGCTCCGATCACGCACGTCATCGAGATCATGCTGGAGAACCACACGCTCGACAACCTGTTCCTCTCGCTGGCGGGCGCGGCGGGCACGGTGGCGACACCGTCGGGCGTGGTGCACCCGGTAACGGCGCCGCCGAACGAGGGCGACGTGCAAGGCGGCATTGACAACAGCCGGGCGGCCGAGCTCACCGCGATGGACAGCCAACCTGCCCGGGGTTACCTGATGGACCGTTACACGCAGCCGCCGTTCGGCATATCGGCGATCACCGCGTTCGGCCCGCAGTTCGATCCCAACCTGCAGTACCTGGCCAGAAGCTACGAACTGGCGGACCGCAATTTCCAGCCGGTGATCGCCCCCACCCAGCCGAACGTCCTGACCGCCCTGACCGGCACAGCGCACGGCTGGTACTTCAACCGCCCGGACCCGCACCCCCGGCCGTGGTATTCCATCTTCGACGAACTGACGGCGCACAGCCGAAGCTGGAAGATCTACTACGCGCTGCCGCAGTCGTTCCTGCGCGGCACCGTCTGGGACCAGATCATCCCGCCCGGACACGCCAGCGATCTCAGCAGCGGCGACCAGTTCTTCGCTGACCTGGCCGCCGGGCAGCTGCCCAGTTTCTCCTTCGTCCGGCCCGGCATCGGCTACAGCGAGGAGCCCAGGGAGGACATCGGGGAAGGTGACCTGTGGCTCGGCCAACTGGTGCGGGCCGTGGCCCGCAGTCCGTACTGGCGGTCGACTGCGATCTTTGTCAGCTACGACGAGGGCGGCGGTTTCTGGGACCACGTCGCCCCTCCCGTGCCGACCGGCTACGGGACCCGTACCCCGCTGGTGATCATCAGTCCCTGGGCCCGCGCCGGGGTCTTCGGGCAAGTCTCGACCAATGTCTCGGTGCTGTCCTTCATGCAGCACCTCTGGGGGATGCCCCCGCTCAACCGCCTGAATGCCGTGCAGAACGACCTGGCCGGGGCGTTCAACTTTGCGCAGCGGCCGCTGCCGCCGCCAGAGGTCGCGGTCGCGCCGCGGGACACGATCGGGTTCCACGGCGCGACCGACTACACCGACCTCAGCGCGCCGGCGGCGGGTAGCTGGCTGCAGATCCACCTGGCCGCCGAGACCGGCGGGCTGACGCTGGATCAGGCCGCGTCGGGGCTGGTTACCCTCACCGTCACGGCACCAGCCGGGATCACCATCCCGGCCGGCTTCCCGGTGTCCGTGCCGCTGACCCGGGGCCGTGCGTCGGCCACGGTGCGCTTCCCGGCGGCTGGCTATTACCGGATCAGGGCTGACGGCCCGGACGGCAGCATCGGCTGGACCACCATCGTCATCCGGTGACGTGACCGGCGCGGGCAGGTTAGGGTCGCTTCAGCGGGATGAGGCACGGGATTGAGGTGCGGCCGTGGATCGGCTTCGGATCGGCACGCTCGGGGCCGCGCGGATCACCCCCGCCGCGCTGATCAAGCCCGCCCGGCAGGTCCCGGAGGTGGAGATCGCCGCGGTGGCCGCCCGTGACCCCGGCCGGGGCCGCCAGTTCGCGATCAAGCATGGCATCCCCGTGGTGCATGACTCCTACGCGGCGCTGATCGCCGACCCGAACATCGACGCCATCTACAATCCGCTGCCCAATTCGCTGCACGCGCCGTGGACACTGCGGGCGATCGAAGCGGGCAAGCACGTGCTCTGCGAGAAGCCGTTCACCTCGAACGCGGCGGAGGCGGTGCAGGTCGCCGCGGCCGCGAAGAGTTCCGGGCTGGTCGTCATGGAGGCGTTCCACTACCGGTACCACCCGCTGGCCCGCCGGATGCGCGAGGTGGTGGCCGGGCCGGCCGCAGCCGGGACGGTGACCGACCCGGAGAGCGGCGCCGACGCCGCGGCGGACCTGGCCGGGCGGGCTGGGCCAGCGGCCGCCGGCGGGGAACTCGGCCCGCTGCGGTACCTGGAAGCCTCGCTCTGCTTCCCGATCCCCCGGTTCTCCGACATCCGCTACTCCTACGACCTGGCCGGTGGGGCGACCATGGACGCAGGCTGCTACACGATAAATTGCCTGCGCCTGCTCGGCCCGGGCGAGCCGGAGGTCGTGACGGCCAAGGCGAAACTGCACGGCCCGTCCATAGACCGGGCGATGACCGCATCGTTCCGGTTCCCGGGCGGGGCGCTCGGCCGGATGAACGTCTCGCTCTGGTCCAGCCAGCTCGTCCGGATGGGCGTGAAGGTGGTCGGCGACCGCGGCGTGATGCGGGTGCTGAACTATCTCGCGCCGCAGGTCTTCAACCGGCTGACGGTGAGTACGGACGGGTACACCCGCCGTGAGCACATCCACGGTGAAGCCACCTACACCTACCAGCTGCGCGCCTTCACCGGGGCGATCCTGCGCGGTGAGCCGGTGATCACCACGCCGGAGGACGCGATCGCCACGATGACCGTGATCGACGACGTGTACCGGGCAGCGGGCCTGCCGTTGCGCGGCGAATGAAATCGTTCGCGGCGGCGTGGCGGCTCAGCCTGGCGGTAGGCGACCATAAGAGGCTATCGTTCGCTATGTGAACACATCGAGCGCCGAGGCCGCTGACCCGGCGCCTGCGACCGGGCCGCGCCGGACCGATTTCGTCCAATCCCTGGACCGGGGCCTCGCGGTCATCCGCTGCTTCTCCTCCGAGCGGCCGTCGCTGACGTTGTCCGAGGTCGCGGAGCGAACCGGGCTCACTCGCGCTGCCGCCCGGCGGTTCCTGCTGACCCTGCAGGAACTCGGCTATGTCGGCAGCACCGGCAGGCAATTCTCGCTGCGTCCGCGGGTGCTCGCGCTCGGTTACGCGTATCTGTCGTCGTTCAGCGTGGCTCAGATCGCCCAGCCGCACCTGGAGGATCTCGCCGAGGAACTGCACGAGTCATGCTCGGTGAGCGTCCTGGATGGCGACGATATTGTCTACGTCGCCCGTGCTTCGGCTAACCGGATCATGACGATTGCACTCACAGTGGGTACTCGGCTGCCGCCCTACCCGACGTCCATGGGCCGTGTTCTGCTGGCCCACCTTCCAGATGCCGAACGCGAGGCGCTGCTGAGCCGGGCCACCCTCCGTAAGCTCACTGATCACACCATCGTTGACCTCGATCGGCTGCGGGAAGTGCTCGCCGCCGTCCGCGCCCGGGGCTGGGCCGCGGTGGATCAGGAGCTTGAGGCGGGGGTGCGGTCTATCGCGGTGCCGATCAGGGACAGTTCCGGCAAGGTGGTGGCCGCCATCAACGCCAGCGCGCACGCGGCACGGGTGCCGATGCGGACGCTGGAGAAGCAGTTCCTGCCCCGGCTCCAGGATGCCGCGGGGCACATCGATTCCGAACTGGCGGCGCGCCTGGCGACCGGCCCGGGCGTCGTCCGCTAGTCCTCCGCCGCCTGCCCGGCCTGCGTTTCGCGGCTCTTGACACCCCTGGCAACTCCGGGCAGCATGACGTTCGCGATATGAATTAATGTGCGCCTAATGGGTCCAATGGGTCGAGGAAGACTCCAGGATGGAGGCCAGATCATGGCGCTTGCCCGCGAGACCATGACCGACGAGCAGCGCAAATCGGTCGCGGTCGAGTACCTGAAGGCTTTTGACAACGGCGGGGTGACCTCGACCGGGGGAAGCATCCTCGACCTGTTCGCCGACGACGCGCAGGTGTACTTCCCGAAATGGGGCCTGGCCAACGGCAAGGACCAGATCGGCCAGCTGTTCGGGGACGTGGGCGGGACCCTGAAGTCGATCACCCACCACTACTCCCACTTCAACTGGATCTTCTCCGGCGGTGACACGTTCGTCTGCGAGGGGACCAGTCACGGGGAGCACCAGGATGGGCCATGGCGGGCCGGGGTTCCTGAGTCGGGGGCCGGCCGCTGGTGTGACGTGTTCGAGGTCCGCGACTGGAAGATCCAGCGCTGCTTCATCTATCTCGACCCGGACTACGCGGGCCAGGACACCACCCGCTACCCCTGGCTGGAGGGCCGCTAGCCCACTCGCCGGCTGTCGCGTGGCATCCCGGCTATCGCAACGGCACCTGTGCCACTCAGGTGCAGTTCCAACGACACCTGTGCCACTCCGCTGCCGTTGGAACGAGATTCAGCTGGGTCGCACGTCGGCGTGGGCGGTGATGTAGCTCGCGTAGTCGGCGCTGATGAGGTGCGGAGCAGCGGCCGCGTCGGGCGCCGGGTCCACGCCGGCCGGGAACTTCCGGGAGATGAGCTCGGCCTGGATCCGCTGCAAGTGCGAGGGCGCCCCGGCGGCCGGGCCTGCTCCGGCGGTGACCGGGACGGTGACCCCGGCGAGCGGGTCGTCGGTGCGCGGCGCCGCGAGGGTGAGCACGTCTGCGAAGCCGGGCGCGGCGGCATCCCGCTCCGTGAGCGGCGGCAGGTCCCAGCGCTGCTGGACTGACTTGAGGATCGACGTGTGATCCAGCGGCGGCCCACCAGCCGGGGCCCGGAACACGGTCCCGGCGGCGATCAGCGGCGACACCAGGACCGTGGGCACCCGGACGCCGAAACGGGTGAAATCAAAGCCGAACTCGCCTGCGTCCTGGTCCGGCGGCGTGGCCCCGGACGGCGGCGGCACGTGGTCGTAGCAGCCGCCGTGCTCGTCGTAGGTGATCACCAGCAGGGTCCGCGGCCAGCCGGGACCGCCCCGCACCGCCTGGTACACGTCGTGGATAAACTGCTCGCCGAGCGCCACGTTGTAATTGGGATGCTGGCTGTTCCCGGTTGAGCTCCAGCTCGGTTCGAGGAACGTGAAGGGCGGCAGGGTGCCCGCCGCGGCGGCCGCCGTGAAATCGGTGAACAGGCCGAAGTGGCTGGCCGGTGCCCGCGCGATATCGGTGAACGTCGATTTGGTGAGCGGCTCGGCGTCGTATCCGTAGATCGCCCAGCCGAGCCCGTGCGCATCCAGCAGGCCGAAGATGGACGGCGAGGTGAAGGTGTGCGTCTTGTCGTCCATGTGCCCCTGGCTGGTCCCCGCGCAGGCGAACGCCCGGTTCGGCAGCGTCTCGGTGGGCACCGAGGAGTACCAGTGATCGCAGACCGCGTACCCCCGGGCCAGGCCGGACAGCACAGGGAGCGTGTCAGGCGCGAAGCAGCCCATGATGTCGCCGGCCGTGGTGCCGGGCAGGATCGACCAGCCGCTCTGCTTCGACTGCCAGCCCAGGGTGTACGCGAAGTCCTTGACGAAGCCGTCGTTGGCAGGCACGGCCGACGGGCTCGCGGGGCCCTTGATGCTGCCGAACAGCTGGGAGTTGGTGGCCATGTAGCCCTCGCCCGGATCGGCCCCGGGCATGAAGTACGCGTTCTGCGTCGTTGGCTCGATCCGGAACACGCTGACCGCCGGGCCGGTGGCGGCCGGGTTGGACTCGGTTCCGTTCAGGCCTTCATATGGTTGCCCAGCGGGCGAGACGTTCCCGCTATTGGTGTAGAGGAACCCGAGCATGTGGTCGAACGACCGGTTCTCGAGCATGAGGACGACGACGTGCTCGACCAGGGGAAGGCCATTTCCGGCTGGCATCGCAGCCTCCGTTCACGCGCTCAGGTGGGGGTGCCCGCGGGGGTGGCGGAGGGGTAGTTCAGAACCGGCGGGTGGACCGGACGCCCTTCCAGCGGTTTTGGTACTCGTACGCGCCGAGGTGCTTCAGGCCCGCCCGCCGGCCCGACAAGCGGCCGATTACCAGGCCGATCACCAGCGGGACGAGGTACGGAATATACTTCGCGTAACCATGCGCTTGCGTCGCATGCGCCACATGGGCCGCTAGCAGATATCCGGACACGATTTCTGGATCCCCTGGTCGGCGGGCGTGGGCAAAGACCCGTCAAAGTCTGAATATAAAACATAGCAGTTCTTGGCGATCCGGTCCGCCGTAAAATAGACAAAATCTTCACATCGAGGGAGATGTCATGCAGCTCACCAAGCTGGCGCATGCCTGCGTCAGGCTGGAGAAGGACGGCGCAGCCCTGGTGATCGACCCCAGCGTGTGGGCTGGCCCGCAGGCCCTGGCCGGGGTCGGCTCGGTGCTGATCACGCACGAACATTTCGACCACGTGGACGTCGATGGCCTCCGTGCCGCACTGGACGCCGACCCCGGATTGCAGGTGTGGGCCAACGCCTCAGTGGCCGCCCAGTTCGCGGATTTCGCCGGACAGGTCCATGAAGTCAAGCACGGAGACACGTTCGGGACTGAAGGGTTTGATGTTGCCGTTTATGGCCACGAGCATGCGGTGCTGCACCGGGATATCCCGCTGGTGCCCAACACCGGGTTCATGATCGATGGCGAGGTATTCCATCCGGGTGACGCGCTGACGCTTCCCGAGGACCCGGTGTCGACCCTGCTGCTGCCCGTCAACGCGCCCTGGCTCAAGCTGTCGGAGATGATCGACTACGCCCGCGCGGTGGACCCGAAGCGCGGGTACGCGATCCACGACGGACTGCTCAACGACACGGGCCTGATGGTCTTGGCCAACTGGCTCGGGCTGGCGACCGGTCCGGGCGGCGGGGCGATCAGCCGGGTGGATCCGGGCACCGTCATCGAGCTTTAGGTACGGCCTGGGTCACAGCGGGACGCCGGGCCGCGGCGAGCCGTCCAGCCAGTCGCGGCCCTCCCGGTACAGCAGTTCGACCGCTGGGCCGCGCAGCCCGGGCAGCCCGGGCTTGACCGTGTACCCGGCATTGGTCTGCAGGTAGGCGAGGTGCCGGTAGCCCTCAGGGAAGCCGGCCAGGATCTCCTGGTCGAGGGAGAGCGCCGCGCTGGGGTCGACCGGGTCGAGACGGTCCTTCTCATAGATCGGCTGCCGCCGGACGATGGCCCATACCCCGTCGCGCTTCGCCAGGAAGTCGTAGAAGCGGCCGGTGCAGGTGGCATCGGCCAGGATCCCGTGCACCGGGGCCCGCTGCTGGATGGTCATCTTGGTCTGCGCGACGGCCCGCTCTCCGTGGACCTCGCAGGTGAAGCCGCCGAGGAAGTGCAGGATGCTGGCACCCGCCTCGAATCCCTCGCGGCTGACCCTGATGAACTCCGCGGCCGGGCCCTGGAACCAGGTGGCCGTCATCCAGCCGTCGTCGTGCCAGACCGTCGCGAAGTCATCCCATCGCGCGGCATCCCGGAACAGCGCCCAGTTCTCGATGACCTGGCGGATCCTGACTGACTCTGTTTCGTCCTCGGTGAGCATCTGCGCCTTCCTGGTCGGCGGATCTTCTGCTAGCTCGGGCGGGCGACGCCCTGGATGAACGGCGCGATCAGCGGCATGTGCGGGGCCGGCTTGAGGCTGGTCATCGTCTCGATGCTGAACCCGGCGGCGGTGATCGCCGCGGCGGTGTCCCGGTTCGGATGGCATCCCGCGGCGAGCAGCCGGGTCAGCGGGGTGATCATGTCCTGGGCGAGCGCGGCCGGCCCGCGGGTCCTGACGTGTTCGAAGAACACCAGCCGGCCGGCCGGCCGGAGCACCCGCCTGACCTCCCGGAGTGCTGGCAGCTGATCGGGAACAGTGCACAGCACGAGGGTGGATATCACCGCATCGAAGCTCGCGTCCGGGAACGGCAGCGCGTCGGCGGCCGCGTCGACGATGTCCACCGGCCGCTGAGCCTCAGCGAGTTTGGCGGTGAGCTTCCTGCGCATCGCGGCCGACGGCTCGGTGACGGTCAGATGGGCCACGGCCCCGTAGAAACGCAGGTTGGCCCCGGTGCCCGCGCCAATCTCCAGGACGTCTCCGGTAACGCCGCTCAGCAGTTGCCCGCGCAGGTCCGCCATCCAGCGGCGTTCCATGGGAGCGGTGCACAGGTCGTAACGCGCGGCGAACTGGCGGCGCCGCCGCGACTCCGCCGGGCGTGATCGACCGTCAGGCGAGGCACCGGATCCGTGGTCGGCTAGCATGCCCGCAGTATCCCGCCGGTGCCTGAGTGCCGTGCGATGCGGGTCAGTCTGGTCGGCTCCTACGAAGAGCGGTGCCTGGTGAACAGGGTCGTCGTCCTTGGCAGCATCAACCGCGACCTCATGCTCACCCTTGATCGACTTCCTGTGCCCGGTGAGACGGTGACGGCCAGCGGGATGGAGGTCCTCAGCGGCGGCAAGGGGGCCAACCAGGCGGTCGCCGCCGCGGCGATCGGTGGCTCCGTGGTGCTGGTCGGCCGGGTCGGCACGGATGCGGCCGGTCCGGAGCAGGTGGCCGCGCTCGCCGCCGCCGGCGTCGACGTCACATTCGTCGAGCAGGACCCGCGCGCCCCGACCGGAACCGCGGTCGTCATGGTGGATGGCGGCGGGCACAACTCCATCGCCGTGGTCCCGGGCGCGAACGGCCTGCTCGACGCCGCGAGTGTCGAGGCGGCCGCGCCGGTGATCGAGGGGGCGCGGATCTTGCTGCTGCAGCTTGAGATCCCAGCCGCCGCGGTCGACCGGGCGGTGTGGATCGCTCGTCGCGCGGGCGTGCTGACGGTTCTCAACATCGCCCCGTACCGGGCCGTGCCACCTGCGGTCTTGTCTGGCGTCGACTACCTACTGGCCAACGAGACGGAGGCGGCTGCCCTGCTCGGGGAAGGCGTGGACAGCATCGAGGACGCCGCGCGGGCCGCCGGGGCCATGCGGCAGCTCGGGCCCACCTGGGGGATCATCACGCTCGGCGCGCAAGGTACCGTCGCCGCCGGGGAGGCGGGCTGGATCCACGAACCTGCTCCGGCAGTCGACGCCGTGGACACGACGGGTGCGGGAGATGTGTTCGCGGGTGTGCTGGCGGCGGGCCTGGTCGAGTCGATGCCGGTCCGTGCGGCGATCCGGCTGGCTACCGCCGCCGCGAGCCTGAGCGTCACCCGCCGGGGCGCCCGCGGACTGGTCGCCGCCGACGCGCTGGCCGTGCGGGCCCTGGCCGGCCAGGTGCCGAGTGGGCCGGAATGAGCCCCGGCCCGCCCGGGTGCGGAGCGGGCCGGAATGAGTTGGCCCGCCAGGCGCCGCGTGCATCCTGTGCTAGCCGGTCAGCCCGGCTGGGCATCGGCCGTCGGTCAGTTCAACCAGGGCCATTCGTCTCGTTCTGCTGGCGGGTCGACGTGCGCCTCCACTTCGCCGGCCAGGGCCTGGGCGGACCCCACCCGCCCGTACCGGGCTTTGCGCCGCATCCATTCCTGGGACCAGGAGCTCAGCGCGGTTGTCGTGACCACGATGATCCACCAGCCGAGAATGAGGACCATCATGATCGAGCCGATCACGATCGCGGCCATCATGGCTCGGGTTCCTGTCCCACACGCCCGACCTTCATAAGATGGCCCCCCCAATTCTCTTGCGGATACGTTGGCTCGATAGTTTGATTGTTACTCGCAGTGCAAGTTTCAGTGACGTCTGAGTGGGCTATCTTCCAGATGCCTTCGCGGCACGTTGCTCTGACAGCAACGCTACGGTTTAGTAGGACTGTCACCGGGTAAATGGGCATGATCTTGACTGGGGAGGAACAGGCGGGTGTCTGACTACGGCAGCCCGACTGTCCGCCGACGCC
This sequence comes from uncultured Streptosporangiaceae bacterium, assembly GCA_964412845.1. Classification (GTDB taxonomy): domain Bacteria; phylum Actinomycetota; class Actinomycetes; order Streptosporangiales; family Streptosporangiaceae; genus JAWWPY01. Next base: position 77,836 of record CAYPQM010000004.1, read on the forward strand.
GTCTGGCGGCTGAACTCCGGCGGCTGAGGGACCGCGCCCATCTCACCGGGGACCAGGTCGCTGACCAGCTCGGCTGGTCGCCTTCCAAGATCAGCAGGTATGAGCTGGCCCGGACTGGCCTGAACCCCGGCGAGGTCGAGAAGCTGCTTGACCTTTACGGCGTCGACGATGGCAAGCGCGATGAACTGCTGTCCCTGGCTCGCGAAGCGCGGCAGCGGGGATGGTGGGAGGCCTACGCGGACGCCCTGCCCGAGAACAACCTGGCGTATATCGGCCTGGAAGCTGAAGCCAGTTCGGTGCGGGAGTGGCAGGTCGAGGTCGTTCCCGGTTTACTTCAGACCGAGGACTACGCCAGAGCGGTCGTCCGGGGCTTTCAGCGGGTTGTTACCATCCCGCCCAGGCAGATCGAACGCCGTTTGCAGGCGCGGCTGGAACGTCAGCGTGTGCTCGTCCGCGAGCGGCCGCTCGAGCTTGAGGTCGTCCTCGACGAGTCGGTTCTGCTGCGGCGCATAGGCGACAACTCGGTAATGGACGCCCAGCTACGTCAGCTGGCCGAAGTCTCGCTGCTTCCTAACGTGACCTTGCAGGTCCTTCCGCTGGACCAGCCGCACCCGCTGACCCTGGACTCGTTCGTGCTGCTTACCTTCGGCGAAGAACGTCAGACCACGCTGCACGACGTGGTCGGCGCTGAGCACCTGACGGGCGAGTTGCACCTGGAAGGCGAAGCCGACACCTACCAGTACCGGCTGGCCTTCGAGGTCCTGGCCCAGCAGTCGCTGGACCCGGGTGAGTCACGGGAGCTGATCCTGAAGACGGCGGAGCGGGTGTGGCCCTAGGCCGTTGATGTACCGAGAGTGGTTTCCGTTTCAGCTACGTGACCACCACGGCCGGGACAACCAGATTGAAATTCGGGCGAGTTGGCCTATACGGGTGCCCGGCCCGGGGTAACCTGGCGTTAGCCAGTGGTCCGGGGGCTTTAGACGGGTTGATACCATCGCCCAAGGCAGATCGCCCCCGGCAGCCGGAGCGCCGTTTCCAGGCCCGGCTGGGATCTCAGCACGTGCTCTCCTGGGCCGCCCTTCGAACTGCGGGGGTTGTCCGCAATCGGTCCGTTCTGCTGCCCCACGGGCGGCAATTCCGGAATGGACGCCGAACCGTACCAACTCGTCGAGGTCTCATGGCTCCTCAACGTGACATTGCAGGTCTGGCCGCCATACCAACCTCATTCAGTAAGCTTCGATTCTTTCGTTCTTTCGCCATTGCCGGGCAATCTGGGGTTACGCTACACGACGTGGTCAGCCTCGAACCCTGACGGATGAGTCGCATCCGGAAGCGGGGCCTGACACCTACCACCACTGACTGGCACTCGACTTCGTTGCGTAGCCGTCGCTGAATCAAGCTGGGGAACGGGAGTTGATGGTTGGTATCGGTGGGATTAGTGGGGTCATAGGGGCGACCACTGGACACGTATAGTTGCGTCCTTGCTTACACTGGGTGATGGAATCAGCTGTGCGGTCCGAAGCCCTATCGGAAATCGGTCACGTGAGATCGGAATGTCAATGAGTCGTCTATTTCAGTCCAATGAAGCGAATCGCAACCAGTACGACATGTCCGACGTTCGCTGGAAGAAGAGTTCCCTGAGCATGGCTAACGGGCACTGTGTCGAGGTTGCCAACCTCGGCGGTGGCCACGTTGGCGTCCGCGACAGCAAGGACCAGACTGGCCCGGTCCTGCGGTTCACCCCCGACGAGTGGACTGCGTTTGTCGGGGGTGTCCGGAACGGCGAATTTGACAGGGCTTGACCTGTCTGCCGAATTTCCGCCTGAATAGTTAACCTCGTGGTCCCCCGGCCGTGGTGCCGATTTCACCCGGCGCCGGGACCAAGGCCACGAGGCGGGCTTCGTCGCCCTGGTACCCGAATGAGAGGACCCCGTGCATCCAGCACGGGGTCCTCTGAGTTTTGTGGTGCGCCACAAGCCCGAAGACGCTCCTGTGGAGTGCGGTACGGACCTGAACCCGGCGGTCAGCTGGAAAGGGCGGCGAAGCGGGCCTTGACGGTGGCTGCGGTGTCGTCGGCGGGGGCGTCCCAGACCGCCTGGTTGAAGATCTCAACCTCGGTGTAGCCGGCGTAACCAGCGTCCAGGACCTGCTGGGAAATCGGGCCGAAGTCGATCGAGCCGTCGCCCAGGTGGGCCCGGCCGAGCAGGGCGTCCGCCGGGAGCGGGCTGACCCAGTCACCTAGCTGGTAGCTCACGATGCGCCCGTGCGCGCGGGCGATGTCCGCGGCGAGGCCGGAGTCCCACCAGACGTTGTAGGTGTCAATGACAACCCCGACCGCGTCGGCGGGAAACAGCAGCGCGAGGTCGACGGCATCGCCGAGCCGGACGAGGACGCAGCGGTCGGCGCAGAACATCGGATGCAGCGACTCGACGCCTAGCCGCACGCCGAGTTCCTGGGCGCGGGGGACAAGCTCCGCGATCGCGTCGGTGATCATGCGGCGGGCCAAGCCCAGGTCGCGGCGGCCGGTGACCAGGCCGCCGGAGACCAGGACGAGCGCGTCAGCCTCCAGGGCGGCGGCCTCCTCGATGGCCGTCCTGTTGTCGGCCAGCGCGGCCGCGCGCGCCGACGCGTCCGGATGGGTGAAGAACCCGCCCCGGCACAGGCTGGACACGTGCCGCCCGGACTGGCGGACGGCCGCGACGGACTCGGCGAGCCCCAGTTCGGCGACCCGGTCACGCCACAGGCCCACCGCCGGGATCTCGTGCCGCACGCACAGGTCGAGGGTCTGGGTCAGGGTCAGCGACTTGACGGTGGCCTGGTTCAGCGAGAGCCGGCTGACCGGTATCACGGCGCGGTGCCCTGGCTGGCTTCCGGGCCATCCACCAGGTACTGGTCCATCCGCTCGACCGCGAGATCCGGGCGGAGCAGGGCGCCGGCCGCGGCGGCCAGCTCGAACACCCGGATGAGGTGCGCGACGGGCCGCCGGTCCTGGAATCCGTTCACCATCGCGAAATGCGGCTGCAGGCCGTTGAGCCAGGCCAGGAAAGCGATGCCCGCCTTGTAATTGAAGGTCGGCTTCTCGAAAATCGTCCTGCTCAGCAGCACGGTCGGGTCCATGATCACGTCGTACCTGGCCAGGTTGCCCGCGTCCAGGGCCGCAATCGCCTCGGCGGCCGGCGCGGCGATCGCGGCGAACGCGCCGAGCAGGGCGTCGCTGTGGCCCTCTGGACCTCCCTTGATGAGCGAGGCGTAGTTGAAGTCATCACCCGTGTACAGGCGCACGCCAGGTGGCAGCCGTCGGCGTAGCGCCAGCTCATGTTTCGAATCGAGCACTGACAGCTTGACGCCGTCGACCTTGCCCTCGGCCCGCTGCACGAGTTCGATCACCGTGTCGGCCGCCGTCTCGAAATCCGCGGCGCCCCAGTAACCGCGCAACCGGGGGTCAAAGGCTTCGCCGAGCCAGTGCACGATGACCGGCTGGTCGGCCTGGCCGAGCAGGTACCCGTAGATGTTCAGGTAGTCGCGGGGGGATTGGGCGCTGGCCGCCATCGCCCGGCTCGCCATCAAGATCACCTGGGCTCCTGCAGCCTGGACCAGGTCCATCTGCTCCTCGTAGGCCGTGGTGATCTCAGCCAGCCGGTAGCTCCGGCCCGCTGGCAGCTGATCGGTTCCCGCCCCGCAGGCCAGCATGGCCGCGCTCCCGGTGGCGGCGTCCTGGGCCCAGGCAGGCGGGGCCCCGGTGTGCTGAGCTCCGGTGTGCTGAGCTGCGGTGTGCTGAGCCGCGGTGCGGTGAGCGGCGGCGCGGCGGGCCGAGTGCGTGATGAGCTCCTTGGCCTGATCCCAGGTCAGGCCCATCCCGCGCTGTGCGGTGTCCATGGCGTCGGCGACCGCGAAACCGTGCGCCCACAGATGATCCCGGAACGCCATCGTGGCGTCCCAGTCGATGGTGCCGTCCGGGAACGCGGCCACGTGCGCGGCCGCGTAGACCCGCCGCGAGACCGGCCTGGGATGGCGGTCCGCCCAGGTCGGTGGCCGGATGAGCAGTGGCTTCAGCCGGCCCGGCAGCCGGATCCGGGATGTCATCAGGCCGCCAGGCGCGGTACTTCGATGCGCCTGCCCTCGGCCGACGACTGCATCGCGAGCCCCGCCAACTGGACGCCCTTGGCCCCCTCGGTGAGATCCCACGGGAAGGGTGTGCCCGCCACGGCATGCTTCAAGAACAGCTCCCACTGCACCTTGAACCCATTGTCGAAGGTGCCATTGTCCGGGATGTCGGTCCACTGCGCCAGATAGTCGATCGGGTCAGGCAGGTCGGGGTTCCACACCGGCCTCGGCGCGGCGGCCCGGTGCTGCACGGCACAGTTGCGCAGTCCCGCCACGGCGCTGCCCTGGGTCCCGTCCACCTGCAACTCGACCAGCTCACGCCGATTCACCCGCACCGCCCATGAAGAATTGACCGACGCCACGGCACCCCCCTCAAACTCAAGAAGCGCATAGGCGGCGTCGTCCGCGGTGACGTCGTATCGCACCCCGGACTCGTCCCAGCGGACCGGCACGTGCGTTGCGTGCCGGGCGTAAAGGGCTCTGATCGGGCCGAAGAGGTCCTCAAGCAGGTACTGCCAGTGCGGGAACATGTCCAGGACGATGCCGCCGCCTTGTTCTTTCCGGTAGTTCCAGGAGGGTCGCTGCGCGGCGAGGCCATCACCCTCGAATACCCAGTAGCCGAACTCGAGCCGGACCGACAGGACCCGTCCGAAGAATCCTTCCTTGATCAGCCGCCGGAGCTTGATCATCCCGGGCAGGAACAACTTGTCCTGGACGACGCCGTGGGTGATCCCGGCCGCGCGCGCCGCGCAGGCGAGGTTCAGCGCCCCGCTCAGCGACTCGGCGATGGGCTTCTCGGTGTAGACGTTCTTGCCTGCCGCGATGGCCTGGCGCAGGCTCGCCTCCCGCGCGGTGGTCACCTGCGAGTCGAAGTAGATGTCGATGCCGGGGTCGCTGAGCACCTCCTCGAGGCTGGTTGTCCAGCGCTGGATGCCGTGCCGCTCGGCGATGTCGCGTAGTTTCTCCTCGTTGCGCCCGACGAGGACAGGCTCGGGGAAAACTGCCGTTCCGTCGTCAAGGAGCACGCCGCCCTGTTCCCTGATGCTCAGCAGGGACCGGACCAGATGCTGCCGGTAGCCCATCCGGCCGGTGACACCGTTCACGGCAACCTGGACGACCTTGCGCGACATAGCGGACCCTTCGGCGGCGCTGTGATGTGCCTCAACTTGGGAAAGCACTTTCCCGAGACTAGGCTGGCCGGGAAACATGGGTCAAGTCAGGACGGGCATCAGGGCACTGCGCCTATGGGAGACACCGTGGCCGAGCCGAATCCCGGTGGCCGGCGCCGCCGCCGGGCCGCCGGTGCCGTGGACGGTGCGCCCCGTCCGTCCCGGGTCACCTTGCAGGACGTCGCGGACCGGGCGGGAGTCTCGCTGACCACGGCATCGCGGGTGGTCAGTGCGGGTCCGCGCAAGGTCGGCCAGAAAATGATCGACCGGGTCAACAAGGCGGTGGCTGAACTCGGCTACACGGCCAATCTCCAGGCCAGAGCCGTTGCCACCGGGCAGAGCAGCACCATCGGCGTGGTCGTGCACGATATCGCCGACCCGTACTTCTCCACTATCGCCGCCGGCCTCATGGAGATCGCCTACTCCCGCCAGCTGCTCGTGTGCCTGTCCAGTACCGCGGCGGGGGAGGCCGGGGAGCGGGAGTACGTCTCGCTGATGAGTGCCCAGCGTGCCCGGGCGGTCATCCTGATCGGCAGCCGGTCCGACGACGTCGCCGCCCGCGACGGCTTGCGCGAGGAGATCGAGGCCTTCCGGCGCGCCCACGGCCGGGTCGTCTGCGTCGGGCAGGACCTGCTCGGCGTGGACACGATCATGCCGGAGAACGCCTCCGGCGCCGAGTCGCTGGCCCAGGCCCTCGTGGCGCAGGGGCACCGCAGTTTCGCCGTGCTCGCGGGCCCACGCGGCCTGCTCACCGCGCGGGACCGGCTGACCGGGTTCATCGCGGGCCTGCGGGCCTGGTCGGTCAGCCTGGATCAGCGGGACATCATCTACGGCGCGTTCACCAGGGACGGCGGCTATGAGGCGATGAGCTCGGTGCTGGCCCGCGGCGGCCCGCTGCCGGACTGCGTCTTCGCGGTCACCGACGTCATGGCGGTCGGCGCGCTGGCCCGGCTCCGGGCCGAAGGGCTCTCCGTGCCGGCTGACATTGCCGTGGCGGGTTTCGACGACATCGTCACCCTGCGGGATGTCTACCCGCCGCTGACCACCGTCCGGCTGCCGCTCAAGACGATGGGCGAGATGGCGGCCAACCTGGTCCTCGGCGACCCGGCGGCAGCCCGGCCACGGATCATGCCGGTCCCGGGTGAAGTGGTCCTGAGAGAGAGCACCACCCCCCGCCCGTCCGCGTGACAGCGGCTACTGTCGATCTTGCTGTAGACCGAGGGCGGTGTGTGAGGACTGTGAACGCTGTGCTCGCCGCTGGTGGAGCCCGCGAATGGGCTGCGGTCCGGCATGACTGCCGACCTGGCCGGCCGCGGCCGGGGAGCTTCGATCTGCCCGAGCGCGTGATCACCTCTTTCCGGTAACGACTCTTGCGTGCAGGTCACAGGTCAGGTAACTTGCGCCTAATTGGGAAAGCGCTTGCCAAAATACGCCGGAACGCCTTCGCCGCTGCGGGTGACGTACGCACCCCCCGCACGGCCCTCGCAGAGGATGCGGAGAAAGACGCCAGTGGGAGCTGTCGACCAGGTCTGGCCGGGGTGGGCCGGGCAGACCTACCCGCAGGCCCTACCGAAACGCAGGCTAGCGAGGCCCTCACTGGCGAGGGAAGATCGCATTTAGAAGTCCATGACCACCGCCGAAACGGTGGGCCTAGATGAGGGAGTGGACATGAGCGACACGGCTTCCACGCCGTTCTCGGAGACCAAGGCGCCGGAATCTCCGGACCGGCTGCACCGCGGTGCCCTCAGCCTGGTGGACATCTCGGCCTCGACGATGGCCAACATCGGGCCCGCCTACAGCTTCTTCTTCGGCTTCGCATTTCTGGTCGTCACCGCGGGCATCGCCGCCCCGCTGACGATCATCGTGGCCGGCATCGCGATCGCGCTGCTCGGCAACACGCTGGCCCAGTTCTCCCGGGCCCACCCATCGACTGGCGGATTCATCTCGTTCGTTGGCAAGACGTTCGGCGGGACCAGTGCGGTAACCACCGCGTTGCTCTGCGGTATCGGCTACATCATCGCGATCTCGTCGGTGCTCGCGGTCGCCGGTGGCTTCCTGTCCCTCACGTTGAACCACTACCTCGGCTGGAACATCCCCTGGGGCATCCTCACCGTGCTGCTGACCGCGGGTGCCGTGGCGATGATGATCCGCGGCGTGGCGGTCTCGACCAAGCTGGCCGGCTTCTTCTTCGGCTTCGAGTTGCTGGTGCTCGTCGTCGTCTCGATCGCGCTCCTGATCAAGAATGGCGGCAGCCTCAGCCTGGCCCCCTTCAATCCCGGCAACATCACCAACGGATTCACCGGTCTGGCGGCCGGGTTCCCGCTGGCGATCTACTTGTTCATCGGATGGGAGAACTCAGCAGCCCTGGCGGAGGAGACCGGCAACCCCCGGCGCAACGTGCCCCGGGCCGTCTTCCTGTCCATCGGCCTCATGGTCGTCAGCTACGTCCTGTTCGCCTACGCGACGGTAGAGGGATTCCACAACAACGGCGCCAAGCTCGCCGCGGCGGAGATCCCCTTCATCTCAGTTGCCCAGGGCGTCCTCGCGAGCTTCGCGTTCTTCGCCTACATCGCTGGGCTGACCTCGACCTTGGGCGTGCTCATCGCGGCGGTCAACTCCCAGTGCCGACTGATCTTCAACGCCGGCCGCGAAGGCCTGCTCCCCGGCTGGATCGGCAAGGTCCACCCGAAGCGTCGCACCCCGATGAACGCGATCTTCACTTTCGTGGGCATCGCGTCGGCGCTCATCATCGTCTGGGCTCTCGGCCACGTGATCGGCGGCCACACCGGGAGCATGGACCCGATCAACTTCTTCTTCGAGTCGTCCACGATGGGCACGATCCTGATCCTGGTCGTGTACTTCCTGTCGAACCTCGCGCTGCCGTTCTACTACCGGAAGTTCCGGCCGCAGGAGTTCAGCGTGGTCAAGCACCTCATCCTGCCGATCCTTGGCATGATCGCGATCGCGGTGCCCGTCTACTACCTGTCGAAGCCGGGGCAGGATCCGCCGTACAGCTGGTTCCCCATCGCCGCGCTGATCATCGTGGCCTTGTCCGTGATCTACTCACTTGTACTGACCAGGCGTGATCCGTCGCTGGGGGACCGGGTTGGCTCGATCGTCGCGGACGAGTAACCAGTCCGCAACCAAAGCGCTGCCGGGCTGGGCGGCAGCCCGGTGCGTGCCGGCCCGGCCAGATACCGGGCTGGCACGCACCGCGTTGAGTGCCTCCGGTCCGGGCTGGGGACACGCTTTCCGGGCCTGGTCTTTCAGGTACCTCAGGCTGAGCACCCATCGGATCAGGGAGAGAGACCATGACTGACACCGCCGTGCGGTCCGCAGAGGTGCCCGGCCCGCTACCCGCGCACCCCCTCGACCCGGCTAGCGCGGAGGAGTACCTGTCCGGCCGGCAGATCCTCGTCGGGGCGGGCCTGCTGACGGAGACCACCAGGTTCGCTTACTACGGCCTGGAAGAACCGCCGAAAGGCCAGGTGCTCGCGGACGCGGCGGAGGGGCCGCCGGATCGCCGGCTGCGGGCGTTCCTGATCGACGTGGTCAGCGGGGAGTCGAGCGATGTGATCGTGTCGCTGACCCGTGGCGAGGTGGTGTCGCGCCGGGTGCTGGACCCGCGGGTCGACGGCCAGTTGCCGATCATCGACCAGGACTACGCGCTGGCCGAGCAGGTAGTGCACGCGGACCCGGAGTGGCGCGCGGCCATGGCGCGGCGCGGGCTTACCGACGTGTCGAAGATCCGTGCCTGCCCGCTGACGGCCGGCTCCTACGGGGATGAGCAAGGCCGCCGGATGGTCCGGGTCATGGCGTTCCTCCAGGAAAACGAGCATGACCTGGCCTGGGCGCATCCGGTGGACGGCGTGGCCGCGTTTGTGGACCTGATCGAGGGACGGGTCTTCAAGGTGATCGACGAACTCGACATGCCGGTCCCGCGGGAGTCAGGCGACTACGACGACCCGGCGGTCAGCGGGCCGCTCCGCACCTCGTTGAAGCCGATCGAGATCACCCAGCCGGAGGGGCCGAGCTTCACCCTGGAAGGCAACGCGGTGGAATGGCAGAACTGGTCGTTCCGGATCGGCTTCGACACCCGCGAGGGACTGTCCCTGCACCAGATCAGCCTGGATGACGGCGGCCAGCGGCGGCCGGTGATCTACCGCGCGTCGATACCTGAGATGGTCGTGCCCTACGGCGACCCGGGCCCGACCCGGTACTGGCAGAACTACTTCGACTCCGGCGAGTACCTGGTTGGCAAGTGGGCGAACTCGCTGGAACTAGGCTGCGACTGCCTCGGCGAGATCGCCTATCTCGACGCGACGGTCACCGACGACCAGGGCGAGCCCCGGGTGATCCGCAATGCGATCTGCATCCACGAGGAAGACTTCGGCATCCTGTGGAAGCACACCGACATCTTCAACGGGTCGGCCCAGTCCCGCCGCCAGCGCCGCCTGGTCGTGTCGTTCTTCACCACCGTCGGCAACTACGACTACGGCTTCTACTGGTACTTCTACCTGGATGGCACCATCGAGTGCGAGGTCAAGCTGACCGGGGTCATCTTCACCTCCGCCTACCCGGGCCCGGGTCATCCGCACGCGACTGAGGTCGCGCCGGGGCTGGGTGCCCCGGCCCACCAGCACTTGTTCAGCGCCCGCCTGGACATGATGATCGACGGCCAGGTCAACGCGGTCGATGAGATCGACGTGCAGGGCAGCCCGGTCGGTCCGGAGAACCCCTACGGCAACGCGCTCGTCCAGCAGGTGACGCGCCTGTCCCGGGAGTCAGAAGCTGGCCGCCGGGCCGCGCCCGAGCGGGACCGGGTCTGGCGGGTGAGCAACCCTGAGGTGACCAACCGGTTCGGCCGGCCGGTCAGCTTCACCCTCTACCCGCAGGCCGCGCCCACCCTGCTGGCCGACCCGTCGTCGTCGCTGTACGCGAGGGCCCGGTTCGCCACAAACCACCTGTGGGTGACCCGGTATGACCCGGCGCACCGTTACTCGGCCGGCGACTTCGTGAACCAGCATCCGGGTGGTGGGGGTATTCCTGCGTTCATCGCTGGGGACCACCACATCGATGGCGCGGATGTCGTCCTGTGGCACACGTTCGGGCCCACCCACTTCCCGCGGCCGGAGGACTGGCCCGTCATGCCGGTGAGCCGGTGCGGGTTCACCCTCAAGCCCACCGGCTTCTTCGGCCGCAACCCCACCCTCGACGTCCCGCCCACCCACGGAGCGGCGCACTGCCGCCCCAACGCCGGCTGAGCGAGTTTCCGGGGACTACCGGTGCCCGGGCCATCCCGAACACTGAACGCAGTCTCATGTGCTGGTTTCGCACTGCTAGGGCAGGAGGCTAAGTCGGCCGACATATGCTCCCCGTGACAGCCCGCAGAAGGCGGAATGGGACATGGCCGCGCGGGCCTGACCAAAGTTCACACCCCGGCAACCTAGCAGGCCACCAGCACGTCACCGCCTGCGTGCAGACGCGGTCAGGCGGGCTGCCACAGCTCAACCCGGCTGCCCTCAGGATCGGTGACCCAGCCGAACCGGCCGACACCCTCCATGTCCTGCGTCTCTTCAGCCACGTCCGCTCCCTTGGCGCGCAATTGCGCGAGCATCGCATCCAGGTCGCGGACCCGGAAGTTGAGCATGGTCTGCTGGGCGCGGGACCCGAAGTAGTCGGTCCCGGACTCGAACGTCGCGAACACTGTCAGCCCGGCTTCCTGACGCCACAGGCCGTTCTCATCGGCGTCCAGGCCCAGGCAATCGCGATACCACGCGCCCAGGGCCGCCGGGTCGGCGGCCCGCATGAAGTACCCGCCGATTCCAATCACACGTTCCATGCCGATATCTTGCCAGGACGGCGATCGGGCGGGCTGGCACCACACCATCGCTGCTGCAGCCCCCGTCTCAATCGCGGGGGAACTCGTTAATGTTAAGCAAACCCCCACTCTTACGACCGGGGGTGTGCCGGACCGCTAGTTCGGCGCCTGACAAATTCCTCACCGGTCGCTGGTATGGCTGGTGGTTACTGTTTGTGTTCGGGCGCAGCGGGTTTCGCGGGATATGGCTTACACGCCGCCAGGGGCGGGTCGGAGAAGTCGGTAGAGCCAGCTAGGCGTGCTCATGGCTGAGGTCGACGATGCAGAACCGGTTGCCTTCGGGGTCTTCCAGCACGATGAAGTCCGGATCCTCCGGGTAGCTGTCCCAGCCGGCCCGCCTGGCGCCCAGCGACACGAGCCTGGCCGCTTCGGCCTCCTGCTCGCCGGCATCGGCCACATGCAGGTCAACGTGCAGGCGCGGGTGATCTTGCGGCGGCGTCTGGCTGAGCTGGAGCGCGATCGCCGTTCCGGCCCCGTTCGGTGGCACGAGCACCTTCGCCCATCCGCCGAATCCATCCTCGCGCAATTTATAGCCCAGCGCCGCTGACCAGAATTCCGCCGCCCGCTGCACGTCGGTGACCCCGAGCGCCACCACGCCGAACGTCAGCATGGGCCTGAGTTTAGCGAGCACCGCGGCCGGCCGGAGAGAACGCGCCCCGGGCGGGTGAGCCACCAAGGCAAGAATGAATGCGCTGATGGCTTGCCTGATCCTGGCCGCCCACGTGGTGAAATTGCGGCTGCCATCTCGCTCGGCGAGCTGCGGGCTCAGGTGGAAAGCACTGTGGAGGCGCTGCACTAGTTCGGCGGTACCTGGTTTCTGATCAAGACTCCAGGGCGGCGCGCACCAGGTCGAGGAGTTCGGCATCCGGGATGTCGGCCGCGTCTTCGGGTCGCAGCCGGATGGTCGCCTGGCCCGAGATGAGCGCGGGATGCCGGGCGGTGAAACCGGCGTCGCGGCCCTGTTGCCAGCCGTAGAGGGACAGGCCGTGCTTCCATGCGCCGACGTAGAGGCGGCGGTTGCCGACCTTATAGGTGGGAATCTGGTACGACATAATCACCGCTGCCCCGGGGTGCGCCGCCAGGATCAGCCGGTGGAGCCGGTCAAACAGGGCGCGGTGCCCGGGGGTGATGGCGTCGATATAATCCCGCACGGCTTCGTCCACCCCACCATTGTGCCCGTCCGCGGGACGTGGCCTCGGCCGGGACGAGCGTGCCGCACGGGTGATGAGACGAGATCGGCCCGCAATGGGCGTCTACGTCGTGTCGTGGCCGGCGTGCTCAGTGTCGTGCATGTGTTTGGCGAGTTCCGCCCAGCGCTCGTGCGGCGCGACGGACTCCGCGGGGCGCCGCCGCCTCGCGAGGAGGTGCCCGTCCACAGCGGATGATCAAAGAAAGGAGAGTACCCACTCCCTTCCACTCTCAACATATAACGCACCGGGGGGCTTGCGGCAAGACCCGGGTCGTGCTGCAGAATCGCTGGCCGAGGCCAGAACCTGCGGAAAATGGAGTCGCGAAATGCGTGTGTTGCTGTCGGCGTATGGGTCG
>CAYPQM010000005.1:0-4090 GCA_964412845.1 uncultured Streptosporangiaceae bacterium
TGCTGCTCGGCGTCGGCCTGGAGGCGTTCACGCTGGCGCATGGGATCGAGGAGTTGGCCGAGGTGCCCTGGCTCTTCAACCGGGTGGAGACCCTGCATGTGATCACCAGCAGCGGGCCGGTGCTGACCGTGACGGCGCGTCGTCACACCGACGATCCTTACTACGAGGACCGTGATTTTCCCGGCCTGGAGCCGCTGCTCAGGCAGGCCGACGCGATCCGATACGGCACGGCGGGACGCGCGACGACCCGCCTCATCGAGGCCGCGCCCGCCGCTGCCGTCCTGCTTCCCCTGATCAGGGAGCAGCCCGACCTGGTGCTGGGCCCGCGGGCGCGGCGCGACCGGTAGCCCGCAGGCGCGCGCGAGGGCAGCTCGCGGCGTGCCGGGCCCGGCGGCAGGGGCGCCGATGTCAGTCGGTGCTGGCCGTCATCCGCCGCGCCTGTTCCGCCTGGGTGATAAGCGACAGTGCGAGCACGGCCCCCACCCCCTCGCCAGCGCGTAGCCGCAGGTCGAGGAGAGGCTCCAAGCCGAGGGCATCAAGCACATGCTGGTGCGCGGGTTCCGCGCTGAGATGCCCGGCGATCAAGTGGGCCTGGACCTCGGGCCGGTGCCGGACGGCGACGAGCGCGCTGGTGGTGGTCAGCAGGCCGTCGAGCACGACGAGCCCGCCCGCGCCGGCCACGCCCAGGCACACTCCGGTGAGGAAGGCTTGCTCGGGGCCGCCGACCCCGCCGAGCAGGTCCTCGACGGAGGACCTGCTGAGCTGGCCCGCCGGCGGGAGCCGTTCGCCCATCCGGGCCAGGGCCTGCGTCACGACATCGCGCTTGCGGGTGACCATGGCCGTGTCGCTGCCCGCCCCGCGCCCCACGAGCTGTTCGGCCGGCGTGGCCAGCAGGGCTGCGGCGACCGCCGAGGCGACGGTGGTGTTGCCGATGCCGACTTCGCCGAGAGCGACCGGGCCGGCCGCCGCGAACTCGTGGCCGGTCCGTTCCCCCGCCTCGAGCAGCCACGCCACGGCAGCCCGCTCCAGCGCGTCGGCACTGGCCAGGTCGCCCCGCACGCCGGACGGTCGGACGGGCCGCCAGCCGTCGATGGGCGCACCGTCGATGCCGCAGTCGGCTAGGCATACGCCCAGGCCGGCGGCTCTGGCCATGGCGGCGCCCTGACCCTCCCCGGCGGCGAGCGCGCTGGCGACGAGGCGGGTGGTGCTGCGCGGGAACGCGCTGACCCGCAGGTCCGTGACAGGGTGGTCGGCGGCGGCGATGATCAGGGTGCCGGCGCCTCCGCGGGCGGCGATGGATCCGGCCCGCAGCAGCGTCTCGCCGAGCAGCCCCAGCGACCCGGGCGCGGCCAGCAGGCGGTCCTCGCGGTCGCGGGCGCGGGTCCGCGCACCCGCCGCGGTGGACGCGCGATCACGGGGCGCAGCGGGCGCCGCCACGGGGGGCCAGCGGTCCTGCATGACGACCTCGGCCAGCGGGAGCCGCTGGGACCATCCGTGGCGCTCCAGTCCCGGTGCGGGAGGGCGCTCATCAGGCCAGCCGAGGCAGAGCCAGCCGAGCGTCACCACACCGGCGGGCAGGCCGAGCAGAGCGTTCAGCTCATCGGGGTCGAACAGGGTGACCCAGCCCAGCCCGAGGCCGCGGGCCCGAGCGGTCAGCCACATGTTCTCGATCGCGCACGCGCAGGACCAGAGATCCGCGTCGGCGAAGGTGGCCCGGCCCAGCACACCAGCCGGGCGCGCCCGGCGGTCACAGCAGACCACGACACCCACCGGGGCTTCGCGGATCCCTTCCAGCTGCAGGCTGCGCAGATGGCGTCCGCTGTCCGCGTCGAGCTGCCGGGCCTGGGCCAGCCGGGCGCGGTCGGCCATGACCGCCGCGCTGGCCCGCAGCCGCGGATCCCGCACCACCAGGAAACGCCACGGCTGGGAATGCCCGACGCTGGGCGCCGCGTGGCCAGCCGCCAGCACCTCATCGATGATGTCGTCGCCGACGGGATCCGGCCGGAAACGGCGCACGTCCCGCCGGGCGGCGATGACCTCAGCCAGGGCAGCGCGCGTCGCGGCGGGCAGCGCCCAGCTCGTGGGATCGCCGGCCCGCTCGGCGCTGCTGGTGGTGTCCCCGATCAGCGGCCGCGGCCGGGGCCAGGGCGTCGATGACCCGGTGCTCACTGCGTGCCGCCGCTCGGGCGTGTCTCGCAGATCTTCAGCCCGCTGCGCGTCCAGGGGAGGGCGCCTGGCCGCGTTGTCGCCGCCGCCAATAGCTCCGTGATTGGCTCCTCCTCCGCCTGGCGGTCCATCCCTCCAGACCGCCGCTCGCGACGGCCAAGTTCTACGAGACGCGCCCTAGCTGCCGTGGTGACCATGCCCTTCAGAAGAACGCCAGTGACCGGCCGAGCGGCCACCCCTCGGGCGCTGGCACGCTTGCCCCCGCCGACGGCCGCCCGTGCGGGTTCGTCGGCCCCGCCACCAGCCGCCTGGTGCTCCCTCGGGAGTCATAGTAGCCACCGACCGTGGCCTGGCCGGCCAGCATCCCACCCGCGACCGCGCAGATCCTGGCGCCGCGCGAGCGGGCGCCGCTGGTTCGCGCGGGCGCGGCGGTTGGCCACCCAGCCCACCCTCGCCGCATCGTGCCGTGCCGGAGGCAGCCGGTGCCGGTTACGCTGCTGCGGGCCTGGGCCGGGACGGGCGGTCGTGGCCGCGTGCGGCTGCCTTAGCTGACCGGTGCGGTGCGGCCGGGGTGTGTGGCTGGTGGTGCCATCCGGTCCAAGGCGGCGAGAGGGTAGCGATCATCGCTGACAGCGCGATGGTCAGCGCGGCGCCGGTGGCGAGGATCGCCCAGAACCATGGCCAGAAATCTGGAGCGAGGGACAACATCAACCCCGCCTCCTTCGGATAAGGCCCTTTCGGGGACTCTGCGAGCTGGCCTGCGCCAGCACCTACAGCATCCGGCCCGTGGTTACTCGTCAGTAGGGCCGTTGGGCTCCCCGCGCACGGGCCTATGGCCCCCCTGGCTGGCGGATGCGGAGCGGCCCCCGCTGACCACGTCCGTACACCGGCCGATCGTCCCCCGGCTTAGGGACCGACAGCACTGCTCAGTCCGGGCCGGGTGTTGCTTTGCTGGTTTGGGGGCTCCGTCGAGGGTCGTGATGACAATGGAAAGCTCAAGCAGGCGAGACGGGTTCCCGGGGTCTCGTTCCGCACGCCCGGCAGGCCGGGCCGCATCGCGGCGGTACTTCGCGATGCCGGCCCGGAGGGCCGGGCGGATGGCGTGGGCGGTCGTCATAACGCTCGTTTCGGTCGGTGCCCTCGTGGCGTATTGCGCGCCTTCAGCGGCGTCATCGGCACCGGCCGCTTCCGCGGCGGCGAATCCGCTCCCGGGAGGCCTCGGCGGCCGCGAGTGGACCCTCATCCCGACCACCCACAAGGTGGTCGCGCTCACCTTCGATGCCGGGGCCAACGCTGATGGCGTGAGCAGCATCCTCGGCACGCTCAGCCGGGAACACGTGCCAGCCACGTTCTTCCTCACCGGCGACTTCGTCACCGGCTTCCCGGCTCAGGCCAGGGCGATCGTGGCCGCGCGCGAACGAGTCGGTGACCACTCGATCTCCCACCCGTACTTCACCAGCCTGACTGACGCGCAGATACGCGACCAGGTGCTCGGAGCCCAAGCGCAGATCATGTCAGTGACGGGCGCGGATCCGTGGCCCTGGTTCCGCTTCCCTTACGGGGATCGCAACTCGCACACGATCTCGGTCGTCAACTCCGTTGGCTTCGTGCCGGTCGGCTGGACGGTTGACACCCTCGGCTGGGAGGGAACCTCGGGTGGCCGCACAGCGCAGACTGTCGCGGACCGTGTCCTCGCGAGCCTTCAGCCCGGCGAGATCGTACTCATGCACTGTGGCTCGAACCCGACGGACCACTCGACTCTGGACGCGGACGCACTGCCGGCCATCATCAAGGACCTGCGGGCGCGGGGATACTCGTTCGTGACCCTCGACGCCCTCCGCGGACTTGGCTACCTCGCCTTGACCTCGAACGGCGGGGTGCATAATTTCGGGGCGCCGTGGCACGGCTCGGATGCCGGGAAGCT
>CAYPQM010000005.1:4190-24609 GCA_964412845.1 uncultured Streptosporangiaceae bacterium
CGGGTCGCTGGCCGGCCAGCTGCTGCCCGGCCAGGCCGTCACCGCCATCGCCGGCACGTCCGGGGGTGGCTACCTGATCCTGACGTCTGACGGCGGGGTGCATAATTTCGGGGCGCCGTGGCACGGCTCGGATGCCGGGAAGCTCCCGGCCGGTGTGAGCCCGGTGGGGCTGGCCGCTGATCCTGCCAGCGGCGGGTACTGGATCTTGAAGTCCAATGGCGGCGTGGACAACTACAACGCCCCCTGGTACGGGTCGCTGGCCGGCCAGCTGCTGCCCGGCCAGGCCGTCACCGCCATCGCCGGCGAATAGGGGACGGCGGGGCGCCCGACCACCCGCCCGGAGGCCAGGATGATGCGACGTCAGGTGACCAGTGCCACGATGGCGAGGGGGCATGCGGCTTGTCCGTGGTGGACCCGGGCGGCAACCGCCCTAGCCGTCGCACTGCTGCCGCTTGGCCTCATCACCGGGGGGTGCGGCCGGCCGCACGCCGCCTCGCCGGTCCCCACTCCTGCGCCGAGAGGCACTCCGGCGCGATCACATGTTCCGCTGCCCAGTGGCCGAGCATCCGGGTCGGCCCGCACGCCGGCGTCGGCCGATTCCGCGACGGCTCCCGGCCGCCTGGTACCGCCGAGGCCGGCCTTCCGGGCCAGTGCATCGATTCTGACGGCGGCGATGCGGGCGCGGATGACCGGGGTCTCCTGGCATCGGGGCTGCCCGGTCAGCCTGAACCGGCTGAGGTTGCTCCGGCTCAGCTACTGGGGCTTTGATCAGGGCGTTCATCAGGGTGAGCTCGTGGTGAACGAGTCCGCCGCCGCCAGCGTCACGCGCGCCTTCCGCCTGCTGCTCGCCGCCCGGTTCCCGGTCAGGCAGATGCGGGTGGTGGATGACTTCGGAGGCGACGACGAACGGTCGATGCTGGCCGACAACACCTCAGCCTTCAACTGCCGGCTCGTCCCCGGCACGGCCGTATGGTCACAGCACGCCTACGGCCTGGCCGTTGACGTCAATCCATTCGAGAATCCAGAGGTCAGCGGTGGTGCTGTCGACCCGCCTGCGGCGGCGGCCTGGTCTGACCGGACACGGTCGAGCCCGGCGATGATCAGGTACGGGGACGCCGCGTGGCATGCGTTCGACACCATCGGCTGGACCTGGGGCGGGGCCTGGATTGCTCCGAAGGACTACCAGCACTTCTCCGCCAACGGCCAGTAACTGACCCGGGCCGGCCGGGACACGATCCTGCGGCCCGGCCGCGGTGACCCCGCACAGCACCGGTTCAGGGGGCGGCTCAGGTCGTCCGCGGATCTGGCCGCTAGCCGGCCAGGAGCCGCCGGTCCGGCGGCGGCCCGGTCCCGGACCGCGCCGGGTACGCGGGCAGCAGCAGTTCGAACACCGAGCCGTGGCCCACTGTGCTCTGGACATGGACTGAGCCGTGATGGGCCTCCGCGATCGCCTTCACTACCGCCAGGCCGAGGCCGAACCCGCCGGTCTCCCGGTTGCGGCCGGTATCGACCCGGGTGAACCGGCCGAAGATCCGCCCGACCTCGGCCGCGGGGATGCCGGATCCTGAGTCCGTGACGGCGAGGATGACCTGCTCGCCCTCGCGGCGGACGCTCAGTTCGATCTGTCCGTCAAGGTCGGTGTGATCGATCGCGTTCTCGATGAGCGCGTCCAGGGCCAGGGTCAGGCGGTCCCCGTCGGCCTGCACGCTCGCCTCGGCCAGGGCACCGAGCGACCAGCGCCGTGGCGTCTGGCCCCACCGGTGCAATGTCTCCACCACGAGCTCAGCGGCGTCCACGGGAGCCAGGTGCAGGAAGTCGGGGCTGTCCGTGGCGGCCAGCAGCATCAGCCGGTGGGCCAGCCGGCGCATCCGGAGCAGCTCATCCACGGCCACCCGGGCGTCCTTGGCGATCGCCTGGTCGGTGGCGGCGTGCGTGATGAGCTCGGTGTGGCCGAGCGCGATGGTGATGGGCGTGCCCAGCTCGTGGGAGACGTCCTGGAGGAACTGCCGTTGCTGGTCGAGCAGGTGCAGGTTGCGCTCTGAGACGCGCTTCATTTCCTCCAGGGCCGCGAGCCGCCTGCGGGAATGCAGGACCATCACCACGAACATCATGGCGACCAGGGGGACCTCGGCGAGGTAGTCCGCGTCCTGTTGCCCGCGCAGGACCTGCCAGCCGATCAGGCCGCCGGTGGACAGTGTCACCACCCCGACCGTGAGGAGGGTGGATCCCAGGCGCCACAGGCGGAACCCGTAGAGAGTGGTCAGGCTGACCCAGATGATGAGAAACGGGATGGTCTGCCAGGCCGGGATGACTCGCATCGCGATGAGGTTCAGCCCGATGAACCCCACCCACGCGATATCCACCCAGTACGCCCGGGCGAAATGACGCACCCGGCCACTCCACACCCAGGCCGCGCCGCCTTCGGCCGCACCGGAATGCGGCACCCGCGGCACAGGCTCAGCAGACAGCGTTTCCATGGATTCCATCCCCTGCTCAGGCGCCTACCGAATCCTACGGCTCCAGGGACCGTTTCAGGTATGCCCGGGGGACCCGCCGCCGCGGGCCGGCGGACCGGTCACCGGCCGGCCCATGGTCTGGCGGGCCGGGCCGGCCAGACAACGGGGGCGCGGGCCGCACGCCAGCCGGGCACCCTGCGTAAACACGAGCGCGGGCCGCACCAGATTGATGATCAATGCGCCTCGCGTTCCTGTTGCCAACTGGCTTGGCAACAGGCAACGCCTGGGAACCACACGGCAGGACGCCCGACGATAGGAGCCATTAGCGGCTGGAAGGAGACCTGTTAATGGCAGGCGGAAATGCCTGCGGAAATGCGAGCGCACATTAACGAAGAGGAGGAAGCATGCTACGACGATCACGATCCCGGCTCGCCGCCTGCGCTGGCGTTGCCTGCGCCGTGCTGGCCATAGCGAGCACGTCCGCTGCCGCGTCCGCCGCCATCACGGCGGGCCGGAGCGGTACCGCCGGGGGCACGCCGGTGCAGGTGACCGGTACGCATCTGACGGCGGCACAGGAGAATGCGCTGGCCGCCGCAGTCAAGGCCAATCCTGGGCTGACCGCGGCCCAGGCGGCAACGGTCATCGGCAGTTCATCGGCGGCGCGGGGCGGCCAGGCCATTCCTGATGCCCAGGGGACGTCGAAAGGCCCGTGCGGCAGCATAAGCCTCATCGGGTACCCGAGCGGGACCTACGGCTACGCCATGTTCTGGAATACGGCAGCCGTCGGCTCACCCTGGTTCGGCAGCCTTACCGTCTCCACCAACGGTATTAACGCGTCCGATGATGTTTACGGCATCCCGCCCAATTCCGGGTCGGGTTTCCTCGATGACGTCGGCGACGAGCCGACTGGCACTCAGGCTAACGGCTGGGCCGTCACCTCCGGCGGGTGGTACTGCGGCATTTCCGTGTTCGCCGAGTGGTGACCGGCGCGCGCCGGACGGGGCCGCCCAGGCATCTCCGCGATCCTGTCCGGCGCGCGCAGGGCCGGCCCGCGGCCTGACGCGGCCGCCCAGCCAGCCAAGGCTGGGCTGGCAACTTCAAAAACAAGGCACCTGTACTGGGTTGCTGAATCCATAACACTGCTATGCTGCGTGCGTGTCTACCGATGTCTCCAGCAGGCCGCCGGCGCTGACGCGCAAGGGCCGGGCCACTCGTGACCGGATTGTCGCCGCCGCGGCGGAGCTGATGTATGAGCGCGGGGTGGCCGGCACGAGCGTCCAGGACGTCCAGCAGGCCGCCAGGGTGAGTGGTTCTCAGCTGTACCACTACTTTTCCGACAAGGCGGCCTTGGTCCGGGCGGTCATCGCCAGGCAGGCCGAGGCGGTGCTGGGAGGCCAGCGGCCGTGGCTGAGCCGTCTCGACAGCCTGGAGAGCCTCCGGGCCTGGCGTGACCTGCTGGTCAACTCCCAGCGCCGCCGCCAGTGCCAGGGTGCGTGCCCGATCGGCTCGCTGGCCAGCGAGCTCGCTGATACTGATGCCCAAGCGCGAGCCGACCTCGCTGACACGTTCGGTCAGTGGGCGGCAGCCATCGGCGCCGGGCTTCAGGCCATGCAGGACCGCGGCGACCTGCGACCCGAGGCGGCCCCCGGCCAGCTCGCGTTCGCGCTCCTGGCGGCAGCGGAAGGCGGGCTGCTGCTGAGCAAGACCCTCCGCGACACCGCGCCGCTCGAGGCGGCCCTCGACACCGTGATCCGCCATATCGGCTCGCTCTCGGCATGATCATCGGTTCCGGCGGGATGGGCTGCGGAGTGCGCCGGCCGGGCAGCTCCCCGGCCGCCACCGAGTGCTCAGGCCAGTCCGCTTCCCGGGGGCGCGTGGCGGCTGGCGCAGCAAGGGACGGTTTCAATTTTGGGCTTGACAACCCATAATTTGCTCTCTAGATTTTGGGTTTATTACTCCATTACTGGCTACCCAGCCTCGTCCTGGATCACCTGGCCGCGTAGCCGCCATCCACCGGAGGCAGGTCTCCATGTCGTTGCCCGTTCATGAAGACCGGCCGCGGCCGGCCAGCGACCACCGCTGGCTGATCCTGGTCATAGTCGCCATCGCCCAGCTGATGGTGGTCCTGGACGCCACCATCGTGAATATCGCCCTGCCCTCGGCCCAGCATGCGCTCGGATTCGCCAACAGCGGCCGGCAGTGGGTCGTGACGGCATACGCGCTGGCCTTCGGCAGCCTGCTGCTGCTCGGCGGCCGGATCGGCGACATGTTCAGCCGCAAGTGGGTCTTCGTCACGGGCCTCATCGGATTCGCCGGATCCTCGGCTCTCGGCGGGGCCGCCAGCTCGTTCGGGATGCTCGTGACCGCCCGCGCCCTGCAGGGCGTGTTCGGCGCGATTCTCGCCCCAGCCGCGCTGGGCACGCTGGTCAGCACGTTCCGGGAGCCCCGGGACCGGGGCCGGGCGTTCGGCGTTTTCGGGGCCGTCGCCGTCGGCGGTGGTGCCGTGGGCCTGATACTCGGCGGGGTGCTCACCGAGTACCTCTCCTGGCGCTGGGCGCTGTACGTCAACCTGATCTTCGCGGCAATCGCCGTGGCCGGTGCGCTCAGCTACATGCACAGCAACCGGCCATCCAGCCGCCTGCGCCTGGACTACCTCGGGACGCTGCTGGCCTCGGCCGGGCTCTTCTGCATCGTCTTCGGCTTCTCGCACGCTGAAACAGCCGGCTGGGCCGCCGCCCTCACCATCGGGTCCCTGGCCTCCGGCCTGGTGCTGCTGGCCGCGTTCGGTTTCGCTGAGCGGCGGGTCAGCCATCCGCTGCTGCCGCTGCGGGTGATTCTTGACCGCACCCGGGGCGGCGCCTACGTCGCCGTCGGCCTGGTCGGCATCTCAATCTTCGGCGTCTTCCTGTTCCTGACCTACTACCTGCAGCAGGTCAAGGGATACAGCCCGGTCACCTGTGGCCTGGCCTTCCTGCCGATGGTCGGGTGCATCCTGGTCAGTTCCATCACATCGAGCACAGTGACCTTGCCCCGGTTCGGGCCCCGCGCGCTCATCGCCACCGGGATGCTGCTGGGGGCCGGCGCGCTGGCCTACCTGACCCAGCTCAGCGTGACCTCCAGCTATGCCAGTGGGGTGCTGCCTGCGCTGCTGGCCCTCGGGCTCGGCTTCGGAATGGTCGTCGCACCGGCTATCAACACGGCCACGGCCGGCGTGCAGCCGCAGGACGCGGGCGTAGCATCGGCGCTGGTCAACACCATGCAACAGGTTGGCGGCTCGATCGGCACCGCTGCGCTGAGCACCATAGCGCTCACGGCTGCGGCCAGCTACCTGGTCGCGCACCACGCTGGCCGGCTGGCCCCCGCGGTCGCCGCGACCCACGGCTACGCACGGGCCTTCGCCGCGTCAGCCGCCTTGTGCGGGCTCGGCGTGCTGCTCGCCATCGTCCTGCTGCCTTCCAAGCCGCGGCTGGAGCAGCTCAGGCAGGCGGCCAGCGGCGCGCCGTCCGGTGCGGCTGACACGGTCTCCCGGCCGGCCTGATCAGGCCCGCGAGATCCGGTCATCGGCCTGTTTCACAACCGGCGAAGGGGACGCAGGGGGAGATCCATATCCCCCTGCGGTCGCATGGGGATCAGCATTGCGGCCGACGCGGCGGTGCCGTCTGGGCCCCCAGACTGGCAGTCACGGCCGGCGGGCACGGGGTCCGCGCCGCACGAAAGGAATTCACATGATCGAGGCGCGGAGCCTCACCAAGCGGTACGGCGACAAGGTGGCCGTCGATCATCTCTCGTTCAGCGTGGAATCCGGGAAGATCACCGGATTCCTCGGCCCGAACGGAGCGGGCAAGACCACCACGATGCGGCTCATCCTCGGGCTGGACCACCCGTCGGTCGGCACGGTCACCGTGAATGGCAAGGCATTCCGGCAGCTCGCCCATCCCATGCGCGAGGTCGGTGCTCTCCTCGACGCCAAGGCTGTGCACGGGGGGCGCAGCGCCTACAGCCACCTGCTCTGCCTGGCCCAGACCAACAACCTGCCCCGGCGGCGGGTCGGCGAGGTGCTTGAGCTTGTCGGGCTGAGCGAGGTGGCGAAGAAGCGCTCCAAGGGCTTCTCCCTCGGCATGGGGCAGCGGCTCGGCATCGCTGCCGCACTGCTCGGCGACCCGGCCATCCTCATGTTCGATGAGCCGGTCAACGGCCTGGACCCGGAAGGCATCCTGTGGATCAGGAACCTGATGAAGGCGCTCGCCGCCGAGGGCCGCACCGTGTTCGTGTCCAGCCACCTTATGTCGGAGATGGAGAACACCGCCGATCACCTGCTGGTGATCGGCCGGGGCAAGCTCATCGCGGACTGCACGGTCGCCGAGTTCATCGCGCGCAACTCGGTGCAGACCGTCCGGGTCCGCACCCCGCAGCGGGAAGCGCTGGTCAAGATGGTCACGGCGGCCGGCGGCAGCGCCCTCGCCGCCACAGACGAGGAGGCGATCGTGGTTCATGGCCTGTTCGCGGATCAGATCGGTGACCTGGCTTTCGAGAACGCCATCCGGCTGCACGAGCTTGCCCCGGCCCAGGCTTCGCTGGAAGAAGCGTTCATGGAGCTGACCTCGAGCAGCGTCGAGTTCCGTGCGGGCGTCCCCGGGGCACCGCCCAGGCAGCCGGCTCACTCCGGGCAGGGGGCCTGACATGGCCGCGACGACGCAGCTGGCTCCCGACACCCGGGCGGCCGCGCTGCCCGCGCCCTCAGGGCGGGCCGGCTTCGCCGGGGCCCTGCGCTCTGAGCTCACCAAGATCCGCTCGGTGCGGTCCACGTACTGGACCCTGCTCGCCCTGATCGTCGTGACCATCGGGATGGGCACCCTTGCCTGCCTGGGCGCGGTATCGCGCGGCGGGGAGCACGGGCCGGGCTTCGACCCGACCTTCCGCAGCCTCGTCGGCCTGATCATCGGCCAGCTGATCATCGTGGTGCTCGGCGCGCTGACGATCACCTCCGAATACGCCACCGGGATGGTCCGCACCTCGCTGACCGTGCAGCCGCGCCGTGGCACCCTGTTCGCGGCCAAGGCGGTGGTGTTCGCCGCCGTCTCGCTGGTCACCGGCCTGGTCGCCAGCTTCGCCTCGTTCCTCATCGGCCAGGCGATCCTGTCCAGCAAGCACCTGAACACCACCCTCAGCCAGCCGCACGTGCTGCGCGCCGTCATCGGCGGCGGCCTGTTCCTGGCCGTCTGCGGGCTGCTCTCGTTCGGGCTCGGCGCCGTCCTGCGGCACACCGCCGCGGCGATCACGGCATCCATCGGGCTGCTCTTCGTGGTGCTGATCCTGTCGAATTTCCTGCCGCAGTCCTGGCAGGACCACGTGGACAAGTGGATCCCGTTCAACGCGGGCAGCCAGCTCTGGACGGTGGCGGCCGATCCGGGCTCACACCTGTTCTCCGCCTGGACCGGGTTCGGCGTCTTCGCGGCCTACGCGGCGATCGCCATCGCGGCCGGGCTCATCCTGTTCCGCAAGCGCGACGCCTGAGCCGAGGGTGCGGGCCGGCCGCCGGCCCGATCCGGTCGCGCCCCGGTGGCCTCCGTGCGGGAGGCCACCGGGGCGCGACTCGCCGGCCAGGGGTGGACGACCCGGGGGAGCCGATGCGGGACGACCAGGCGGGACGAACCGTGGCGGGCTCAGGACTGGCAGCGCGGGCACCAGAAGGTCACCCGCTCCTCCAGGACCTGGCCCTGAGCCGCGGTCTTGATCGGGGTGCGGCACCGGCGGCAGGGGCTGCCTGCCCGCCGGTAGACCCAGGTCTCCTCGCCACGCCGCCACACACCCGTGGTGACCTGGCCGATCCGGTTCTTGTTCGCGTCCAGCAGGCGGCGGGCCAGTTCCACCAGGGCGGCCAGGTCAGTGACATCGCCGACCGGGCGCCAGGGGCTGATCCCGCGCAGGAAGAGGACCTCGGACTTGTACAGGTTGCCGACACCGGCCAGGTTCCGCTGGTCGAGCAGGGCCTCACCGACCGGCCGGGTGCGGTCAGCGCCCAGCCTGCGCACCGCCTCACCGGTATCCCAGCCCGGCCCGAGCAGGTCCGGGCCGAGATGGCCGGTCACCCGCTCCTCCTGCGCTGTCCGGAGCACCTCGACGATGCCGAGCTGGTGGCCGATCGCCTGCCAGGTGTCGTTGCCGAGGATCAGCCGGATCTGGTGGCTGGCCGGGACGTGGTCATCGGCCGGGCGGACCCGCCACGAGCCGTCCATCCGCAGATGGGTGTGCACGGTGACGCCGCCTTCCACGCGGAGCAGCAGGTGCTTCCCGCGGGACAGGGACTCGGTAACGCAGCGGCCGGTCAGGTCGGTGGTGGCGAAACGGGGGACCCGGAAGTCGCTGCGGGTGAGCACCCGCCCGGCCAGCGCCTCGTGGAGCCGTTTGGCCGCGAGCCAGACCACATCCCCCTCAGGCACCGGTGCCGCCTCGGAGCCGCGGGCCCGCGGCGATCTGCGCCCGGATCCCGGTCACAGCAGCTTGCGAAGGCGAAGCAGGTCGAAAATATTCGCCTCGACTTTAAGCCGCCCGGTGAGCCACGCACGGCCGATGCTCCCCGGGTCCCCGGCGAGTGCGATCAGGTCGTCGCTTTTCGTGGTGAATTTGACCTGGGCGGCGGGCTGCCCGTCGGTCGCCTCGGTGACCGGGCCAGCGCCGTGCGGACCCAGCTCGGTCAGGAAGGTGATCCCGAGATCGGACACCCGGCAGCTGAGTACCCGGTCAACCAGGTGGGCGGCACGGTCTTCCGGGTCCATTTCGGACAGGCGTCCGGTAAGGCTTTCGAGCGCCTTACGGCACTCCTCGGCAGTGGCCATGATCACCCAGCTTCCCAGACAGTGTCCATTGTGCAACTCCAGGCCTTTCAGTAGCGGATCAGGGCATGCCGCCGGCGCGCCGGGTGACCCGCCCGGCCGGCTGCGGGCGGTAGCGTTCCTCGAAGAAACGCCGAACGGCAGGGAAAGCGGGCAGACGAGAGGAGTGCGGTGTGACGGAGTCCGACAGCGGCAGCGTCGCTCCACTGGAGCATGCGGCCCCTGAGCGTGCCCCACGGGAGCAGGCGGCGACCGGCGACATGCGGGTCGACGAGACGCTGAACAGGCTCGATGACCTCGATGGGCTGCCGGTCGAGGAACATCCGGCGGTATTCGAGCACGTGCACACCGGCCTTACCGGAGCGCTCGGGGCCCTGGACTCCGGGGCGGCGGACACATCGGGCATGTCAGGCACTCGTGGAATTTCAGCCACTCCCACCACGCCGGGAAGCTGACCGACAGGGCGGCTGCAGCATGGTCACACGGAGGCGGCTGGACGCCGAGCTGGTGCGGCGGGGACTTGCGCGATCCCGTGAGCATGCCGTTGAGCTTGTTACCGTCGGCCGGGTCGTGCTGGCGGGCCAGGTGGCCGCCAAACCTGCCACCCAGGTCGCGCCGGACGACCCGATCGCGATCCAGGACCTGCCCGGAGCGGCCGATTACGCATCGCGCGGCGGCTGGAAGCTGGCGGGCGCGCTGGCGGCCTTCCCTGGCCTGACCGTGACTGGCCGGCGCTGCCTCGACGCGGGCGCGTCCACCGGCGGATTCACCGATGTGCTGCTCCGGGCGGGCGCCGCGCAGGTGGTGGCGGCAGACGTCGGATACGGCCAGCTGGCCTGGCGGCTGCGCAGCGACCCCCGGGTCAGCGTGCTTGACCGGGTCAACGTGCGCCAGTTGCGCCCCGAGCAGGTCGCCCCGGCCCCGAGCCTGGTCACCGCCGACCTCTCGTTCATCTCGCTGACCCTGGTCCTGCCCGCGCTCATCAGCTGCGCCAGCCCGGATGCCGACTTCGTCCTGCTGGTGAAGCCCCAGTTCGAGGTGGGCAAGGGCCGGGTCGGGGCCGGCGGCGTGGTGCGTGACCCCGGGCTGCGGGCGGCGGCCGTCACCGGCGTGGCCGCCGCCGCGGCGGAATCCGGCCTGGGGGTGGCGGGAATCGCCGCGAGTTCCCGGCCGGGCCCGGCCGGGAATGTGGAGTATTTCCTCTGGCTGCGCCGGGGAGCGCCGCCGCTCGACCACAGCCAGCTTGACCAGGCCATCGCGGAAGGACCGGAGTGAACACCAAGCGGACGGTGCTCGTCGTGGCCCACACCGGCCGGGCCGCGGCGCGGGCCAGCGCACGGCTCGTCGTGGAGATGCTCGCCGCCGCGGGAGTCAACGTGCGGATCCTCGCCTCGGAGGCAGCCGACCTGCGCTGCGCCGGGGCCGATGTCGTCCCCGCCACGCCCGGCGCGGCCGAGGACGCCGAGATGGTGATCGTCCTGGGTGGCGACGGCACGTTGCTGCGGGCCGCGGAGATGGCCCGGCTGGCCCGCACGCCGCTGCTCGGCGTGAACCTCGGGCATGTCGGGTTCCTGGCCGAGGCCGAGTCGGATGATCTGCCCGATGCCGTCGAGCGCGTGCTTAGCCGGCGTTATGCCGTGGAGCGGCGGATGACTGTTGATGTCACGGTCCGGCAGAACGGCACCATCCTGGCGAAGACCTGGGCGCTTAACGAGGCCACGGTAGAAAAGGTCGCCCGCGAGCGGATGATCGAGGTGGTGATCGAGATCGATGGCCGGCCGCTGTCGCGGTGGGGATGCGATGGCGTGGTGTGCGCGACCCCGACGGGTTCCACGGCGTACGCCTACTCTGCGGGCGGTCCTGTGGTCTGGCCGGAGGTGGAAGCGTTGCTGCTGGTGCCGATCAGCGCGCACACGCTGTTCGCCGGGCCGCTGGTGGTCTCGCCCGACTCGGTGCTCGCGGTGGAGGTGATCAGCGGCGCGGGGGCCGGGCCACGCCCGGACGCTGGCAGCGGCCAAAACGAGACGTTCGCTGGTGTTCTGTGGTGCGATGGGCGTCGGAGGGTCGACCTCCCGCCCGGCGCGCGCGTCGAGGTGCGGCGTGGCTCTGAGCCGGTGCTGCTGGCCAGGCTGCGCGGTGACGAGGGCGGCGCGGCGGGCGGGGCGTCGTTCACCGACCGGCTGGTCGCCAAGTTCGGCTTGCCGGTGGCCGGCTGGCGCGGTCGCCGCCCACGCCGCAGCGGGCAGGACCGCAGCAACGAGCAGAGCAGCAACGAGCAGGACAGCAACGAGCAGGACAGGGACCAGCAGGACAGGGAAGAGGAACCGCGCGCCCATGCTTGAGGAAGTCCGCATCACGGCTCTCGGTGTGATCGACGACGCCGTTCTTGAGCTGTCGCCCGGGTTCACCGTGGTGACCGGGGAGACCGGGGCGGGCAAGACGATGGTCGTGACCGGGCTCGGCCTCATGTTCGGCGGCCGCGCGGACCCGGCGCGGGTCAGGCCGGGGGCTGACCGGGCCACGGTCGAGGGCAGGCTGCGCATCGACCCGGAGGGCCGGGTCGCGCAGCAGGTGAACGAGGCGGGCGGTGACCTGGACGATGATGGCGCGACCCTGATCGTCAGCCGATCCGTGTCCGCCGAGGGACGGTCACGGGCCTTCGCGGGCGGCCGCTCGGTCCCCGTGTCGCTGCTCACCTATGTGGCCGACGACCTGGTGGCCGTGCATGGGCAGGCAGATCAGCAGCAGCTGCTCAGGCCGGCCAGGCAGCGCCAGGCACTGGACCGGTTCGCTGGCCCGGAACTGGCCGCGGTGCTCGGCGCCTACCAGCGTGCCTACCAGCGGCACCGTGCGGTCCTGGCGGAGCTGGCGGAGCTGACCGGGCTGGCCAACCAGCGGGCGCGGGAAGCAGAGGACCTGCGGCGGGGCCTGGCGGAGATCGAGCGGCTGGAACCCGCTGAGGGGGAGGACACCGCGCTGCTGGCCGAGGAGGACCGGCTGGCGCACGCGGACGCGCTGCACGCGGCGGCGACCACCGCGCACGAGGCGCTGCTCGGTGATCCGTCCAGCGGGTCCTACGAGGCGGCCGATGCGGTGACCCTGCTCGGCGGGGCCAGGCAGGCCCTGGAGGCGGTGGCGGATCACGACGCGTCGCTCGCCGGGCTGGCCGGCCGGCTGTCCGAGGCGGCCTACCTGGTATCCGACGTGGCGGCCGAACTGGCCTCGTACGTGCAGTCAGTGGAGGCGGACCCGGCCCGGCTGGCGGCGGTCCAGGAACGCCGGGCCGAGCTGACCCGGCTGATCCGGGCCTACGGCGCGGCGGCCGACGGGCCGGCCACCGGGGATGTGGCCGCTGGTGACCTGGGGTCGGTGCTCGCCTGGGTGAAGCAGGCCGGCAGCAGGCTCGCTGAACTCGATGGCGACGATGAAAGGATCACCGGGCTCGCCGAAGAGGAGGCGCGGCTGGCCGCCACCGTGGGCGATCTGGGCGGGCAGCTCACCGCGCTGCGCAAAACCGCGGCGGAGCGCTTCGCGGCCGAGGTCACGACCGAGCTTTCCGCCCTCGCCATGCCGCATGCGAAGCTCACGGCGGCAGTCACGGCTCAGGACGAGTTCGGCCCGCATGGCATCGACGAGGTCGAGATCAGGCTCGCCGCGCATCCGGGCGCGCCCGCCCTGGCGCTGAGCAAGGGAGCCTCCGGCGGCGAGCTGTCCCGGGTCATGCTCGCGATCGAGGTCGTTTTCGCGGGCGCTGATCCGGTGCCGACTTTCGTGTTCGATGAGGTGGACGCCGGGGTGGGCGGTAAGGCCGCGGTGGAGATCGGCCGCAGGCTGGCCCGGCTGGCCCGGCTGGCCCAGGTCATCGTGGTGACCCACCTGCCGCAGGTGGCCGCGTTCGCGGACGCGCATCTGGTCGTGGAGAAGGCCGACGATGGCCGGGTCACCCGCAGCGGGGTCACCCGGCTGGACGATGCGGGACGGGTGCGCGAGCTCTCCCGGATGCTGGCCGGCCTGGAGGACTCCGAGTTTGGCCGCGCGCATGCCGGAGAACTGCTGGCCGCGGCGGCGGCGGAACGGGCCGCAGGGGCGGAGCGCCCGGGGGCGGCGGGCCAGGACCGGGCCGGGTCCCGGCGCTGACTGGGCGGCCCGGGAACGCTGACTGGGGCGGCTCAGGGCCTTGACTTATGGGCCCTGTGATGATCTGTGTGGCTACGCGGGCCCGGTCTGTCTGGCAGGATGGACTACACGATGGCTCCGTTCCTGAAATTCCCTAAGATGCACCGGAGCAGGCCGGATGACCTGGCCGGTGTAACGGGGCGGGCACGCCTGGACCGCCGGACCAAGAACCTCACGACGCGGTTGTGCGCCGGTGATATCGCCATCATTGACCACCAGGATCTGGACCGGGTCAGCGCTGACGCACTGATCAGCCGTCAGGTCGCCGCCGTGGTGAACGTCTCGCCCAGCATCAGCGGCCGGTACCCGAACCTCGGACCCCAGCTCCTGCTTGAGGCGGGGGTCCCGCTCGTTGACGACGTTGGTCCCGACGTGTTCACCCGGGTGGCCGAAGGGGACACCGTCCGGCTCGATGACGAGGTCCTGCACCTGGGCGATGAGATCG
Organism: uncultured Streptosporangiaceae bacterium; assembly: GCA_964412845.1. Lineage (GTDB taxonomy): Bacteria > Actinomycetota > Actinomycetes > Streptosporangiales > Streptosporangiaceae > JAWWPY01. Next base: position 18,101 of record CAYPQM010000005.1, read on the forward strand.
TCGCCAAGGGCACCCTGCAGACCGCGGAATCGGTGGCCGCCGCGATGGCCGAGGCCAAAGCAGGCGTGGCGGCGCAGATCGAGGCCTTCGTGGTCAACACCCTGGAGTACATGAGGTACGAGGGCGCGCTGCTCATCGAGGGCATCGAGGTGCCCGAGCTGCGCACGCAGTTCGACGGCAGGCACGCGCTCGTCGTGGTCCGCGGCTACCACCACCGCGAGGACCTGGCCACGCTGCGCCCCTACATCCGGGAGTTCAAGCCCGTCATGATCGGCGTGGACGGCGGGGCGGATGCGCTGCTCGACGCGGGATACCGGCCCGACCTGATCGTGGGCGACATGGACTCGGTGTCCGACAAGGGCCTGAGCTGCGGAGCAGAACTCGTGGTGCATGCCTACCCGGGCGGCGACGCACCCGGCCGCGCGCGCATCGACCGGCTGGGGCTGCCCTCGGTGCTCTGCCCGGCCGCGGGCACCAGCGAGGATGTGGCGCTGCAGATGGCCGACCAGAAAGGGGCCAGCCTGATCGTCGCCGTCGGCTCGCACAACACCTTGTCGGAGTTCCTCGACAAGGGCCGATCGGGGATGGCAAGCACCTTCCTGACCAGGCTGCGGCTGGACAGCAAGCTGGTGGACGCGAAAGGCGTCAACCAGCTGTACCGGAGCCGGATCTCCAGCTGGGCGCTGATGACCCTCGTGGCCGCCGCTCTGGCCGCTATCCTGGCGGCTGTCTCGGCCTCGGACGCTATGCGGGCCTTCCTCGATTTTTTCCTGGCCCAACTGGACACATTCAAGTTCTGGCTCACCGGATTGTTTTAGTGATCGATTTCCGCTATCACCTTGTCTCCATCATCGCGGTCTTCCTGGCCTTGACGGTGGGCGTTGTGCTCGGCTCGGCCGCCCTGAACGGGCCGACGACCGCGCTGCTGCGCAAATCCGTGGCCAGCCTGCGCCACGACGAGGAAAACCTGCGTTCGCAGAACGGGTCCCTGCAGCAGGAGATCAACAGCAACCAGCAGTTCGCCCAGGTGGCGGAGCCTGTGCTGCTCGGCCACCTGCTCGCCGACGAGCGAGTCGTCCTGGTCACCGCGCCCGGTGCGCCCAGCCAGGTGACCGACAAGATCGGCCAGGCGCTCACCCAGGCCGGGGCCAAGATCACCGGCCAGGTCGACATCCAGTCCAAGCTGTTCGACACCAGCTCCGGCACCCAGGAGACGCTCAGCCTGCTGACCCAGCGCCTCACGCCGAGCGGAATAGTCCTGCGGACCGGCGGCACGCTGGGCCAGGCGGGCCAGCTGATCGCGAGCGCGATCCTGACCCAGGACGGGCCCGGGCAACCCGCGGCGGGCAGCCAGGACGCGACCAGCGCCGCAATCCTCAGCCAATTCGCCGCAGAAGGTTTCCTGAGCGTCAGCGAGCAGCCCATCGCCCGTGCCACCCTGGCTGTCGTGATAATCCCGGCCAGCCCGCCCACGGTGAACGACTCCAACACGGCCAGTCAGTCCCTGGTGACCTTGTGTCAGGAGCTGAACCTGACCGACCTGGCCACCGTGGTGGCGGGCTCAGTGACCGGCTCAGGGCCGGGCAGCGCCATCCAGGTGATGCGCGCGGGCGGCCGGCAGGGTCATCTGTCCAGCGTGGACGACGCCGACACCACCATCGGCCAGATCGTGGTGGCCCAGACCCTCTACGTGCAGCTGACCAAGGGGAAGTCGGGCAGCTACGGCACCGGGTCCGGCGCCACCGCGCCTGGCCCCAGCCCCGCGCCCACCCCGTCGCCGTCCGCCTCCGCGGGCGGGGTCACGGCCACCCAGCGCTCCGGCCGCCCGAAGGCCAGTGCGTCCGCCACCCCGTCCGCGTCGAGCAGCCGGTGAGCGGCGGCAGGCGGGGGAGACTCGCCGCCATCGTCGGTGCCGGCGTCGCTGCGGCCGCCGCCCGGGGCAGCTACGCGGCGCTGACCCGCCGCCCGCCGGGCGGCACGGCCGCCTGGACCAGGACCAACCACCGGGGTGAGCCGGTCACCCTGCTGGAAGGGCCCGCGGTGGCCGCGGCCGCCGTCATGTCCGCATCGATCAGCCCGGGGCTGCCGCCCCGCGCCCGGGCCGCGCTGGTGGCGGCCGGGATCGGCGCTGGCGCGTTCGGCGGATATGACGACCTCGCGGGCAGCGGGGACCGGCGCGGCTTCCGCGGCCACCTCGGCGCGCTGGCCCAGGGTGACGTGACCACTGGCGCCGTGAAGATCGGCGGCATCGGCGCGACCGGCCTGGCGGCGGCGGCGCTGCTCGGCGGGTCCCCGGTCGATGTGGCGCTGAACGCGGGCCTCACCGCTGGGGCCGCCAACCTGCTCAACCTGTTCGATCTGCGGCCGGGACGGGCCAGCAAGGTGGCCCTGGCGGCGGGCACCCTGCTCGCCGTGAGCGCCTCCGGCGGCGCCCGTGGCCGCGCCGCGGATGGTGCCGGCACCGCTGTGGCCACCAGTCCTGCGGTCATCAGGTCGGCCAGCCTCCGGCCTGCTGCCGCCCACGCCGTGGCCGCGCCGCTCGGCGCGGCGCTGGCGCTGCTCCCCGAGGACCTGGGGGAGCGGGCGATGCTGGGCGACGCCGGGGCCAACGCGCTCGGCGCCATGCTCGGCATCGCGGCGGCGGCCAGCCTGCGGCGGCCCGCCAGGATCGCGGTGCTGGCCGCGATCACCGGCCTGACCGCGGCCAGTGAGGTGGTCAGCTTCACCAAGGTGATCGAGCGGACCCCCCCGCTGCGCTGGCTGGACATGCTCGGCCGCAGGCCGGCCGCCGCATCACCGGCGCCGGCCGCACCAGCATCGGCGGCACCGGCAGGACCGTCATCCTCCGCACCCGAATCCGCCGCTACGGCCGAGTCCGGGGCGGCGGACGGGGACTGTGCCGGTTTCCGTGCTGGCGAGCCGTCTTGGGGTGAGGCTCACCCGGAACCCGTCCACCGGGCCGCTACCAGCGGGCAGTGACCGGGCCGCAGGCGCCGGCCACCGAGCCGGGCCCGGTACGGCAGGCGGGCCGGGGGATCGGCCGGGCCGCGGTCCTCATCGGGGTGCTCACCGCGGCGGCCCGGCTGGTCGGATTCGGCCGCCAGCTTGTCTTCGCGCACACCGTCAGCAACACCTGCCTGGGCACCGCCTATGCGACCGCCAACCAGGTTCCCAACATCATCTATGACATCGTCCTCGGCGGCGCCCTGACCAGTGTCGTCGTTCCGGTGCTGGCGGGTCCCGCCGCGCGGCGGCTGACCGCGGCCCGGGAGCCCGGCGGCACCGCCGAGACGAGCCAGATCGCCTCGGCGCTGCTCACCTGGACGGTCATCCTGCTCGCCCCGGTCGCCGTGCTCCTCGCCCTGACCGCGGGCCCGGTGGTATCCCTGCTGCTGTCCGGGGCGCCTGGCTGCCACCCGCAGGCGGCCATGGTGGCCGTGAGTGCCCGGATGCTCGCCGTGTTCGCCCCGCAGATCGTGCTCTATGGCCTGGCCGTGGTGCTCTACGGGATCTTGCAGGCGCACCACCGGTTCACCGCGCCCGCGCTCGCGCCGGTCCTGTCCAGCCTGGTGGTCATCGGCGCGTACATCGCGTTCGTGCCGCTCGGCCGCGGTTACCAGAACCGGCTGGCCGCGCTGCCCTGGCCGGCCGAGCTGATGCTGTCCCTCGGCACCACCGCGGGGGTGGCGGCGCTCGCGCTGACCGCGCTCGGGCCCGCGCTGCGGCTGCGGCTGCGGCTGCGGCCTGCCCTGCGGTTCCCGGAGGGCGTGGCGGTCCGGGTGCGCGGACTCGCGGCGGTGGGAATCGCCGCGCTGATCGCCCAGGACGCGTCCGTTGTCGCGGTGATCGTCCTCGCGAACGGCCACGACGGGCAGGGCGGGCTGGTGCTCTACAACTACGGCTGGCAGATGTTCTTCGTGCCCTACGCGGTGCTGGCGGTGCCGATCGCGACCAGCGCGTTCCCGCTGCTCTCGGCCCGGTCGGGGGCCAGCTTCGACGACACCGCCGCCTCGTCCACCCGGGCGGTCATGCTCGTCTCCTGGCTTGGTGCCGCCCTGCTGGCCGGGGCGGCGGTGCCCGCCTCGCGCCTGTTCCTGGCCGGCTCATCGGTCAGCCAGCTGGCCATGACGTTCGCGGCGTTCGCGCCCGGTCTTGTCGGTTACGGGCTGGCCGCGAACCTGTCCCGGGTGCTGTTCGCCTGCGGGCGCAGCCGGGTGGCGGCGTTCGCCCTGGTGGGTGGGTGGCTGCTGGTGATCATCGCGGATGTGGTCGCGGTGGCGCTGGTGCCCGCCCGCTGGGTGGTGCCCGTGCTCGGCCTGGGCAACACCATCGGCCTGACGCTGTCCGGGATCGCGCTGCTCGGCGCGGTGCGGCGGGCCAGGGGCCCGGCGGCGCTGCGCGGTTCAGGACGGGCGGCCGTGGCCGGGCTGGCGGGCGCGGTGGTCGGCGGAGCCGCCGGGGCGGCCGTGTCCGCCGTGCTGCCGGTCTCCGGGTTCATCTGGAACGCAGGCGTCGCGGTGCTCGCCTGTGCCTGCGTGGCAGTCGTCTTCGGGCTGGCTGCCCTAGTCCTCGACGGTGGTGACCTGCGCGCCGTGGCCGTGCGGGCCCGGGGGAGGTTGTCACGGTGACTGGCGCGGAGGCCACGGGCCAGGCGGAGAGTTCTGGTCCCGGCGGGCCCGGCCGGGACGGAGCCGGCCAAGGCGGCGGCGACCGGGGTGGGCGGCTGCGGGTCGCCTTCGTCATTGGCACCTCCGCCGGGGGGACTGGGCGGCACGTCGCGATGCTCGCGGACGGCTGCGCGGAACGGGGTGCCGCGGTAGCGGTGCTGGGTCCCGCGTCGTCGCAGCAGCGGTTCTTCCATGATCACGGCGGATCCGCGGCGGTGCCGGGCGGCAATCTTCCGCGATCATGGAAGTTCGTGCCGGTGGAGATCTCCGACCGGCCGCGCCCGGCCCACGACGGCGCCGCGGTGCTCCGGCTGCGCCGGATCCTCGCCGGGTCGTCACCTGACATCGTGCACGCGCACGGCCTGCGCGCCGGGGCGATCGCGGCCCTGGCCCTGGCCGGTGCGCCCGGCCGCCGCAGCGCGCTGCTGGTCACAGTGCACAACGCACCTCCCGCAGGCGGTCCGGCCGGTGCCGTGTACGCCGTCCTGGAATGGATCGTCGCCCGCCGGGCGGACGCGGTGGCCACCGTGTCAGGGGATTTGGCCGCACGGATGCGGCACCTGGGGGCCCGCGACGGGGGGCGGGCGCTGGTGCCCGCTGCACCTGCGGCGCCGCCGCCGCCCGATGAGGTGACGCGGGTGCGGCAGGAACTCGGCGGCGGCCGCCCAGTGGTTCTCGCCGTCGGCCGGCTTGCCGCCCAGAAAGGTTTCGGCACGTTGCTGGCGGCGGCGGCCCGCTGGCAGCAGCGTGACCCGGCCCCCCTGCTGGTCATCGCGGGGGAAGGGCCGCTGGCTGGCAGTCTGGACATCGAGGCGCGGACAGCTGGGCTGGCGGTGCGGTTCCTGGGCCAGCGCAGCGATGTCCCGGCGCTGCTGGCCGCCGCCGACGTCGTCGTGGTCGCCAGTTCGTGGGAGGGCCAGCCGCTCAGCGTGCAGGAGACGCTGCGGGCCGGCCGGCCGCTGGTCGCCACCCGGGTGGGCGGCATCCCCGAGCTGACGGGGGAGGATGGCGCGCTGCTGGTGCCGCCCGGCGACGCGGAACGGCTGGCGGCCGCGGTGCTGACCGTACTCGGCGACCCAGCGCTCGCCGGGAAGCTGGGCGCGGCGGCCCAGGTCCGGGCCGCGGCGCTGCCGAGCGAGGCGGCCGCCGTCGATGCTGCGCTCGCGCTTTACCGGCAGATCAGCGGCGGGTACCCGGCCGTGCCCCGGTGATCCGTCCGCGGAGATGCCGTGCTGGCTGCCGCGCGGCCCGCCTTGGTGAAGCTGCTATTCCCGCAGGCCAGAGTGCTTCCGGGGGCATCGGATGAGCCAAGGGTTACTACACAGTACGTAGTCGTTTAGTGACATCGTGCTATTTCGGTTGAAAGTGCAGTTAGAGGTATGTTCCGCTGTTCCCTGGGCTCACGCGCTTTCGCGTTCGGGGGCCCACGGGGGGACATACTCGCATGGAGCGGCGGAGCCACGGTCTAACGTCATCCGGGACGGCATCCGGTCAAGGAATGCTGCCTGTTGACCCTGACGTGGAACAGCAGGTCAGCCTGCCGGCGAGGGACCATGACCAGTCGCGGGCAGCTCCTGAGCGGTCCCCGGAAGGGCTAGCGGGCACCGGATCCCCGGAGACGGGGCCGCCGTATGCTGTGTTCCCGCCAACAAGGTCTGCTGGCGCACGGAGCCCGATAGCCACGTCCGCAACGGTCAAGCCGCCGCAGGTCAAGGCTCCGCAGGTCAAGGCTCCGCAGGTCAAGGCTCCGCAGGCCAAGTCCCCGGATCCGGAGCAGGCACAGTCCGCAGACGCTAAGCCCGCGGCGGCCGAGCCCGCAGACGCTAAGCCCGCGGCGGCCGA
>CAYPQM010000005.1:24709-84304 GCA_964412845.1 uncultured Streptosporangiaceae bacterium
CAGACGCTAAGCCCGCGGCGGCCGAGCCCGCAGACGCTAAGCCCGCAGCCGCCGACTCCACTGACGCTGGCGCCCCGAAGGCGCAGGCCCCGAGGGTGCCGGCGGGAGCTGTGGCCGGTGAGCCGCCCGGCGTCGGGCCGGTGGATCCGGCCGATGAGACCGTGATCTTCGCCATGCCGGTCCCGGCCCAGGCCCCGCCGGATCAGCCAGCGAGTCCGCGGGGTGCGGAAAAACTGCCGTCCTGGCCCCGGGTCCTGGCCACCACGATCAGCCTGTGGGCGCAACGCCGGCTGCACCGCCGTTCCCGGCCCGCGCGCGGCCGCGGCCGCTGGATCCTCGTGCTGGTCCTGGTCGCTGCGGTAGCGGTCGCTGCAATCACAATCGTCCTGGCCGGGAACCGCGGGCCCGCCCGCAGCAGCGCGCTCGCCGCGGCGGCGAAGGTTCGCAGCGAAGCGGCCAGCTGGGCCGCGCGGCAGATCGCCTCGGACGCGATTGTCGCGTGTGACCCGGCCATGTGCTCGGTCCTGCACGGCCAGGGGATCCCGGCCAGCCGTCTGCTTGAACTCGGATCCGGAACCGCCGACCCGCTGGGCAGCGATGTGGTGATGGCCACGGCGGCGGTACGGAGCCAGTTCGGGCCCCGTCTCGCCAGCGTCTACGCGCCAGTGGTGCTGGTGAGTTTCGGCACTGGCAGCGCCCGGATCGTCATCCGGGTCATCGCACCAGACGGAGCCCAGGCCTACCTGGCCGCGATGCGGTCCGACGTGCAGGCCCGCACGGCAGCCGGCCTGCAGTTGCTGCACAATCCCCGGCTGCACGCATCGCCGGCCGCCCAGCGGCAGCTGGCGGCCGGCCAGGTTGACGCACGGCTGCTGACCACGCTCGCAACGCTGGCCGCGTTGCACCCGGTTGACATCGCACGGTTCAGTGGCGCTGGCGCGCAGGCCAGCGTCGGCGTCCCGCTGCGCTCCGCGGACATATCAGGGGCTGCCGGGGTGGCAGCCACGCGGAGCGCGGCCTCCCTCAGCTCGCTGAAGGCCTTCCTGCTGGCCCAGCGGGCTCCCTACCTCCCCGCGGAAATGGACATCGTGCGGCTTGCCACCGGGCAGGCCGTCCTGCGCGTTGAATTCACCGCCCCGAGCCCTCTCGGGCTGCTCGCGGCGGGTAGCTGACTTAAAGGAGATCACCATGTCACTGCGGCCAAAGGCTTCGCGCCTGCGGAGCCTGCGCCTCGTGGGCCCCCGCCTCAGTCTGCTGCTGGGCGTGTTCATGCTGTCGTCCGGCATGCTGGCGGGCGCCGCGTCCGCCGCGTCCGCCGCCCCGGCTGCGTCCGCAGTCGGCTGGATCCGGCTGGCGCACCTGTCCCCGAATACCCCGGCGGTCGACGTCTACCTGTACTCCTTCGGCGACCCCAGTGCGATGACCGTGCTCAAGCACGTCGGCTACGGCGCGGTCTCCCCGTACCTGAAGGTCGCGACCGGCGAGTACACGGTGGCCATGCGTGGCGCGGGGGCCAAGGCCACCTCCTCGCCGGTGCTGTCCACCAGCATCCAGGTGAAGCCCGGTGGTGCCTACACCGTGGCAGGCATGGGGCCGGCGTCCGGCTTGCGGTTGCAGGTGCTGACCGACCGGCTGACCACCCCGGCGGGGCAGTCCCTGGTCCGCGTCATCCAGGCGTCGCTGAAAGAGCATCAGGTCACGGTGACGGCGGGCAGCACGACGCTGGCCCACAACCTCACCTTCTCCATGGTGAGTTCCTACGGGCAGGCGTCACCAGGCACCTGGACCGTGCACGCCGCGGGAGGCTCGGAGAAGTGCACCCAGAGCGTCAAGCTGGCCGCTGGGACAATCCACACGCTGGTCGTGCTGGACGCGTCCGATGGTCTCAAGATCGATGACCTGGAGGACGCGGCCGGAAGCGCCGTCATGCCCGAGGGCGGGGCGAGCACCGGGTTTGGTGGCACCGCGCCTGTCCCGGCACCGTCGCCGCTGCCCTGGATAGCGGCCGTGGCGGTGGGCGGCCTGCTGACCGTGAGCGGTGCCGTCCGGCTGCGCCGGGTCAGGAGCGCGGCACGTCACGCACGATGAGGCCAGGGGGGCCGGAAAGCAGGTCTGGGGGGTACGGCAGCGCCGCGCCCCCCGGCCCGGTTTCCCGGTTCCCTGACACCTCTGAGCCCGCTGAGTCCCATGGCTCTACCTGGATCTTTGAGGCTTTCGGGATCCTCAAGACGGACGAGCCCCCGGAAACTGCCGCACCACCTGAGGTTCCCGGGGCGGGCCGGGACCGGCAGCACGCCCGGCCCGGGCGGCCGCGGCTGACCCGCCGGCCATGGGCGCTGGCCGGGCTGGCCGGCGGCCTGCTCGCGGCGGCCGTCGGAATCTTCGGCCTGACCATGCTGAAGGGCAGGCCCGCCGACGTGCCCAGGCCAGCGGCCAAGCTGGCCCCTGTTCCGTCCGGCGGCGCCGTCGCGGTGCCCGGGCCGGCCGCGGCCCAGCCCGCCGCCCGGCCGGTGTCCCTCACCATCCCGGCGATCGGCGTCCAGACCAGGCTGATCACCCTGGGAGTGACCGCGCAGGGGACCCTCCAGGTGCCGTCGAGCACCTCGGTGGCCGGCTGGTACACCGGCAGCCCGCGTCCTGGCGATGTCGGCTCGTCGATCATCGCGGGCCACATCGACTCAGTCCTGGGCCCCGGCGTGTTCTTCCGGCTGCGCCTGCTGCGGGCCGGTAACCGGGTCTATGTGCGTGAGGCCGACGGCAGGCTGGCGGTGTTCCGGGTGACCTCCGTGCGCATGTACCCGAAGAGCCATTTCCCGACCGCGGCGGTCTACGGGCCGTCACCTGACGCCGATCTGCGCCTGATCACCTGCGGCGGCGTTTTCGACCACGCCACAGGCTCGTACCTGAGCAACGTCGTCGCCTACACGACCGAGGTCAGCTAGCCCGGCGAGCCTGCTGCGCCACCGAAACGGCTGAGCGAGAACCGCGGCGGCAGGCCGAGCGCCGCCCGGCCGGTGGCGAGGTCCGCGAGCCATTCACCGAGCAGCGGGCCGAACTTGAAGGCGTGCCCCGACGTGCCGCTGCCGACCACGACACGGCCGATCCGGTCCACGATGAAGTCCTGGTCCGGGCTGTGGTCATAGACACAACGCTCAGCGGCCACCGGGCGCGGATCGAATCCGGGCAGGTACTGGCGCACCACCTCGCTGAGCCGGTCACCCAGGCCCGGGTCCTGCCCCGGCTGCGTCCCGGTCCCGAGATCGCCGGGGTCGATCAGTGGCCCGGCGGCCCGGCCTGGGCCGGCCGGGTGCACGCCGACCTTGTACAGCGGCTGGCCCGGCACGGGCAGCCCGTACGGGGACAGGCTGCCGTGCCGGATGAAGATCGGCGTGACTGGCCCGGATCCGGCGGCCCGCGATCTCGCGCCGGCCGGCGCGACGTAGGCAACCTGCTCCAGGGTCGCCGCGGCGGGCACGGCCACCCCGGCCCCGGCGAGCAGCCTGCTCGTCCACGGCCCGGCGCAGAGCACGGCGCAGTACGCCGAGAAGGTCACCCGTCCGGCACGGACGATCACCCGGCCGCCATCGGGCTGCACCCCGGTCACCGCCACCCCGCAGCGCACGTCGGTCAGGCTGGCGGCGAGCGCCGCCAGCACCCGGTCGGCCGCGATCACGCAGGACTCTGGTTCGTAGACGCACGGGCCCCCGCCGGTGACCGCCGGGAACCGGGCCGCCGCCTCGCCCGCTGAGAGCATCTCGCACGGTGCTCCCGCCGCGCGCATCGCGCGTCGCAGGCCGGTGAGCCCATCGCCGAACGTCAGCTGCCCGGCGGGCAGCAGCAGTCGCTGCCCCGACTCAGCTTCCAGGTCGCTCCACAGCTCGCGGGCGCGCCGGGCCATGGCCACATACCCGGGGTCGGCGTAGCCGAGCCGGAAAATGCGGGCACCGCCGTGCGAACCGCCGCCCGGATGGCCGATCTCCGCCTGGTCAAGGACAACGACGTCGCGGCCCCGGCGGGCCAGCGCATGCGCGGTCGCGAGCCCGAGCAGCCCCGCACCGACGACGACGATGTCCCGGCTCTCGGGCACCGTCACGGCCGGGGCACGGTCTGGCCCGCCGCCATGTCCCGGGCCAGCTCAGCGGCCGGGTCGCCGGTTACCAGCCGCGTGCCCGCCACTCGGCCGTGTGCGGGCGCTCCGCGCCGAGCAGCGTGTCGTTGCCATGGCCCGGGTAGACCCAGGTGCCGTCCGGCAGCGCGGCGAACACCCGCTCTTCCAGGTCGTCCATGAGCTGGGTGAACCGCTGCGGGTCCTGCTCGGTGTTGCCCGGCCCGCCGGGGAACAGGGAGTCACCGGTGAACAGGTGCGGCTCGCTGGTCAGCCGGCCGCCTGCTTCGTAGCACAGCGCGATACTGCCCGGCGTGTGGCCGCGCAGGTGAATGACCGAGATCTCGCATGAGCCGACCGGCACCGTGTCCCCGTGCTGCACGAGGGTGGTGACCTTGACGGGTAGCTCATCAGCGTCCGCCGGGTGCGCGACCACCTCGGCCCCGGTCGCCGCCTGCACCTCGGCCAGCGCCTGCCAGTGATCCCAGTGCCGGTGCGTGGTGATGATCCGGGCTACCGGCGCCGAGCCGATGAGCTCCAGCAGCCGGCCTGCCTCGTTGGCCGCGTCGATGAGCACCGCCTCACCGGTTTCGGTGCAGGTGAGCAGGTAGGCGTTGTTGTTCATCTCCCCGACGGCCAGCTTAGTCACGGTCAGGCCCGGCAGTTCCCGCGTGTCAGGCGGACCGCCCACGGTCACGTCCCCGGTATAGGCCACAAGATTCTCCTCTGCTCAGCGTCCCTCCTTTGTATACCTAACGCACCGGCCCACCACTGCCTACCGCCACGCCGGCAGCACCGGCAGGGCGGATCCCGAGAGCACGCGCAGGCCGGTCCCGGCGCCCCGGCCGAGCAGCCACGCCAGCAGGTCGCGGGCCGGCCCGGTCACCACGACCGGCGCCCCGCGGGGTCCGGCCGGGCCGATCCAGAACCCGTCTCCGCCGCCATCCGGGAGGATCTGGCAGGCAGGCGCGTCCTGGCGGCCGGAGAACGATCCGGCCACCCGGGGCAGGGCGTCGCCGACGAACTCCCCGGGCCAGTCCGCCGGCTGATAGCCGGCGCCCAGGTCCACGTGGTGGATCTCCACCTCGGACAGCCGCCGTTCCAGGATGCCGATGGCCGGGAACATGCCACCGCGCAGCACCCTGACCGGGACCGTCCAGGCGGCGGCGGGCAGGCTGGCGGCCCGGTCGGCGAATTCGGCGGCCGAATTGCGCACATCGGCGGCCAGTTCCGCTGCGCTGCGACCCGCTCCGGCCTCGATGTCGGCGTCGCGGGCCTGCGCGCTGGGATACATCGGGATCTGCGTGCCGGTGTGCGCCCAGCGCAGCAGGTTACCCAGGCCATCAGCGTTGCGGGCGATGTGGCTGAGCACGTGCCCGCGGGTCCAGCCGGGCAGCGGCGAGGGCTCGCGTACCTGGTCGTCGGTCAGTGCGGCGACGGTGCCGAGCAGCCGGTCCGTCGCCGGGCCGAGGCTGGCCAGCCACATGCTGACTTCGTGTTCCACGGTGTTCCCCATGTCTTTGCCGGCGTTCGGGTCCATCCTCGCGCAGCGTGGTGACAGTCTGGGCGGGGGGCCGCCGGCTTTGCGGGCTCCGGCTGGCCCGCCGGGGAATGCGGCACCGGCCGGCCGGGAAGACAGCCTGCGGAAACGGTGTTCTGTCAGTACCCCCGAATAGCATGGCGTGTCCCCATGTCGGCGGAGGGCCCCCTCGTCACCGGAGAGCAGAACGCAGTGGCTGATCGTCTCGTCGTCCGCGGCGCACGCGAGCACAATCTCAAGGACGTGTCGCTGGACCTGCCCAGGGACGCCCTGATCGTGTTCACCGGGCTGTCCGGGTCGGGTAAGTCCAGCCTGGCCTTTGACACTATTTTCGCCGAGGGCCAGCGGCGGTACGTGGAGTCGCTGTCCGCCTATGCCCGGCAGTTCCTCGGCCAGATGGACAAGCCGGACGTGGATTTCATCGACGGGCTCTCGCCCGCGGTGTCGATCGACCAGAAGGCGGCCAGCCGTAACCCGCGTTCGACGGTCGGCACGATCACCGAGGTCTACGACTACCTGCGGCTGCTGTACGCGCGGGTGGGCAAGCCGCATTGCCCGATATGCGGGCGCCCGATCGCCAGGCAGACCCCGCAGCAGATCGTGGACCGGGTGCTGGAACTGCCGGAAGGCACCAGGTTCCAGGTGCTCGCGCCGGTGGTCCGCGGCCGCAAGGGAGAGTACGGCGAACTGCTGCGGGAGCTCCAGGCCAAGGGGTACTCGCGGGCCCGGGTGGACGGCATGGTGATCCGGCTGGACGAGGCGTCCTCGGGCACCCTGCCCGCCCTGAAGAAGTATGAGAAGCACACCATCGAGGTGGTGGTGGACCGGCTGGCCGTCAAGCAGGACGCGCGGCGGCGGCTCACCGACTCGGTGGAGACATCCCTGTCCCTGTCCGGCGGGGTCGTCGTGCTCGACTTCATCGACCTGCCGGAGACCGACCCGCACCGGGAGCGGATGTACTCCGAGCACCTGGCCTGCCTCTATGACGACCTGTCCTTCGAGGAACTGGAGCCGCGGTCCTTCTCGTTCAACTCGCCGTGGGGTGCCTGCCCCGAGTGCACGGGGCTCGGCACCCGGATGGAAGTGGACCCTGAGCTGGTCGTGCCTGACCCGTCGAAAAGCCTCGCCGACGGGGCGATCGGCCCGTGGAGCGGCGGTCATGTCAGCGATTACTTCATCAGGCTGATCGAGGCGCTCGGCGCGTCGATGGCGTTCAGCATCGAGACCCCGTGGTCGAGACTGCCCGCCGCGGCCCGCAAGGCGCTGCTCTATGGCTACGGTGACCAGGTCCATGTCCGGTACAAGAACAGGTACGGCCGGGAGCGCTCGTACTACACCTCGTTCGAGGGTGCCATCCCCTACATCGAGCGGCGCCACTCGGAGGCCGAGAGCGACTCCAGCCGGGAACGGTTCGCGGGGTACATGCGTGAGGTGCCCTGCCCGTCGTGCCAGGGTTCGCGGCTGAAGCCGGTGTCGCTGGCCGTGACGGTGGACGGCCGCTCCATCGCTGACATCTGCGCGCTGCCCATCGGTGAGATGGCCAAGTTGCTGCTCAGCCTGGAGCTGTCCGACCGGGACATGCAGATCGCGGTGCGCATCCTCAAGGAAGTCAATGCCCGGCTCGGTTTCCTGCTGGATGTGGGCCTGGACTACCTGACCCTGGACCGGGCGTCGGCGACGCTGGCCGGCGGCGAGGCGCAGCGGATCAGGCTGGCCACCCAGATCGGGTCCGGCCTGGTCGGCGTGCTGTACGTGCTGGATGAGCCGTCCATCGGCCTGCACCAGCGGGACAACCACCGGCTGCTGGAGACCCTGGTCAGGCTGCGGGACCTGGGCAACACCCTGATCGTCGTCGAGCATGACGAGGACACCATCCGGGCCGCGGACTGGGTCGTGGACATCGGCCCGGGTGCCGGTGAGCACGGCGGCAAGATCGTCGTCTCCGGCACGGTGGAGGAACTGCTGGCCAGCGAGGACTCGCTGACCGGCGCGTACCTGACCGGGCGGGCGGCCATCCCGCTGCCGGCCGTGCGCCGGAAGCGGACCCGCGGCAAGGAGGTCACGGTCAAGGGCGCCAGCGAGCACAACCTGAAGAACGTGGACGTGGCGTTCCCGCTGGGCTGTTTCATCGCGGTGACCGGGGTCTCCGGATCGGGTAAGTCCACCCTGGTCAACGACATCCTGTACAACGCGCTGGCCCGGGAGCTGCATGGGACGCGGATCGTGCCGGGCAGGCACCTGCGGGTGACCGGCATGCAGCATCTCGACAAGGTCGTGCATGTGGACCAGGGGCCGATCGGCCGGACCCCGCGATCCAACCCGGCGACCTACACCGGGGTGTTCGACCACGTCCGGCGGCTGTTCTCGCAGACCACCGAGGCGAAGGTACGCGGTTACCTGCCTGGGCGGTTCTCCTTCAACGTCAAGGGCGGCCGCTGCGAGGCCTGCGCCGGCGATGGCACCATCAAGATCGAGATGCAGTTCCTGCCGGATGTGTACGTGCCGTGCGAGGTGTGCCACGGTGCCCGGTACAACACCGACACGCTACAGGTCCACTACAAGGGCAAGACCATCGCGGACGTGCTCGACATGCCGATCGAGGAAGGCGCGAAGTTCTTCGAGCCGGTGCCCGCGATCCACCGGCACCTGAAGACCCTGACCGATGTCGGCCTCGGGTATGTCCGGCTCGGCCAGCCGGCTCCCACCCTGTCCGGTGGCGAGGCGCAGCGGGTCAAGCTCGCCTCGGAACTGCAGCGCCGGTCCACCGGGCGGACCATCTACGTGCTGGACGAGCCCACCACCGGGCTGCACTTCGAGGACATCCGCAAGCTGCTCGGGGTGCTGTCCCGGCTGGTCGAAGGGGGCAACACGGTCATCGTGATCGAGCACAACCTGGACGTCATCAAGACCGCGGACTGGGTCATCGACCTCGGCCCGGACGGCGGCTCACGGGGCGGCGAGGTGATCGCGACCGGCACCCCGGAGCAGGTGGCGATGGCCGAGGACAGCTACACCGGCCAGTTCCTCAAGAAGATCCTCAGCGTCTAGTGTGGCGCCTGCGGGCCGGATGACCGGGTGATCGATCCAGGCCTCGGCGGCCGCGTGGCCCTTGTCACCGGGGCAAACCAGGGGATCGGCGCGGCGGCCGCGGCCGCCCTGGCGGCCCAGGGGGTGGCTGTCTTCCTGACTTACCTGCGGCTGGACCCCGCCGAGCATGCCGGCGAGTCCGCCTACCCCGATGCCTACGGCCAGCTGCGGGCCCGGGATGCGGATGACGTCGCGGCGCGGATCCGCGCCGCGGGCGGTACCGCCGAGTGCATGGAGGCCGACCTCGCTGATCCCGCGGCGCCCGGCCTGGTGTTCGACCGCGCTGAGGCAGCCCTCGGGCCGGTGGAGATCCTGGTCAACAACGCGAGCAGCTGGCTGGCCAACACCTTCCAGCCCGGCAGGCAGGACAGGTTCGGACGCGGGCTGCGGCCGGTGGACGCGGCCCGCCATGACCGGCAGTTCGCCGTGGACGCGCGGGCGCCGGCCCTGCTGATCGCCGAGTTCGCCGGCCGGCACCTCCAGCGCGGCGCGCAGTGGGGCCGCATCATCGGCCTCACCTCGGGCGGCCCGGGCGGATTTCCTGAGGAGGTTTCCTACGGTGCGGCCAAGGCGGCACAGGAGAACTACACGATGTCCGCCGCCCAGGAACTGGGACCCTACGGAATCACCGCCAACATCGTGTATCCCCCCGCGACAGACACGGGGTGGGTCACTCCCGCGGTCAAGCAGGCCGTCCTGGCGGCCAGCCCGCTCCGGCACGTCGGGCAGCCCGACGAGGTCGCCGAGGTTATCACGTTCCTCGCCTCCCACCAGGCTCGGTACATCACCGGGCAGATCATCCGCATGTCCTGATGATCGCGGCCGGCCCACGGCCGCTGGCGCTGGACCGGCGGCTCCAGCCGCACCGCCAGCCAGATCGGCAGGCTACGCTGCGCGGCGTGGAGATAGCCACCAGCGAGGGCCCGGCGCACATCACGCTGGACGGGCCCGCCGGGAGGCCGCCCGCGGCGGACATGCCCGGCCCGGATCAGTCCCGGGACGCCATCCCGGCCTTCCTGCTGGTGCTCACGCATGGTGCGGGCGGTGGCGTCGAGGCCCCCGACCTGCTCGCGGCCCGGGACGCGGCGCTGCGGCTGGGCGGCGTCGTGGCCCGGGTCACCCAGCCCTACCGGGTCAAGGGCCAGCGCGCGCCCGGGTCCGCGGTCCGGCAGGACACGGCATGGGTGGAGGTGGTCATGGCGCTGCGCAACGCCATCCCCGGAACCGGCCGTCACGATCCGGCAGGCAGGCGCGACCCGGCAGGCGCCCAGGTTCCTGGCATCCCGCTGATCCAAGGCGGGCGCAGCAACGGCGCACGCGTCGCCTGCCGCACGGCGCGAGCGGTCGAGGCGCGGGCGGTGGTCGCGCTCGCCTTCCCGCTGCACCCGCCGGGGCGGCCGGAACGCTCGCGGGCGGCCGAACTGCGCGCGGCCGGTACCGCCGTGCTCGTGGTCAACGGGGACCGGGATCCGTTCGGGATCCCGGACCGCGCTGATGCCACGCGGGTGGTGGTACTGGCGGGGGAGTCACACGCCCTGTCCAGGAGCCCTGAGGCCGTCGCGGATGCGGTGGGATCCTGGTTGCGCGACGTGCTGTCTGCTGCGCGCTAGGCGACTGCGGCTAGGCCGCGGGTTTTACGGGTGTGGACGGTGCGGGCGAGCCAGCATCGGGCGAGTGGAAGGACGCCGGAGGTGGCATCCGGACATCTGTCGGCCGGTGCGGTGCGATGGTGCCGCCGCCGGGCAGCAGTTCGCCGGTGTACTCGAATACCACGATGCCATTACAGAGCAGGCTCCAGCCCTGCTCGGGGTGGCTGACGACGGTACGGGCCGCTTCGCGGTCCGGAGCTCTCGCTTCCGGACACGGCGGCGTGTGCGGGCACATTCGCGTGCCTCCTGATCATGGTCTAGCTGTGGTCTTGATCACACAATAGTGTGCCGGAGCAAACACACGCTGCGACATAGTCCGTTGTGACGGTTTTTTGAGTCACCCTTTGTAAGTTCTGGTGGATGCGCTTTCCGGGTGATTGTGGATATCCGTGGTGACGGAAAACCAGATCCGGCCATGAGCCCGGTGGGGCAATCCCCCCAGTGTGCCCCATTCCGACTCACCCGGGGCTAGTCACCATGGATAACCGGGGGGACCCGCATGGGACTGCCAGGGGAACCCACCCGGAATTGCCCCGCGAAGCGCGGCGGATTGGCGCTGCGGGTCAGGCACGCCGGGCGGACGGGGTGGGCGGCAGCCGGACGATACCGGTCAGCTGATGACTCTCGCGCAGCGTCAGCAGGCGTTCCGCCTCGGCGGTCAGGGCGCGCACGGCTGGGGTGGCCTTGGCCTTACGCCGGTAGATCCGGTCGTCATAGCCGCGGGGCCCGATCTCGGCCCGCTGGGCGGCATAAGCGGCCCGCATCACCTCGGTGAGGGCCCGGTCCAGGTCCTTGCCCAGCCGGTGCAGGTCGGTGGCTGACGCGCGGGCCGCCTGCGCGCTGCGGAGCGCGTGCTCGGCGTCCTGCGCGCGCTGCAGCAGTTCATCGAACTGCGTGGCGAGCGCGACGTCGGCGGCATGCTTGCGCTGTGCCTCTTCGGTGACCGGCTTGCGTCTGGCGATCGAGATCACGGCGCTCAGCCTAGCGGACCCGGCATTCGGTCAGGCGAGGCTGGCCCGCCAATCCGCGTGCAGCGCGGAGTACTCACCTTCGGTGGCGCGCAGCAGTTCCGGCGTGCCATCCTCCACAATCCGCCCCGCGTTGAGCACGATCACCCGGTCGGCGATCTCCACGGTGGACAGCCGGTGCGCGATGATCAGCGCGGTCCGCCCGGACAGGATGGTGCGCAGGGCCGCCTGTACCAAGCGCTCGCTCGGAATGTCCAGCAGCGACGTCGCCTCATCGAGCACCAGGACCGCGGGAGCGGCCAGGAAGGCACGGGCAAAGGAGACCAGCTGCCGTTGCCCGGCCGACAGGCGGCCGCCCCGCTTGCCCACCTGTGCGTCATAGCCGCCGGGCAGCCCGCGGATGAAGGTGTCCGCGCCGATGGCGGCCGCGGCCGCTTCGATCTCGGCCTGGCTGGCGCCTGGTTTCCCGAGCCGCATGTTGTCCGCGATGGTGCCGCTGAACAGGAAATTCTCCTGCGTTACCAGAACCGTCTCGCGGCGTAGCGTCTGGTCATCCAGTGCGCGCAGATCGACACCATCGAGCAGGATCCGGCCCTCGCCGGGATCGTAGAACCGGGCCAGCAGCCGGGCGATGGTGGTCTTCCCCGCGCCGGTCGCGCCGACGAGAGCCACCGTCTGGCCCGCCGGGATGATCAGGTCGAGTCCGGGCAGCACGACGGAACTGCGGTAGCCGAACCGCACCGACTCGAACCGGACCTCACGGCCCCGGCCGGCCCGGTCCCCGAGGCGGGCCGGGTGCAGGGGCTCCGGCACCGCCGGGTCCTCGTCAAGCACGCCGGAGATCTTCTCCAGGGCAGCCGCGGCCGACTGGAACGTGTTGTAGAACTGCGACAGATCCTGCAGCGGGTCGAAGAACCGCCCCAGGTAGAGCAGGAACGTGGCCAGCACGCCGACCTTCATGTCCCCGTCCATCACGCGCAGCCCCCCGTAGAGCAGCACCGCACCGGTAGCGAGGTTGCCGACGAACGTGATCCCGGGCGAGTAGACCGAGATCAGCCGGGACGACCGCAGGCTGGCGTCCGCGTACCGGGCGTTGAGCTCCCCGAAGATCTCCTCGTTCCGGTGCTCCCGGCGAAACGCCTGTACCGCGCGGATCCCGCCGAAGGTCTCCACGAAGTGGACGATGACCTGCGCGATCGCCTCCCGGGACTGCCGGTAGGCAATGGAGGACGCGCGCCGGAACCAGGCGGTCAGCCCGGCCAGCGGCCCGAACCCGGCCAGCACGACCAGCGCCAGCGGCCAGTCGAGCAACAGCATGCCCGCGCCGACCAGCAGCAGCGAGAAGACCGCCGACACCAGCGAGTCCAGGCCGTCCTCGAACAGGTCGGCGATGGAGTCGACGTCGGAGACCTGACGGGAGATGACCCTCCCGGAGGTGTAGCGCTCATGGAAGGCGACCGGCAGCCGCTGGAAATGGGCGAACAGCCGGCGTCGCAGTTCCAGCACCACGGCCTCGCCGAGGCGCCCGATCGAGAAGATGAACGCCCGGCTCGCCACCGCCTGCACGGCCACCGCGGCGCCGAACCCGGCCACCAGCTCTGCCAGCGGCCTGATATCACCCCCATGGATCAGCGGGGGGAGGCCCTGGTCGATGGCCAGGCCAACCAGCCACGGCCCGGCGAGCGCCGCCAGGTTGGCGATGATGATCAGCACGAACGTGACCACGACCTGCCCCCGGTGCGGGCGGAGCAGGCTGGTGAGCAGACGGCGGCCACGCCTGCGCAGCAGCGCGGAAAGCTTCCCGGTGATCTGATCGGCGTCCTCGGCCGCGATGCCGCGCCATGCGTCCGCGGTCATGACGCCGCCTGTGCGTCGGCGGGCTGCCCGTCCGCCCCGCTCATCAGCTCGCGGTAGCGGGGCTGGCTGGCCAGCAGATGGGTGTGCGTGCCCTGCGCCGTGATCGCGCCGTCCTCAAGCAGCGCCACCTTGTCGGCGAGCATGACCGTGGACGGCCGGTGCGCGACGACGAGGGCGGTGGTCCCCGCCAGCACCGTGCGCAGCGCGTTGGTCACCTTCGCCTCGGTATGCACATCAAGCGCGGACAGCGGGTCATCGAGGATCAGCAACGGCGGCCGGGCGAGGATGGCGCGGGCGAGCGCGACTCGCTGGCGCTGCCCGCCGGACAGCGCCATGCCCTGCTCGCCGATGCGCGTGTCAAGCCCCCACGGCAGCTCGCGGACGAAGCCGGCCTGGGCAATCGCCAGTGCGGCCTCGATCTCCTCGTCGCCGGCATCGGGCGCGCCGAAGCCGACGTTCTCCCGCACGCTCGCCGAGAACAAGGTGGGGTCCTCGAACGCGCAGCCCACCCGGGCGCGCAAATCCGGCAGCGCCAGCCGCCTGATGTCGGTGCCATCGAGCAGGATGCAGCCCGAGGTCACGTCCGCGAGGCGGGGAACCAGCTGGAGCAGCGTGGTCTTGCCCGTCCCCGTCGCGCCCGCGAGCACGACGGTCTGGCCCGGCTCCAGGGTCAGCGAGACGCCGCGGAGCAAAGCCCGCTCCGCGCCCGGGTAACGGAACCCGACGCGGTCGAAGGCAAGCCGGGACGGTCCCGGGTGCCGCGCTCGCCGGGCCCGGGCGGCGCCCGGGCTGGTGATCGCCGGCTCGGTGTCGAAGATCTCGAAGACCCGCTGGGCCGAGGTGGCGGCCTCCTGGCCGCTGGCCAGGATGTAGCCCGTCGCCTGGATGGGCCAGACCAGCTGCAGGGTCAGCGTGATGAATGCGACGAGGCCGCCGAGGGTGAGCTCGTGCCGGCTGGTGGCCAGCGCGCCGAGCAGCAGGATCATGCCGATAAGGGTGTTGGGCATCAGGTCCAGGCCGGCCCAGAAGGTGCTGCGCAGCCGCGCCTTGCTGATCTGGGTGTGGAACACCCGGGTGGCCTGCGCACCGTGCTGGGCGCCCGCTTCCCCGCGCCGGCCGAGGGCCTTGAGCACCCGGATGCCAGTGGCCGCCTCCTCGACATACGTCGCCAGGTCGCCCTGCTGGTCCTGGGCCAGCCGGGACAGCACGCGATAGCGGCGCTCGAACCGGGTGCTCACCACGACCACGGGGAGCAGCACGCAGCCTGTCAGCAGGCCCAGCCACCAGTTCAGGTGGATCAGCAGCGCCACCACCACGCCGAACGTCACCACGTTGGTGACCAGGAAGACGGTGCCGAAACCGGCGAACCTCCGGATGGCCGACAGGTCCGTCGTCGCCCTGGACAGCAGCTGCCCGGACTGCCACTCGTCATGGAAGCCGGCGTGCAGCCGCTGCAGGTGCGCGTACAGGTCGGCCCGCATCGACCGTTCCATGCCGGTCACCGCGCTGGACAGGACCCACCGCCGGAGCAGGTTCAATACCGCCTGGCTGGCGCCCAGCCCGATCGCCGCACCGCCGAGGGGCAGCAGCAGCCCGCGCCGGTGATGCGTGATGGCTCCATCGATGATGGACTTGGTCAGCAGGGGAATGGCGATCTCGGCGCCGACCGCGACGATCGCGGCCAGCAGGATGAAGGCGAGTTGCCACAGGTAGGGCTGCAGATAGCCACGTGTCCGCCAAAGCGAGGCGAACGGCGTTACCCCCGTGGGAGCATGCGCGGCGGGGCTAACCTGCTGGGGGGGCATTACTCCGACGCTAGCTGGCAGTACCCGGGCTGTCATCTCAATTTTTCCAGCCGGATGCCGGCTGGTCCGCACGGCCGGGAGTGGGCCCGGGTCCTGGGAGATTGTGTCTGGGACTGGGGCTGCCGCCGCAGCGACCGCGGCTCAGCCCTGATGCGCGATGCACCGCAGGGTGGCGGAGGGCCGCCATCTCTGGCACGCTGGCTAGCCCGGGGGCTGGCGCACCGGTGCCGGATTACGGCCGGGGGAGGGACCGTGGATCGCACGGATTCGGGGGGCGAGCCATGAGGGGTTCGGGGGGCGAGCCATGAGGGGCTGGTGGCCTGGCCCGGCGCTCGCTGCGTTTCACGATGGCGTGACCGTCATCTGCGAGATCGCCGCCCAGCTCACCGACGAGGCCTGGGCCGCGCCGTCGCAGTGCCCCGAGTGGCGGGTGGCCGACCTGGCCGGGCATCTGCGTTGCGTGGCCGATGACTATCAGGAATACCTGGACGACGCGCCGGTGAGCCGGCTCGCCCGGCTGATGGCGACGGGCGTGCCCTCCGACACCCTGGCCCGCAAGCTGGCCCGGCAGAACGCCGCTGAACTCGCGGCCCTTCCCGACGTGCCAGCCGCTGAGCACATCGCCGCGTTCGCCCGCAGCGCCCGCTCCTACGCACGGCGCCTCCCGCCGATCTGGGACCTGCCGCACCATCGTTACCGCGACACGGTGGTCACTGTCGGCGGCATGGCCGGGGCCGCGTGCGCCGAGTGGCATCTGCACGCCTGGGACCTCGCCCGCGCCCAGGGCCAGGATTACCGTCCCGCCGACCCCGACATCCTGCTCATCGGCTGGCGGGCCGGCATGCCGCACCTGCCGCCGGACAGCCAGGCCGCGGTCACCTCCGGCGGCCGGGCCATGGTGGCCGCGGCCGGTCTCGGCGGCTGGGCCAGTGGAATGGCGCACACCCGGGTGGGCCGCGGGACCGGGCTGACCGAGCGGGATGATCCGTGGCATGCCATGCTCCGGGCGTCAGGCCGGGCCGCCTGACCGGCGTCCCGGCCGGCCCGGTATCCAGGTCGCCCGGTACCGGTTGTCCCGTGCGTGCCGCGCGGGGTATGCCGGGAGCCGGGGCGACGGATCGTGCGGAAGGAAGTTTTTGATCTCATGGCGTTCGACGTAGCAGCGGTGCGCGCGGCCTACCCAGCCCTGTCCGATGGTTACGCGTACCTGGACGGCGCGGCCGGCACGCAAGTGCCGAGCGCGGTGATCGAGGCGGTCAGCGGCGCATACCAGTCGGGCATCGGCAATGCGGGCGGCGTGTTCCCGGCGAGCCTCCGGTCGGCCGCGCTGACCGCCGGGTGCCGCCGCGCGGTGGCCGACCTGACGGGCGGCGCGCCGGACGGCGTCATCCTGGGACCCAACATGACGACCCTGACCTACCGGCTGGCCAGCGCCCTGGCCCAGTCGTGGGACGCGGGTGACGAGGTGATCGTGTCCAGGCTCGACCACGACGCCAACGTCAGGCCCTGGGTCCAGGCCGCGCGGCGGGCCGTGGCGGTGGTGCGGTGGGCTTAAGTCGACATCTCGACCGGGGAGCTGCCCGCGGGCCAGTACCGTGAGCTGCTGACGGACCGGACCCGGCTGGTCGCGGTCACCGCCGCCAGCAACGTGCTGGGCACCCGCCCCGATGTGGCCGCGATCACCGCGCAGGCGCGCGCGGCCGGGGCGCTGAGCTACGTCGACGGCGTGCACATGACCCCGCACGGCCCGGTCGACGTGGCCGCCTTCGGTGCGGACTTCTACGCGACCAGCGCGTACAAATGGTCGGGCCCGCACGTCGGCGCGGTCGTCGCCGACCCGGCGCTGCTGGAGTCCCTGCACCCGGACAAGCTGCTGCCCGCGCCGGGCACCGTTCCGGAACGGTTCGAGCAAGGCACCCCGCCGTTCGCCGACCTGGCCGGGGTGACCGCCGCCGTTGAGCACCTGGCCTCGCTGGACAGCGCCGCGTCGGGCAGCAGGCGGGAGCGCGTGCTGGCGTCGATGACCGCTGTCGAGCAGCACGAGCAGCGCCTGTTCCGGGTGCTGGCCGGCGGCCTGGCGGCCATGGATCGGGTGACCACCTACGGCCAGGCGCTCAGCCGCACGGCGACCGCCTACTTCACGGTGGCCGGCCGCACCCCTGACGAGGTGGCCAGGCACCTGGCGCAGCGCAAGGTCAACGTGTGGAGCGGCCACAACTACGCGTGGGAGCTGACTGGCGTGCTCGGCATCCGTGACTCGGGCAGCGCGGTGCGGGCCGGCCTGGTCCACTACAACGACCAGTCGGACGTGGACCGGCTGCTAGAAGCGGTCGCCGAACTCGCCGGGTAGTCAGGGGCGGCGCATCGTGCGCTCCCAGTGCTGCGGGGAGAGATGCCAGTCCCGCGAGTCCACCTCGGCGGCCAGGCCGGCTTGCGGCCACCAGGCATCGACCATGGCGATCAGGCCCGCGTCGTCGTACAGCCGGGCGTTGAACATCGGCATCGGAAGCCGGCCACGTTTGAGCAGGGTCCTGAAGTCGCCCTCGGCGACGGACCGGATGCTGTCCGCCACCTCTTCCAGGGCGGCCCGCAGCAGACTCGATCCCCGGCGCGGGCCTGCCCTAACTCCCGGGCCAGCATGCTGATCGTGCAACGTCATGGTCCCGGTGACAGTCAGGTACACGCCGGGAAGCAGCAGCTGCCACGGCCCACCGGGCCGGAGCCGGTGCCGGAGAGCGCTGCCTGTCATCCCGCAGGCCAGTGCCCCGGCCCGGGACACCACCGCATGCTGAGCACGCAGCATGCGGGTCAGGGCGGCATGGTCCAGCGTGATCGACCTCACCATGCCGGCAGCGTTCCATCCGGCTCCGACAAAACATGCCCGCCCTTGCGGTCAACGACAGTAAAGCGCTTCAACTGTCGTTGGAACGACAGGAAAACGCATCCGATCTCCGTTGTGCCCAGAGGAGTTAGGGGGCTGCGGCCGGGGCGAAGGTGTAGCGGTAGTGGCGGGTGCTGCGGGGCTGGAAGCCGACCCGCTCGTAGAGCCGGCCCGCCGCCTCCCGCGACGGCCGCGAGGTCAGGTCCACTGTCCTGGCGCCTGCGGACTCGGCCAGCTTCAGGGCCTCGACCGTGAGGATCTCGCCGATTCCCTGGCCCCGGGCGGCTTCGTCGACGATCACGTCCTCGATCCAGGCGCGGAACCCGGTGGGGATCGGGAACATCACCAGGGTCAGCGTGCCCGCGATCTTATCCCCGGACCTGGCCAGGAGCAGTGTGCAGGCGGACGAGCTGACGATCTGGGTCAGCGCCTCGCGATCCGGGGGATCGGCGCTGGAGGACAGCTGGGGAGTCAGCCGCCGGAACGCCTCGACCACCTCGTCGGTCACTTCACGCAGCACCGCAACGTGCACAGTCACGCGGGCACATTACCGCAGCCGTCCCGGCGATACGAAGGCTCAGCGCACTACGGCCATTATGCGCGCGACGGTCATTTTCAGGATTGGCCGCATTGGCGGGCAAATAGCCGAAATGCGAGGTTATGCCGGAAGTGACGGACGACCCAGCGACAGCATGCGGCAGGTCAGCCGATGCCCAGTGCGCGGAGGGCAGCGGCGGTGCCGGCCGCGGCCAGGATCACCACGAGAAAGGGAGCCCGGAGAGCCAGCGCGATGATGGCTGCGCCCAGGCCGGCCAGCCGGGCCGGGTCGACGGACAGCGACTGCGCGTGGCCGAGCGCCTCGACAGCGGTCAGCCCGGCGAGCAGCGCCACCGGTACCAGGCCGGCGAACCGTCGCGCCCGAGGGCTGGCCAGCACCCGCTGCGGCACGGTCAGGCCGGCCAGCTTGAGGGCGTAGCAGCCAACGGCGGTGGCCAGGACAGCCATCCAGAGTCCGGTCATGCTGGCTGCCCACCTCCGGTGTCCGGGGTGCCCGGCATGAGCGCGGCACCCAGGGCCGCCGTCGCCGCCAGAACCACGGGCAGGCCAGGCGGGCAGAACGGGGTGGCACCCAGGGCGATGACCATCCCCGCGAGAGCGACGCCACGCTCGGTCCTGCCCTCGCGCAGCCGCGGCCAGAGCAGGGCGAGGAACGCGGCCGGCCCCACCACGTCCAGACCGAACGACGCAGGTGACCCCAGCCGGCCCGCGCCCAGCGCGCCGGCCAGCGTGGCCAGGTTCCAGGTCAGGTACAGGCTGGCGAACGTGCCACGGAAGCCTGCCCGCGCGGCCGCCGGAGTCAGCTGGGCGAGCGCCACGGCGGTCGACTCGTCGGTGATCCCGTGCGCAGCCAGGATCCTGGGCAGCCCTCGTGCCCGCAGCAGTCCGGCCAGGCGGAGCCCGTAAAGCCCGTTCCTGCTCCCCAGCAGGACTGCCCCCGCCACGCCGGCGATCAGGCTGCCGCCCCCGGCCACGGCTCCGGCCAGCGCGAACTGCGACGCCCCGGTGTAAGCAAGCAGGCTCAGCACGCAGGCCTGGGCGACGGTCAGCCCGGAGGTCACGGCGGCCGCGCCGAATGCGAGGCCTGAGGTGCCCACCACCAGGCCCAGCACGACCCCGTCACGCGCCGCGCGGGCCGGCGAGCTGACCGGTGGACCGTCAGCAGCATCTGTCATAACGCGGACGGTACGCGGCGCCCCTCGCCGCGGTCTTGAACGCAATTGCGCACCCGCGCGCCGCGGGCCCGCTGGTACGCACCGGGCGGGACGCCGACGATCCGCTTGAAATGCCGGGTGAAATGTGCCTGGTCCGCGAAGCCCGCGGCGACCGCGGCCTGCGCCGCCGGCACGCCACGATCCAGCAGGCCGCGGGCCAGCCGGACCCGGTGCTGGTTGAGGTAGGCATGTGGCGGCAGACCGGTCTGCGCGCGGAAGGCCCGCAGCAGGGCATGCGGGCCAAGGCCGGTCAGCCGGGCCAGTTCCTCGAGCGTGGGCGGGGTCGTCACCCGGTCATGCAGGAGTTCCCGGGCCTGGCGGACGGCGCTCCGGGCCCGGCGCGGGCCCTCGCCGGGGTCGCCGCCGCCGTGTGCCGGGCCGCCGTACGGCGGGCCATCGGGTGCCTGATCGGCGTGCGCACTCAGCAGCCCGGCAATCGCGGCATGCAGCAGGCTTGACGAGGCGAGCCCGTCGCCATTCGCCGCCCGGTGGGCCGACCGGAGCAGCCGCGCGCTGCGGGCGTCCGGCACGACAGCCGGGCGGAAACGTGGGGTGCCCGGCCGGAAGCCCAGTTCGGCGGCGACCGCTTCGACCACGTCGACGGCCGGGTAGAACACGCGGTACGTCCAGCCCTCTGGCCGCCCCGCGTGGCCGGTGTGCACCACCTCCGGGTTGACCAGGATGACCGAACCCGGGCCGGCTCGCAGCAGGCGGCCGGCATGGCTGAATTCCTCGATGCCTTCCTCGATGAGGGCCATGGTGTACGTCTCGTGCGTGTGCTTGCTGTACCGGTGAGTGACGTACCTGGCGCGAAGCAGGTTGACGCCAGGCACCGCAGGGTGCGGCCAGTACCGGGCCATCTCAGCGGACTGGCCGGCCCCTTCCCCGTGCACAGCGCCAGTACAGCACGCGGCCGGGGTGGATCGCCAAGCACCCATGGGAAATATGCCGCGGATGGGATAAGACAGGAACATGGCAGGCAGGGCATTGGTGCTGGGCGGTGGCGGGGTAACCGGTGTCGCCTGGGAACTCGGGTTGCTCGCCGGGCTCGCCGAGCAGGGCATGGATCTCAGCGAGGCTGACCTGGTGGTGGGCACCTCCGCCGGATCAGTGGTCGGGGCCCAGCTCACCTCCGGGATCAGCGTGGCCGAGCTGTACGCGGCGCAGCTCGTGCCGCCGGCCGGGGAGATCTCCGCCCGGATGGGGCTGCGCACCATGATCCGGTACGGCTGGGTGCTGGCGCGCTCCAGGGATCCGGTGCAGGCCCGGATCCGGTTCGGCCGGATGGCCCTGTCCACCCGGACCGTCCCCGCGCAGGAGCGGCGTGCGGTCTTCGAGGCCAGGCTGCCGGTGCATGACTGGCCGGGCCGGCGGCTGCTGATCACCGCGGTGGACGCGGACTCGGGCGAGTTCGCCGCGTTCGACGCGGCCAGCGGGGTGGGTCTGGTCGACGCGGTGGGTGCGAGCTGCGCCGTTCCCGGGGTGTGGCCGCCCGTGAGCATCAACGGGCGGCGCTGGATCGACGGCGGGATGCGCTCGGCGGCCAATGCGGACCTGGCCGCGGACTGCGACCGGATCGCGGTGGTCGCGCCCCTGGTCCGCGGGTTCCGCACGATGCCGAGCGTCGCGCGGCAGGCGGCGGAGCTGAGGTCGGGGGGCCGCGCGGTCGCGGTGGTCGCGCCGGACCAGGAGGCGCTGGCGGCCATCGGGCGTAACGTGCTCGACCCGGCCCGCCGGGTGCCCGCCGCCCGGGCCGGGCACGCTCAGGCGGTCAAGGTCGCCGCGGAGGTGGCCGCCGTGTGGCAGCAGGGCGCCGTCGCCCGGCCCTGACCTCCGGGCATCCGCCGTGCTCCGGCATCCAGCGTGCCGCGGCGCCCAGCCTGCTCCTGGCATCCGCAAACGGCCGGCCCGTGCTGTGCGGCGTGCCGGGACCGGCGGGAGGTCGGTCCCGGCACGCGGGCATTTCCGGGCGCGCCCGGCCGGGCGCACACGCAGTGGGCGGTCCAGCGGGCGGTCCGCCAGGGGTCAGCTGGCGTAATCCAGTAGCGGCTGGGCCCGGCTGGGGTGGCGCAGCTTGGACAGCGACTGCTTCTCCAGCTGCCTGATCCGCTCCCTGGTCAGGCCGAGGGCCCGGCCGATCTCGTCGAGGGTGTGCGGGTTCCCGTCGTACAGGCCGAACCGCATGGCCATGATGGTCGCCTCACGCGGGGTGAGCGCGTCCAGGGCGTGGCGCAGCTGGTCGGCCATCAGCTGACGGTCAACGAGTTCGGATGCTTCGGGGGCGTCCACGTCCTCGATGAGGTCGCCGATGCTGGTCTCGCCATCCTCGCCGATCGTGGAGTCGAGGCTGATCGGCTGCCGGCTGGTGCGCAGCAGCTCCTCGATCTGATCCGGCGTCCGGTCCAGCTCGACCGCCAGTTCCTCGGGCGTCGGCTCACGGCCCAGCCGCTGGTGCATGTCACGCTCGACCCGGCTCAGCTTGCTCAGCATCTCCAGCACGTGCACCGGGAGCCTGATGGTGCGGGCCGAGTCCGCGAAACCACGCTGAATCGCCTGCCTGATCCACCACATGGCATACGTCGAGAACTTGTAGCCCTTGGTGTAGTCGAACTTCTCCACGGCCCGGATCAGGCCCAGGTTCCCTTCCTGGACCACGTCGAGCAGGGAAAGCCCTCGGTCGCTGTACTTCTTGGCGACCGACACCACCAGGCGCAGGTTCGCCTCAAGCATGTGCGCCTTCGCGCGCCTGCCGTCCTCGGCGACCTCTTCCAGATCGCGGCGGTACGCCGCGGCAAGGTCAGCTTCCGTGTCCAGCTTGTGCTCGGCGAACAGCCCCGCTTCGATCCGCTTGGCGAGGTTCACTTCCTGCTCAGCGGTCAGCAGGCTGGTACGCCCGATCGACTTCAGGTAGGTGTGCACCGAGTCGCCCATGGCGGACGTCTGGTCATCAAGGTCCACTTCGGCTGCGGCCGCCTGGGCGGCCGCGCTGGCCGCCGCAGACGCGTCCTGAGCCTCCAGCCTGGTGCGATCGGCGATGTCCGGGGATTCGGCGGGCTGCGCGGTCTTCATGGCCTCCTTGCCCGAATCTGCTCTGGCGGTGGCGGTGGCCCCGCCGGGCTCATTAGCTAGCTGCACTCCGGCCTCGGTGAGCTCACGGATGATGGACCGGCCCTCGGCCGGGGCGATACCAGCCCGTACGAAGGCGGCCTGCAGCTCGGGCAGGGAAATGTGCCCCTGGCCTCGCCCGCGCTGGATGAGTTCATCCACGCCGGTACTGGTTGGCTCATGGCCGCGCTCACGCGACCTGGCGGTCACACTCCTGGGCATCGAGGCACCTCCCTCCGTGGGCGCGCATGTCGCGCAGGCATCTGTTGCCGCGCCTCGACAAGTTCGCTTGGCGGCGGTAGTCCGCAGCGGTTGCTACTGTGAAGCGCGGGCACTATCTATTAACGCTAAGTGGGCTCGATTGTTCCCGTGTGCTGGCATCATGCCGCCCCACCGGGCTGAGTCCGGGCGAATTGCCCAGTACATTCTCGCAGGCTCCGGCACAGTCCGGGACAACTCCCCCGTCAGGCCGGGCCCGGGCCGCCGCGGCGCGCAGTGCGCGGGCCGGTCCGGGCCAGCTCGCGCAGCGCCAGCAGGTCCGGCTTTCCCGACGGCAGCAGCGGCAGCGCCGCCACCAGGATAAGCGCGCGCGGCAGCGCGAAATCGGGCAGCCTGCCGCGCAGCGCGGCACGCAGATCAGCCAGCCCCGGCGGCACCGACGGGTCGGCCGGGACCACGATCGCGGTCACCTCGTCCCCCCACTCCGGGTCCGGCCGGCCTACCACGGCGGCCTCGCGCACCCCCGGCACCGCCTCCAGCGCCGCCGCCACCTCATCCGCGGCGACCTTCTCGCCACCGGTGTTGATCATTCCGTCGGCCCGCCCCAGGACCGCGAGCCGTCCCGGCGCGGCCATCTCGCCCACGTCGGACGTGACGAACCAGCGGCCGTCCATGGCCTGCCCGGTGAGATCAGGCCGGCCCCGGTACCCGGAGAAGAGCACCGGCCCGGCGATCCGGATCCGGCCACCAGCGCCGATCTGCACCGACACGCCGTCCAGCGGGACATGGTCGTAGACACAGCCCCCGCAGGTCTCCGACATGCCGTAGGTGGTGGTCACGTTCCCGCCCGCCGCCCGCGCCGAGTCCAGCAGCCCGGGCGGCACCGCCGCCCCGCCGAGCAGGATGCGCCGGAACGCCGACAGGGCGGCCCGCGCGCCCGGCCCGTCGGCCAGCCTGCGCAACTGCGTCGGAACCACCGAGACGAACTGGCACCCAGCGGTGGCAGCGGCCGGCCCGTCCAGGCGCTCCCGGACCACCGGCGACGTCCCGGCGAGCAGTGAGCGGATGAACACCTGCAGGCCCGCGATATGACTGGGCGGCAGGCAGGACAGCCACCTGTCACCGGGCCGGGCGCCGATCCGGTCCAGGCTCGCCCGGGCCGAGTGCAGCAGCGCGGCGGCGCTCAGCTCGACCCCCTTGGGCTCGCCGGTCGACCCTGACGTGGCGATTACCACGGCCGTGTCCGGGAGCAGGCCGGCCAGGCCCGGCGCCGGCCCGGGGGAGCCTGCGGCCGGCCGGCGTCCGGTGCCTGCTGGGGTTTCCACGGTGGCAGGTGCGAGAGCGTCGAGCAGCGCGGCCAGCCTGGCCGGCGGGAGGCCCGGGTCGACCGGCAGGATCGCGGGACCGGTCCCGTCCAGTGCCGCGGTGAGCAGGTCCATCAGCCGCCCGGCGCCGGAAACGGGCGGGAGCAGCACTGCGTGCAAGGGCCGCGGCGTCACCGTCGTAAGGTTAACCGGGCAGATCAGGCACGAAACCGGGAGGGCCTGGAGTGATCGACTGGCAGCGCGGACAGGACTACAGCGACATCGTGTACGAGACTGCCGAGGGAATTGCCAAGATCACTATCAACCGCCCTGAGGTGCGTAACGCATTCCGGCCCGCCACTCTGTTCGAGCTGTCCGACGCCTTCACCGCAGCCCGTGATGACCCCGCGATCGGCGTGATCATTTTCACCGGCGCGGGCACCAAGGCGTTCTGCTCCGGCGGGGACCAGAAGATCCGCGGTGACGACGGGTACGTCGACGCCCAGGGCATCGGCCGGCTCAACGTGCTGGACCTGCAGGTTCAGATCCGGCGCACGCCCAAGCCGGTGATCGCCATGGTGGCCGGCTATGCAATCGGCGGCGGGCACGTCTTGCATGTGTGCTGTGACCTGACGATCGCCGCGGACAACGCGGTCTTCGGGCAGACCGGGCCGAAGGTCGGGTCGTTTGACGGCGGCTACGGATCCTGGCTGCTGGCCGGCACCGTGGGCCTGAAGAAGGCCCGCGAGATCTGGTACCTGTGCCGCCAGTACGACGCGCGGCAAGCACTGGAGATGGGCCTGGTCAACGCGGTCGTGCCGGTGGAGCGGCTGGAGGAGGAGACGGTCGCCTGGGCGCGTGAGCTGCTGGAGAAATCGCCGCTCGCACTGCGCATGCTCAAGGGCGCGCTGAACGCGGTCACCGACGGCGCGGCCGGGATGCAGCAGTTCGCCGGGGACGCGACGCTGCTCTACTACATGAGCGAGGAAGCCCAGGAGGGCCGCGACGCCTTCAAGGAGAAGCGCAGCCCGGACTTCGCCAGGTTCCCCCGCCGGCCGTGAGCGCGCTCCCGGAGCAGGCTGCTGGCAGCCTGCGTGAACGGGCGGCCGGCCTGCTGCCGGGGCTCCGGGCGTTCGCCATCCCGATGCGGACCCGGTTCCGTGGCATCACCGTGCGGGAGGGCGCGCTGATCGAGGGCCCGGCCGGGTGGGCCGAGTTCTCCCCGTTCGCCGAGTACGGCCCGCGGGAGAGCGCGCGCTGGCTGGCCTGCGCCGTGGAGGCGGCGACGGTGGGCTGGCCTGCCCCGGTGCGCGACCGGGTACCGGTCAACGTGACCGTTCCGGCGGTCGGGCCCGCCGCGGCGCACGCGATCGTCTCGGCCTCAGGCTGCCGGACGGCCAAGGTAAAGGTCGCCGAGCGGGGCCAGCCGGCCGACGCCGACATCGCCAGGGTGGCGGCGGTCCGGGACGCGCTGGGACCCGACGGGTTGATCCGGGTCGACGCCAACGGCGCGTGGGACGTCGATCAGGCCGAACGGATGCTGGCCGCGCTGGCCAGGTTCGGCCTGGAATACGCGGAACAGCCGTGCGCCACGCTGGGCGAGATGGCCACATTGCGCGGGCGGGTCGAGGTGCCGCTGGCCGCGGATGAGTCGATCCGGCGGGCTGAGGACCCGCTGGCCGTGCGGGCCGCGGGTGCGGCGGACATCGTGGTCCTGAAGGTCCAGCCGCTCGGCGGCGTGCGCGCGGCGCTGCGGATCGCCCGCGCCTGCGGGCTGCCGGTGGTGGTGTCCAGCGCCCTCGAGTCGTCGGTCGGCCTGGCCGCCGGGGTGGCCCTGGCCGCCGCGCTGCCTGAGCTCCGCTACGCCTCGGGACTCGCCACGATGAGCCTGCTCACCGGGGATGTGACCGCGGACCCGCTGGTCGCCCGCGACGGCGGGTTGCCAGCCCGGCGGCCCCCCGTGGACCTGGCCCGGCTGGCCGCCTGGGAGATCGATCCCGCCCCGTGGCGGGCGCGGGCGGCGGCGGCCGCGGAGTACCTGGACGCGGCGTGAATCCATCCACAGCGTTCGCGTCGGTGCTCGTCGACGAGCTGGCCAGGTGCGGGCTGCGTGAGGCCGTCCTGGCCCCAGGCTCGCGCAGTGCCCCGCTGGCGATGGCGCTCTGGGAGCGTTCCCGGCGGGCGCCGGCCGACGCCGGCGGCATCCGGCTGCACGTCCGGATCGACGAGCGGTCCGCGGCGTTCCTGGCCCTCGGGCTGGCCAAGGCAAGCAGGCGGCCGGTCGCCGTGCTGTGCACGTCCGGCACCGCGGCGGCACATTTCCATGCCGCGGTGATCGAGGCGGACTAGTCCGGGGTGCCGCTGATCGTGCTCACCGCGGACCGGCCGCCCGAGTTGCGCGGCACGGGCGCGAACCAGACCATCGACCAGCTCAAGCTGTACGGCTCGGCGGTCCGCTGGTTCTGCGAGGCGGGCGTCCCCGAGGCTCGTCCTGGCCAGGTGGCGTACTGGCGGTCACTGGCCTGCCGGGCGTGGGCCTGCGCCTCGGGGGCGCTGGGCGGGTTCCCCGGGCCGGTACAGGTGAACATCCCGCTACGTGAACCGCTGGTACCTGATCTGGCCCCCGGCGCCGGGGGCACGGGCTCGGCTGCTCCCGGGGCGGCCGGTGCCGAGTGGCCGGAGCCGCTGGACGGCCGGCCGGATGGCGCGCCGTGGACGGTGGCGGCCGGCAGGGGGGCGGCGGCGCTGGGGGTGCCCTGGACCGAGCGCGGCGTGCTGGTCTGCGGCGACGGGGACTACGACGCAGCGTCCCTGCTGCGGCTGGCCGAGCAGGCCGGCTGGCCGGTCCTCGCCGAGCCGTCCTCGGGGGCCCGCCACGGCCCGAATGCCCTGGCGGCCTACCCGTACCTGCTGGACGCGCCGGAGTTCCTGGCCGGCCACCGGCCCGACCTGATCGTGTCCGCCGGGCGGCCCGGGCTGTCCCGCGGTCAGCTCGCCTTCCTCGGCGCGGTCGGCCCGGGGCGGCCCGCCGCGGTCTCGGCGGCCGGAGGCGGCCCGGCGGCCAGGCATGTTGTGATCGCCCAAGGCCCCGGGCGCTGGGCTGATCCGGCCCGCACCGCCACCGACGTAGCTGCTGCGATCAGGCTGGCGGGAGCGCCGCCGCCGGGCCGCCCGGCATGGCTGGGCTCCTGGCTCGCCGCGGACGCCGCGGCGCGCGCCGCGGCCGACGCGGTTCTCGACGCCGACAGCGCGCTGACCGAGCCCAGGCTGGCCCGCGATCTCGCCGCCGTGCTGCCCGCCGGGTCGCTGCTGTGGGCGGCGTCCAGCCTGCCGGTCCGGGACCTGGACCAGCACCTGTCGCCGCGCGATGGCCTGCGCGTGCTGGCCAGCAGGGGAGCCAGCGGCATCGACGGGCTCGTTTCCTCGGCTATCGGCGCTGCCCTCGCCCACCAGGCGGCAGGCGGCGGCCCCGCCGCCGCCCTGCTGGGTGACCTGGCCGTGCTGCACGATGCGCCCGGCCTGTTCCTCGGCCCGGACGAGCCTCGCCCGGACCTCACCATCGTGGTCATCAACAATGACGGCGGCGGGATCTTCTCCGGGCTGGAGCAGGCGGCGTTCCCCGGCGCGTTCGAGCGCGTTTTCGGCACCCCGCACCATGCCAGGCTGGGCCACCTCGCAGCGGCCGCGGGAATCCCGTATTCGCCGCTGGACCGAGCCACTGATCTTCCGGCGGCACTGCGCGGGCCAGGACTGCGGATCGTAGAGGTCACCGCGGACCGGGTGGCTGGCACGGCGCTGCGCGCCCGGTTGCGCGACGCCGCGGCCGAGGGCGTGCGGGCGTCCGCGGCAGGCCAGGTCCGGGCCAGGCGCTGATGCGCCGGGGACGGGCCCTGGCCAGTGGGCGTCCGGGCGCCAGCGGGTCAGGGCCGGCTTGCGGATTAGTGCCGGGCCGGGCGGACGAGGCCACCGTTCCTGAACCGCAGTCCGTGAAAATGCGTGTATGTGACTATCTGGACTGCTTTCACGATGTCGGGTCGCTGTGGGTAGCAGTCTGATAATCGTCAGATTACCGTCGGATCACGATTCGCCGTCGCTACAACAGCCCTGTTCACACTCGGACTCCGCGACTCCTAGCATGATCCCGGCGGCCGCTAGTCTGGCGTGCCGTGGTGCCGTGGGGCGGTTTGGCCTCCGGTCGTTACCCGCGGACGAACTTCGCGGAGAATGTGGAGGAGGAGAGTGTCGATGCGGAAACGCACGCGGGGCTATGCGGCCGCGGTCGGCCTGGCAGCCCTCGCGCTCGTCGTGGCAGCCTGTGGAGGCAGCACGGCGAAGACAACGCCCGGCACGTCCCCGACCGGGACAACCGCCGGTTATCAGGCGCTTAACCCAGGCTCGGGCACGCCCAAGACGGGCGGCACCCTGAACATGCTCGGTGTCGGTGACATCGACTACATGGACTACAACATCAGCTACTACACGATCGGCGGCCTCGGCCAGCGGATGTGGGTCCGTGGGCTGTACGCGTATCCCGCCATCGTCGGCAAGACCACGACGCCTGCCCCTGACCTGGCCACCGCCGCGCCGACGGTCAGCAACAACGGGCTCACCTACTCGGTGACGATCCGCTCGGGCGCGGACTGGGACACCTCGCCGGCCCGCCAGGTGACCGCCGCAGACGCCCTGCTGGGCCTCAAGCGCGCGTGCAACCCGGCGCAGCCGTTCGGCGGCCTGCCTGACTTCGAGACGCTGATCGTTGGCTACCAGACCTTCTGCGACGGCTTCGCCAAGGCCAAGCCGACTGTCGCGGGGATCAAGGCCTACATCAACGGCAACCAGATCTCCGGCGTGAAGGTTTCCGGCCAGACGATCAGTTACACACTGGTCCACCCGGCCTCGTACTTCACGACCATGCTGGGGCTGGACCCGTTCAACCCGGCGCCCGTCGAGAGCCTGAACTACATCCCGGCCAGCGCCGCGTCGCAGCAGCACCCGATTGCCGACGGGCCGTACACGGTCCAGAGCTACACCCCGGCGCGGAGCATCATGTTCGTCCGCAACCCGGCGTGGAAGGCCAGCAGCGACCCGATCCGCAAGGCCTACGTTGACAAGATCGTGGTCACCGAGACCGGCCAGCAGGAGACCAACCAGCAGCAGCTGCAGACCAACACGTCCGCTGCCTCGATGGAATGGGACAGCTTCCCGCCGCCTGCGGCGCTGCCGAGCCTGATCAGCGGGATGAAGTCTGGCGGGACGAACTTCAACCTCGGCCCGACGTTCTCGTCCAACCCGTACATCGTGTACAACACGGTGTCGCCGAACAACAGCGGGGCACTGGGCAAGGTTGCGGTCCGCCAGGCGCTCAACTACGGGACCAACCGCGCGCACCTGATCCAGGATGCGGGCGGCCCGGTGGTCAGCCCGCCGCTGACGCACATCCTGCCGCCGGGCATCAACGGGTCCCAGGACCTGCCGGCGAATTACGACCCGTACCCGTTCAACGTGGCCAAGGCCAAGTCGATGCTCAAGGCCGCGGGCTACCCGAACGGGTTCACTCTGAAGATGCTTTACCGGCCGTCCAGCGTGACGTCGACCAAGATGTTCCAGACCCTGCAGGCTGACCTGGCCAAGATCAACGTCAAGGTCACCGGCGTTGCCGCCCCGGACGCGGACTTCTACACGAAGTACCTCGAGGTGCCGAGCGTGGCGCACCGTGGTGTGTGGGACATCTCGCTCGCCGGATGGGGCCCGGACTGGTACGGCGACGCGGCGGTGTCGTTCTTCAACCCGCTGTACTCCGGCGCGGCGGCCTACCCGCCGGTCGGCAGCAACTTCGGGTTCTACAACGACCCCGCGGTGAACAGCCTCATCGCCCAGGGCGCCAAGGCATCGTCGGCTTCGGCCGCCGCCACCATCTGGGCCCAGGCGGATCAGAAGGTCATGCAGGATGCGGCGATCTACCCGATCACCGACCCGCAGCAGCCGCTGTATCACGCCAGCTATGTCCACAACGCCGTTTATGTTCCGGCGATCCAGCAGTTCGACCCGACGAATGTCTGGCTGAGCGCGCCGTAGTCACGGATAGCCAGCCGGCAAGGCTGTGATCACGCTGGCCGCTCCGCGGAACCTATCGCGGAGCGGCTGGCGGGATTACAGTCGTTTTTACGGTCTGGGCTGCGTAAACGGGCGAACATCCGGCCCAGGCCAGAAATTTGCGGAGGGTGGAAAGCGTGGCGCTGCTTGAGGTCAGTGACCTGCATGTGTCGTTCAAGACCTCGGACGGCATCGTGCAGGCGGTCCGTGGGGTGTCATTCCAGGTCGAGGCCGGGCAGACCCTCGGCATCGTCGGAGAATCAGGTTCCGGCAAGAGCGTGTCCACCCAGACGATCATGGGCCTCACCCGCGGGGCGCGTATCTCGGGCCAGGCGCTCTTCGAGGGCAAGGACCTGCTCACCATGGGCCGCCAGGAGATGCAGAAGGTCCGCGGCGCCAAGGTCGGCATGATCTTCCAGGACCCGTTGTCCAGCCTGCACCCGTACTACCGGGTGGGCTGGCAGATCGTGGAGATGATCCGCCAGCACGACAAGGAGACGAGCAAGGCCCAGGCCAAGGCCCGGGCGGTGGAACTGCTCACCCTGGTGGGCATCCCGCAGCCGGACCGCAGGGTCAACGACTTCCCGCACCAGTTCTCCGGCGGCATGCGGCAGCGCGCGATGATCGCGATGGCGATGGCGCTGAACCCCAAGATGCTCATCGCGGACGAGCCCACCACCGCGCTCGACGTCACCGTGCAGGCCCAGGTGCTCCGGGTGATCCGCAACCTGCAGGAGCGGTTCGGCACCGCGGTCGTCCTCATCACGCACGACCTCGGGGTCATCGCGGATGTGGCTGACCAGGTGGTGGTGATGTATGCGGGCGGGGTGATGGAACAGGCGGACCTGCGGACAATCTTCTTCGCCAACCACCATCCCTACACCGAGGGCCTGCTCCAGTCGCTGCCCGCCTACGGCGGCGAGCGGAAACGGCTGCAGCCCATCCCCGGCCAGCCGCCCAGCCTGATCAGCCTGCCGCCGGGCTGCCCGTTCAGCCCGCGCTGCCGGTACGTGATGGACCGGTGCCGCACCGAGCAGCCACCGCTCGCGCCGGTCGGCGGTGATGTCACGCATCTGTCGGCCTGCTGGCTCCCGCACGACGTCGCGGCGCGGGATGAACTGCGCCGCAGGATCACAGGTCAGACATTGCCAGCGCCGGCCGGGTCGTGAGGGTGAGCCAGATGAACACGGATATATCGGCCGAGCGGCCCGCTCCGCCGGCTGGCGGGGATGTCCTGCTGCGGGTGGAAAACCTGGTCAAGTACTTCCCCGTGCAGTCGGCCCAGCTGTTCAGCCGGCAGAAGGACGTGGTGCATGCCGTTGATGGCGTGAGCCTCGAGGTGCGCCGCGGGCAGACGCTCGGCCTCGTCGGCGAGACCGGCTGCGGCAAGTCCACGCTGGCCCGGTGCATCATGCGGCTGTACGACGTCACGTCGGGCCGGATCACGTTCGACGGGAACGACATCACCAAGCTGTCAGCCAGGCAGATGCGCCCGTACCGGCGTGAGATTCAGATGATCTTCCAGGACCCGTACGGCTCCCTCAACCCGCGCCGCCGGGTCGGGTCGATCATCGGGGACCCGTTCGCGATCCACCGCACCGCCAGCGGCCAGGAGCGCAAGCGGCTGGTCCAGGAGGCAATGGAACTGGTCGGGCTCAACCCGGAGCACTACAACCGGTTCCCTGCGGAGTTCTCCGGCGGGCAGCGCCAGCGCATCGGGGTGGCCCGGGCCCTGGCGTTCCGGCCCAAGCTGGTCGTCTGTGACGAGCCGGTGTCCGCGCTGGACGTCTCCATCCAGGCGCAGATCATCAACCTGCTCGCGGACCTGCAATCCGAGCTCGGCCTGACCTACATCTTCATCGCGCATGACCTGTCGGTCGTGCGGCACGTGAGCACGTCGGTAGCGGTCATGTACCTCGGCCAGATCACTGAGCTCGCGCCGGTCGACCAGTTGTGGGACCACCCGCGGCACCCGTACACAGACGCCCTGCTGTCCGCGGTGCCGGTGCCCGACCCCGACAAGTCGGCGCAGCGCGAGCGGATCATCCTGGTCGGTGATGTCCCCTCACCGATCAGCCCGCCGTCCGGCTGCCGGTTCCATCCCCGGTGCCCCAAGGCCGCCCCGGTCTGCGTGGACGACAGGCCGGTCCTTGAGCCGCACCTTGGCGACGACAGCGAGCATCTCGCCGCCTGCCATTTCCCCGTCGAGGACGGGGAGGATATCTCGAAGGCCCGGCCGACCATCGCCGCCGAGCACCGCGTTACCGAGACTGGGGTGGTGAGTGGCTCATGAGGCTGCAGCCCCAGGCCGGTCGAAGGGAGCGACCATGACCAACCTCCCCGGTTCCGAGGATCTGATCGTCGGCGTCGGCGTCCAGGACGAGCACGCCGGTCCTCCGATAGCCGAGGGCGAGGCAGCGCGCAAGATCGAAGGGCGCAGCCCGTGGCGGCTGGCGATCGAGCGGCTGCGGCACGACCGCGCGGCGATGATCTCGCTGGGCTTCATCGTGTTCGTGGTCCTGATAGCGATCTTCGCGCCGCTCGTCGGCGTGATCACCGGGCATGGTGTCTTCGAGCAGTTCCGGACGACGGGCCTGTCGCCCGATGGCACCCCGGTCGGGCCGAGCGCCCACTTCCTGATGGGCACGGATGACCAGGGCCGCGACATCATGGTCCGGATCGCGTACGGGGCCCGGATCTCCATGATCGTCGCGATCGTCGCGACCGGCCTCACCGTCGGCATCGGCGCGGTGGTCGGGCTGGCGGCCGGGTACTTCGGCAAGCTCCTGGACACCATCCTGGCCAGGCTGGTGGACTTGCTGCTGGCCATCCCCTTCCTGCTGCTGGCCATCTCGCTGGCATCGATCTGGCATCCCGGGCTGACCGTCGTCATCGTCGTCATCGGCATCCTGGGCTGGGCTTCGGTTGGCCGCATCGTCCGCGGCCAGGTCCTGTCCATCCGGGAGAAGGAGTACATCGAGGCGGCCCGGTCACTGGGCGCGGGCCCCTGGCGGATCATTTTCGTGGACATCCTGCCGAACGTGATCGCCCCGATCATCGTCTACACCAGCCTGCTGATCCCGGTCACGATCGTGGCCGAGGCATCCCTGTCGTTCCTGGGCGTCGGCATTCCGCCGCCAACGGCCGACTGGGGGCAGATGATCAGCGAGTCGTCGGCGTACTACGCCAACGGCGTCTGGTGGTTCCTGCTGTTCCCCAGCCTCGCCCTGGTCTTCACGACCATCGCCTTCAACATCCTGGGCGACGGTGTCCGCGACGCGTTCGATCCGCGCGGCGACAAGCTTTTCGTTTAGGAGCCTCACGTGGCGCGTTTTCTTATCCGCCGGATCCTGCTCGGCGTCCTGGTCATGTGGCTGGTGACGGTCCTGGTATTCATCATCTTCTTCATCGGCCCGGGGCCGGGGGCGGTCGCCCGGACCCTGGCCGGCAAGTCAGCCACGCCACAGATCGTCGCGCTGGTCGCCCGCCGCCTCCAGCTGGACCGGCCGGCCTACGTGCAGTATGGCCACTTCCTGTGGCTGCTGCTGCACGGCAACCTCGGCTATAGCTACTACCACGATCAGTCGGTGAATTCGGTCATCGCCGCCGCGTTCCCCATCACCTTGTCGCTGGTCGTGGGGGCCGCCATTATCTGGGTCGTGCTGGGCGTGCTCAGCGGGATCCTGTCCGCGGTGCGCAGCCGGTCGATCTGGGACCGCACGTTCACCACCCTGGCGCTGATCTTCTACTCGATACCCACGTTCGTGCTCGGCTTCCTGCTGCTGCTGGTGTTCTACTACGAATTCACCATCCACGGCCTGGCCTTGGTCCCCGGGTCCGGGTATGTCTCACTGACCACGAACCCGGGGGGCTGGCTGCGCAGCCTCATCCTGCCGTGGGTCACGCTCGCGCTGGTGTCGGCCGCCACTTACACCCGGCTGACCCGGGGGTCGATGCTTGACGTTCTCGGGGATGACTACATCCGCACCGCCCGGGCCAAAGGCCTGTCCGAACGCCGGGTGATCTTCCGGCACGCGCTGCGGTCCGCCCTGACCCCCGTCGTCACCCAGTTCGGCATCGACGTGGCGACCCTGTTCGGCGGCGCGATCATCACCGAGGAGGTGTTCGGCCTGCCGGGGCTTGGCTACACCGCGGTCCAGTCCAACTTCCAGGAGGACCTGCCCGTGGTCATCGGCGTCGTCATCGTGACGGCGGCGGCGGTCGTGACGGCCAGCATCGTGGTGGACATCGTCTACGCCATCCTGGATCCCCGGGTGCGCCTGCACTGAGGCAGCTACTGGCCGCGGGTCCAGTGCGTCACGCCTCCAGCGCGAACTGCATCGGGCGGAACTTGGTCTGCGCCTCGGCGAGCTCAGCGGCCGGGTCGGAGTCAGCCACGATGCCGCAGCCCGCGAACAGCCGGGCCCGCGGCCCGTCGAGTTCCGCGCAGCGCAGCGCGATGGCCCATTCCCCGTTCCCGCTGATGTCGGTCCAGCCCACCGGCCCCGCGTAGCGCCCGCGGTCCATGCCCTCCAGTTCCCGGATCAACTCCATGGCCACCTCGGTCGGCGTTCCGCACACCGCCGCG
This sequence comes from uncultured Streptosporangiaceae bacterium, assembly GCA_964412845.1. Lineage (GTDB taxonomy): Bacteria > Actinomycetota > Actinomycetes > Streptosporangiales > Streptosporangiaceae > JAWWPY01. Next base: position 59,683 of record CAYPQM010000005.1, read on the forward strand.
GTGGGGTGCAGGGCGTCCACCAAGGCCAGCACGGAATGGACGCTGGCTGGATGCCGGGCGGCGGCGAGACGCCCGGTGACGGCGGTCGCGAGGTGCTGCACGTTGGCCAGCCGCAGCAGCGACGGCTGGTCCGCGACCGTCAGGCGGTCGCACAAAGGGGCGAGCGCGTCGCGCACGCCCGCCGCGGCGTACTCGTGCTCCTCGCCGTCTTTGGCCGAGGCGAGCAGCGCCGCCCCGAGCGCGGCATCCGCTGCCGGGTCGCGGCTGCGCGGCATCGTACCGGCCAGCACCAGCGAGCTGATCTGGCGTCCCTGCCGCCTGATCAGGAGTTCGGGGGTGGCACCGACGAGCCCGGCGCAGGCGAAGGTGTAACAGTCCGGATAGCGTGCGGCCAGCCGGCTGAGCAACTGGCGCTCATCGATGCTGGCCGAGGCGGTGGCGTGCAGGTCCCTGGCGAGAACCACCTTGCGCAGGCCGCCGGACCGGATCCGGGCGACCGCCGAGCCGACCGCGCGTTCCCATTGCGGTGCCGTCAGGCTCCCGTCATGCCAGCGCACCTCGGCCGGGCCGGTCACCGGCAGCACCGGCTCGGGTGCGAGGGTGCTGCCGCCGATCGTGGTGAGCCAGGCCCGGCCCCCTCGCCTGCCGATCACAACCTGCGGCACCACCAGGACGGAACCGTCAGAGGTGGGGTCAAAGGTAAAGCTGCCGAATGCCACCGGCCCGCATCCCGGCAAGCCCACCTGGTCGTCCACCTGAGCCCCGTCGAACAGTGACCGCAGCCACTTCTCACCCGCGGTGAACCTGTCCTCGCCCGCGGGAAGGGTGACACGGGCCGCTTCCCCCCAGCCCACCAGGCCTTCGCCACGGTGGATCCAGGCCAGGGCGGCCGGGTCGGGCAGCCTGCTCACCAGGTCGCCGGGATCGGCAATGGCCACAGTGCGGACCATCAGCATCTCCGGCACCTGCTGGCCCGCGTCGCCTGTGCCTGCTCCCACGCCAGCCAACTTTACGTCCTGGTGCGGGCCGTCTTGCCCCCGGGGACGGCCGCGGCGACAGCGGGACGTCAGCACTGGCCGGTCATGGCAGCCGGGACAGGCGGCCGGGCGGCCTGCCCACGGTGTCGCCGGCGGGCTCCCTGGCTGGCTGGCCCGGCCACCAAATCCAGCGGCCCAGGTCCAGGGTCAGCGCGGTGACCAGGACAGACTGATGCCGGAAGGCAATCGCGGGCAAGCCCACGGCGGCGCCGGACGACAGCACCACTGTGCCCAGGCGCGCCGGTTGCGGCGCGCGTGCTGTGGGAGTCCTGTTCGGACCCGGAATCGCGGCCAAGGCCCGGTATGCGCGGCGGCACCTGAGGGTGGCGTGCTAGCCTGCTGGCGATAAATTCGCTATTAAAACGATCGGATAACTAGCTTGATTCTTCCGAACGACGCCCGGGACCTTGCCGGGCTCACTCAGCTTGTCCGCTCCGTTGCCGCAAGCCCGCACCGATGGGCCGATCTGGTGCGCTACCGTGCCGGGGAGCGCTGGTACCAGCGCCTGGAGCAGACGGAGAAACATGAGCTATGGCTGCTGAGCTGGCTGCCGGGGCAGCGCACTGGATTCCATGACCACTGCGGGTCGGCTGGCGCGTTCGCCGTGGTGCGCGGCGAACTGCGGGAGCACACCGTGCCTGCCGGCCGCGCGGTGCGGGGACCTGCCGTGCTGAGGCGTGCCGTGCTGCAGCGCCCCGATCCCGGCGCTGCCGGGCGGGATGCAGCGGGACCGCGGAGCAAGACGGTGCCTGAGCGCAGGGCCGAACCTGGCGCGGATGGCCGGATCTCGGTGGCCGCCTTCACGGCCGGGCAGGTGCGGGCCTTCGGTCCCCGGCACGTGCACGAAGTGGTGAACAGCTCGGCGCAGCCGGCGGTGAGCATCCACGCGTACTCCCCGTCGCTGGCCGGGATGCGCCGCTACCAGATGACCCCGGCGGGCCTCGTGCTCGTCGCGGTGGAAATGGCGGAGGAGAACTGGTGACTGGAGTAGCACGAGAAAACGCGGGCCGCCCGATCAGCGAGGTTCTGGCGGCGGCGCGCAGCCGGCTCAAGCGGGTGGACCCGCAGCAGGCTTACGATGCCATGCGGGCCGGAGCGCTGCTTGTCGATATCCGGCCGCAGGCCCAGCGGGCAGCGCAGGGGCAGGTACCCGGCGCGCTCGTGGTGGAGCGCAACGTCCTGGAATGGCGGCTGGATCCCGCGTCGGAAGCCCGCCTGCCGGAGGCGGGAGATTACCGCCGGCCGGTCATCATTGTCTGCTCCGAGGGCTATGCCTCCAGTCTCGCAGCGGCATCCCTGCAGGATCTCGGGCTGTCCAACGCCACCGATCTGGCCGGCGGATTCCAGGCCTGGGCTGAATCGGGGCTGCCGGTCCGGGCGGGCGACCACCAGGCCGCGGGCACTCCAGGACCGGCCTGAACCCAGCGCCATGGCCGACGTCAGCGAGTCCGGCCCGTGACGGATGTCATGGGCCGGACGTGACACACGGCAGCGGCTGACCGGCCCTCGGGGCGGCAGGATCATTCGCATGACCATGCGGATCAGGCTGGAACCGGCACCGCCGCCGCCGGCTGCCAGTGGCCCGCAGGCCGCTGCTGCAGCAGACTCTGACCATGCGTACCGCAGTGATACCGCCGCCGTGGGTGGCCGGCCGGTGGGTGGCCGGTCCGGGGGGGCATGCCGCGGGGCGGCCCCGTTTCCGGGCCGTACGGGCATGACCGCCATGCCCGCCCGTCACCGCGACGACGGCCCGTCCGAGATGGGTGCCGGGGGCACGGCAGATGACGGGCTGGCCGGGATGGACCGTGTGCTGGACCGGCGGGCCCGGTTCGGCTGGGCCCTGGCCTGCATCTGGCTCATCTACCTGGCGCAGCCGGCCACGGTGCTCTGGCACGACGCGGACCTGTCGCGCCGGTATGCCGGGCTGGCCCTCCTGCTCGCGTTCGCGGCGGTGTTCGTTGTCACCTTCCGGGCGAGCCGCAAGCTGCGCCAGGCGGGCGGCCGCCTGCCCGCGGTGGCCCGGGTGAGCCTGGTCAGCGGCGGCGCCGTGCTCGCCGTGCTGAACTACCTCACCCTCGGGGAGACCGCCACCGGCCTGTTCATTTATGTAGCCGTGATGGCGGTGTTCCTGTTCACCAGCCGGGTGGGCTGGACGATCGTCGCGGTGATCCTGCTCGCGTCGCTGGCGATCCCGAGCCTGGTCCCGGGCTGGCAGGCCAGCGTGTCGACCACCTTCGGGATCTTCATCGCCGCCGTGGCCATGTGGGGCGTGGCCCTGCTGATCCAGCGCAACGGGCAGCTCGCCGCCGCCCGCAACGAGATCACCCGGCTCGCCCTCGTGGCGGAGCGCAACCGGTTCGCCCGCGACCTGCACGACATCCTCGGCCATTCGCTCACCGTGGTGGCGGTCAAGGCCGAGCTGGCCGGCCGGCTGGCGGAACTGGCCCCCGAACGGGCCGCCGCCGAGATCGCGGATGTGGAGCGGATCGCCCGGGAAGCCCTGGCCGATGTCCGCGCCGCGGCCGCCGGGTACCGCGAGGTGACGGTGGCGGGGGAGCTGGCCAGCGCCCGGACCGCGCTGACCGCCGCTGGCATCGAGGCGGACCTGCCAGCCGGGCTGGCCCAGGTTGAGCCGGGGCAGCAGGAGATATTCGGCTGGGCCATCAGGGAAGGCGTGACCAACGTGGTTCGGCACAGCGGTGCCACCCGCTGCTCGATCCGGGTGGCGGGCGATGAGATCGAGATCAGCGACGACGGCCGCGGCCCGGCCGGGCCCATGTTCAGCGACGGGTTCAGCGAGCCCGGATTCAGCGAGCCCGGATTCAGCCAGCCCGGGTTCAGCCAGGCTGGCACCGGCCAGGGCGGCGGCCCCTCGGGCGCCGCCGGTGCCCATCGGGAGTGGGAGGCAGGCAGCCGGGGTGGGTGCAGCGGCGGGCAGGGCCTGGCCGGGTTGCGCGAGCGGGCGGCCGCCGTCGGGGGCTCGGTAAGCGCAGGGCGCTCCGCGGCAGGCGGCTTCGCCCTCCGGGTCCGCGTGCCATGATCACACCGTGAGCGACCCGATCCGTCTCCTCATCGCCGACGACCAGGCGCTTGTCCGCGGCGCGCTGGCCGCGCTGCTCGCCCTGGAGCCGGATCTGGTGGTGGTCGCCGAAGTCGGACGCGGCGACGAGGTGGTCGCCGAGGCGCAGCGGACCCGGCCGGATGTGGCCCTGGTCGATGTGGAGATGCCCGGTCTCGACGGGATCGCCGCCACCGCGGCGCTCCGGGCCGCCCGGCCGGCCTGCCGGGTGCTCGTCGTGACCACGTTCGGCCGGCCTGGTTACCTGCGCCGCGCGATGGCGGCCGGGGCGAGCGGCTTCGTAGTCAAGGACACCCCCGCGCGGCAGCTCGCCGACGCGGTCCGCCGGGTAGCCTCCGGCCTGCGGGTGGTCGATCCCAGCCTGGCCGCCGAGACGCTCGCGACCGGCGAGAGCCCGCTCACGCCGCGTGAGACAGATGTGCTCCGGGTGGCCAGGGACGGTGGCACGGTCGCTGACATTGCCGCTGAGCTGCATCTGTCCGAGGGGACCGTCCGTAATCACCTCTCGGCGGCGATCGGCAAAACCGGCGCGCGGACCCGGGCTGAGGCGGTGCGCCTGGCGGGCAGCAACGGCTGGCTGCTGGGGGGATGGTCACAGTAGCGAGAGCTGGACCGGTTCCGCGCCGCTGGCCCGGCCATTGTCCGCGGCGCCGGGCCCGCCCGGGCTGCCCCGTCCGGGTCCGGTGGCCGGGCGGGACCGCCAGGCTCTGCGTCCCGGGCTGTTGCGGCTCAGGCCGTGCTTCTGGGCGAGGGCCTGGACCTGCTCGGTGATCTGCCGCTGGTAGGCCTTGGGGGTGTAGGCGCCCGTGCCGTAGAGCTCCCGGTAGCGGGCAACCAGTGCGGGGTGGTGTTCCGCCAGCCAGGCCAGGAACCATTCCCGGGCGCCAGGGCGCAGGTGCAGCACGATCGGGCTGACCTGGCTGGCGCCGGCCTGCACTGCCTGCCGGACGGTCGCGTCGAGTTGCGCGGGGGAGTCGGACAGGAACGGCACGACCGGGCCCATCAGCACGCCACACGGCAGGCCCTGCTCCGTGAGCGAGGCACAGACGCCCAGCCTGCGCTGCGGGCTGGGCGTGCCTGGCTCCAGGGTCCGCCACAGGTCCTCGTCCGCGCAGCCGACCGACACGCTCAGCCCCACGTCAGTGACCTCCGCCGCCTGCACCAGCAGGTCGAGATCGCGCAGGATCATCGTCCCTTTGGTCAGGATGGAAAACGGGTTCCGGGCGTCCACGAGCGCCTGGAGGATTCCCGGCATGAGCCGGTAGCGGCCCTCGGCCCGCTGGTAGCAGTCCACGTTGGTGCCCATCGCGATGTGCTCGCCCGGCCATTTCCGGGCGGCGAGTTCCTTGCGGACCAACTGCGGCGCGTTGACCTTCACCACGATCTTCGAGTCAAAGTCATGCCCGGCGTCCAGGTCCAGGTAGGTATGCGTATTCCGGGCGAAGCAGTTGTGGCTCACCACCCCGTTGGCGATGAAGTCGCCGGTGCCGGTGGTGATGTCGAACATCGGCAGGTCCAGCCCCAGGGCCTCAATCGACGCCACCCCCAGCCTGGCGTGGCCCTTGACCGCCGTGCCCGCAACCGACCGTTTACGGGTGATCGCCGGGTCAGTGGTGAGGAAGAACCGGAGTTTCTCCGGCAGCCCGCCGGTGAGCCGGATGGACGTCAGAGGCCTGGCGCGCTCCGCCGATCCGTGCTCCGGCGCGAAGGGGAAGCCCAGTTCCCGCAGGCAGGTCCGGATCCAGGTGAGCAGGACCGGATCCGTAGCTGAAATTCGCAGGATTCCGCCGTTGTAGCTGCCCGCCGCGTCGAAGATGCCGGCCAGGAAGCCCTTGCACCACTCCAGGCTGGGCGAATCCGGCCAGCCGGTGAGCCATTCGATCGCCTGCACCTGGTCGCGGCCGGACGTACGGATCGGCTCGACGCCCCGGCCCGTGTCAGTGGCTTCCGCGAACGTGAACTCTGTGCCGCCGCCGCCGATGCCGATGCGGGCGAGGTAGCCGCGCGCCCGCTGCAGCGCCTCCGGGCCGGTCAGCGCGAGCCGGGACTGCGGCGCGAAATCCGTTGCACCATCAGCACGCCGGCCGCCCGGGGGCGCGACGCACCCGTCGCCGCGGATCATCCCGCGCAGATAGCCCCGCCGGTAGTCGGGGGAGTCCTTGGGCGGCTCCGCGAAGGCGCCCACCCCCATCAGCCTGTTGTCGCGGGCCAGATGCGGCCGCTGTGGCGGGCCAGGCTCCGCCGCGGTGACGTGCTTCCAGCCATGGTCGCTGAGGAACCGATGATCACCGCTGGTGATGAGCCGGGTGCCGTCGTCCAGCGTGATCCGGTACGCGGGCTTCACCGTCTGCCAGTGCGCGTGCACCGTGGTGAGCACATACCGGCGGTCATTGTCCCGGCGGACCGTGCCATAGACGGCATCGCCCGGCCGCAGCTCGGCCAGGGGCTTGCTGCGGCCATCGGCCATCAGGATCGGTGTCTCTCCCGCAAGGCAGTAGGCGCAGGCATGAGAACAGCCCCGGTAGGGGTTGATGGTCCAGCGGAACGGCAGGCGGGATGCCTCGGGCACCCGGTTGATGATCGACTTGGCATGCACCTCGAAGAACGTCATGCCACGGAAGCCCGGAGTGTCGAACGACCTGGCGACAGCGCTGCGCTCGAACAGCGCCGGCGCGACGCCGGCTGACGGCCGCCCCGCCTCCGGCCCGCCGGCTCCGCTCTCGTCGATCCGCATGCCGTCCCATCGCATGGGGCGACTGTAGAACTATCATTCGATAAAGGCAATCACCTGTTCGAAAGTGTTCGATCGATCGCGGCTTGCTGGCCGGCCCGCTGCGGCAGAAACCCGGCAGGCGCCGGGCGAACCGTAGCTAACGATCTTGCAGCGGGGGATAGTAAGAGGAGTTGCCACCGGCCTGGCAGGTGGAGGTGATGCCATGGCGCTTTCCATGGATGAGCAGCGCATCCTGGATGAGATCGAGCGCGGGCTCGCCAACGCCGATCCGCTGCTCGCTGCCCGCCTGTCATCCTTCGGCTTCCAGCGTACGGCGCTGAGGCTGCGGACGCGGCGCACCCGGGTCGCGGTGTCCTTCATCACCCTGGTGGTTGTCGCGGCTCTGTCACTCGTGGTGTATGCCGTGCTGCCGTTCCGCAGCGTGGTGGACAGGCACGCGACAGGTCGTTCTTCGCCGCCCGGGCAGCCAGCGCTGACCGTCCCGAGCCATCCCTCCGGCAGTCACTCCGCGTCCGCGCCCGCGCCCGCCACTCGTGTCGCGAACCGGTCAGCCCCGCCATCGGCGGTCCCCGCGTCCTCCGCGACGGTGGCCCGCCCGAGTTCGTCAGCGGCCCGGGCCCAGTAACGCTCCCGCGGTCAGTACTCGCGCCAGAGCTGCAGCAGGTACTGCTCAAGTCCCTCCAGGTTCTTGCGCGCCTGCTGGAACTCATCGCTCAGCGGGTCGACACCGCGCTCGAACATCTCGTCGTAGAGGCGCATGACCTCGCGGCGGTTGCGCGCGTAGACGCGGACCACGTAGTCACCCACGCCGCCGGCCAGCCGCAGGTTCTCCACCGCGCGGCCGGCGGACCCCATGTCCACGCTGAGCTGACCGCGGAGGTAGACCGTCCCCTTGGCCTCGTCCTCCCACTCGTCACCGAACGCCGGTGGCGCGGTATCCCACTCCTCGACGGTGAGCCGGACACCGATGTGCTCCTGCAGGCTGCCCACCCACACCTGCTCACGGTTCACGCTGACAAGCGTGCCGACGGGCGCCAAGGGGCCACCCGGCGCATCCGGGTCCACTTTTGAGTCATGCACCCGGAACATCCTTCGGTCCGGGAAGACAGGCATTTCCAGCCGGACCAGCCTTCGGCTCACATGTCCCCCTCAGCCCACGACGCATATGTGACCACTAGCATGCTCCGTAGCGAAGCCTCACAGGCCAGCAATCAGCGACAAAGTGCCATGTGACTGTTGGTTCCGGCTTGGTTATCGTACGGGCAGCGGCAACCTGGGGCCGTCACCGGCCTGGCTGATTCCCTGTCCGGCCGGGTCCCCGGCTGATCGCACGGGGGCCGGCCGGGCCGGCGCCGACGGGGACAGGGACATGGAAGGAGCTTCTCGTGCCGGACGACCTGGCCGGGATCCGCCATCGTCAGATCGATGCCCGCGGGCTGAGCATGCACATTGCCGAAGCGGGCGCCGGGCCGCTGGTGCTGCTGCTGCACGGCTTCCCGGAGTGCTGGTATTCGTGGCGTCATCAGCTGGCCGCGCTCGCTGCGGTGGGATATCACGCGGTGGCCCCCGATCAGCGCGGATACTGCCGGACGGATCACCCAGCGGCGGTCGGGGCGTACAGCCTGCTGCACCTGACCGGCGATGTGATTGCCCTGATGGACGCGCTGGGCGAGGAGTCGGCTGTCGTCGCGGGCCACGACTGGGGGGCACCCGTGGCCTGGCACGCGGCCCTGCTGCGGCCCGACCGGGTGCGGGGCGTGATCGGGCTGAGCGTGCCGTACCGGCCGCGGGGGAGCAGGCCGCCGCTGGCGGCGATGCGCAGCCTGCTGGGCGACGGCTTTTACATGGTCTACTTCCAGGAGCCAGGGCGAGCCGACGGGGAACTGGCCCGGGACATTCCGGACACCTTCCGCAGGGTGCTTTATGCCGCCTCGGGCTCAGCCCCGGCGCTGATGCCGGTTATCCCGCCCGGCCGCGGTTTCCTGGATGTCTGCCCCGACCCCGCTGTGCTGCCCGGCTGGCTGACCGAGGCCGACATCGGCGTGTACGCCGCGGAATTCACCGGTGCGGGATTCACCGGCCCGCTGAACTGGTACCGCAATCTGGACCGGAACTGGGAGCTGACCGCCCCGTGGCACCATGCACCGGTGACGGTGCCTGCGCTGTTCGTCGCGGGGGAGCGCGATTTCGTCATCAGCCGGCTCGGGTCCGGGGACCTGGCCTCCCAGCTGCGGGAGACTGTCCCGCGGTTGCGCGACGCCATCCTGCTTCCCGGCTGCGGTCACTGGACCCAGCAGGAGAGGCCGGCAGAGGTCAGCGGGGCCATGATCGAGTTCCTCAGCGCGCTCGGCTGAGGGCCGGCCCGGCCCCGGCCGGCTGGGGCCGGCCCAGGTCACAGGAAGCGGGCCCGCACCTCGGCCCAGAGCGCCGCGTAGCATTGCGCCGCCCGGCTGCGCGGTGCGAACACGGTGACCGGGGCGCGTTCCACGGCCATCCGCTCGATCAGGGACAACGCGGGGATCACCGTGCTGGCGACGTCGGCACGCTCCTTCGGCAGCCGCTCGGCGATCTCCATGTGCAGCCGCTTGCGGCGATCGATCATGGAGAAGAAGGCCAGCACATCCGGGCGGTGCCCGTCGAAGCCGGCGATGAACTCGGTGAGCTGATCCAGGGTGCGCACCGACAGGGTGGTCGGGATGAGCGGGACCAGCAGGGTGTCGGCGGCGTGCAGCACGCTCTCGGACAGCAGCGAGATGCTCGGCGGGCAGTCGAGGAAGATCACGTCGTACTCGGCGGCGAGCGGCCCGAGCAGCTGGGCCAGCCTGCGGGTGGGCTTCTTGGTGGCATCCAGCATCAGGTCAAGGTTGCGGTAGGTGAAGTCGGCGGGAAGCAGATCCAGGTTCTCGAAATCAGTTCCCTTGATCGCTTCTTCCATCTCCCGGCTGCCCTTGATGAGGGCCTTGCCGCCGCCCTTGACCCTCGGCCGGATGCGGAACACGAAGCTCGCGGCCCCCTGCGGGTCGAGATCCCAGAGCAGGACCCGCAGGCCGTCGCAGGCCGCCAGATGGCTCAGGCTCACCGCGGTGGACGTCTTGCCCACCCCGCCCTTGATGTTGTAGGTGGCGAAGATCTTCATGGGGTAGCGCCGGTGGCGAGGGTGCGGAACCGCTGCTCATTCTGAGCGCTGGCGAAATCTTCGAACCGCCCGGCGAACTGGCTGCGGGCCTGCAGTTCCCGCAGGCCGACCTGCGCGGCGAGTTCGCCCATCGCGAGCAGGGCCGTGGCGGGCACATCCCGGTCACTCATCATCTGCGCGGCGAACATCCTGATCTCGTGCTGCTGGACCTGGCAATCCTGGAACTCCCCGAGGCAGTCCTGCAAGCCTTTCAGTTCCTTGACCGCCCGCCGGTGCGTGGCCGGATCGTGCAAAGACGCGAAGGACTCCAGCAGGTAGCGTAGCTCTTTGCAGCGCTTCCGCAGGTCGTGCAGGCTCTCGGGCGGGGAACTGGTGGTGATGGCGCGGCCCTGCCGCAGCACCCGCCGGTGCGTGCGGCGGATACGTTCCGCGGCCAGTTCCGCGGCGGAGGGCCCCTGCGCAGTCGCGGCCAGGCCTTCCAACGCGGCCCGCCACTCACCGATCAGGCGGCTGAAGCGCTGCGAGCGGAGTCCCCGGACCAGCCGCCGCCGCTCCGCCGCGCGGCTGCGGGTCAGGTGGGCATGGAAGGGCCGCAGTTCTTCCGGCGTGGCCGCGACCAGCGCGGCCGCCATGTCCGCGTACTTCAGCAGGTACACGTCGAGGTCCCTGGTGGGCGTGGTCAGATCGCCCAGCCACTTGAACTCCGGGCGGAACTTCTGGGCGAGCTCAGCAGGCAGGACACCACCCACCAGCTTGAGCACGGACCGGGTGCGGCGGACCGCGACCCGCAGGTCGTGCAGGAACTCAGTGTCCACACCGCGGATGGTGCCCGCCACGTTGGCCTCAAGGGTGCCGAGCGCGTGCAGCAGTATCGCGGTGACCGCCGCACGGGCGGGCGTGGCCGCGGTCAGCCGCACATCGAACCGGCCGGTGTAGTCGCCGCGGCGCCGGCCCGCTGCGGCCAGCGCGGCGTCCAGCAGGGGGAGGGGTTCCGGGGTGACACCTGGGGTGCCCGCCAGAAGCTGGACCACCCGCTCGGCCTGGGCCTGGTAGCCGCGGACAGCGGTCACTCTGAGCCGCGTGGGCAGGTCCGCGGTCACCGGGTAGCTCACCGACAGGACATCCAGGGTGACCCAGGCGACCGTCTTGTCGTCGGCGTTGAGCACCCGCAGGTTACGCACCGCGCTCACGCCGCGAATGACCGGCAGCAGGGCCCGCACTCCGGTGACCGGGCGCAGCCGCGCGCGCACCAGTCCGTCGGGCAGCGCGCCGGCCAGGGCAGGCCAGGTCACCCGGCCCGGCCGCGCGACGAGCCGCTCGCCGTCCGGGCCGGTCAGCGCGAGTTCGCCAGGCCCGGCGCCGGTGATGTGCTCCAGCGTGAGGCCGGCCGCGTGCAGCCGCCAGTCGAAGGTATCCAGCCAGGCCCGGCGCACCGTGCCTGGCCTGCCGCCCGGCATCCACGAGAAGCGAGGCGCCAGCGCTTTCAGCACGTCCTCATCCGCTGGCTGGTCATCATCGTGGCCAGCCAGCACAAATTCGCATGAATACGCCTGCACCACGAAAGCCCGCCTTGGTCACCGGGACGAGGACATGACGATGACGGGCAACAAGGCTGCCCAGCATTCCGCAACAATCAGTTTAGCCGGGATCTGGCCGGAGGATCTGAGCGCACTGGGCAGAACGTGCCTGGTGCGGTGGCCTGGGTGGCCCGGCTGGCGCCGCTCTTGCGGCCACCGCGACTCCGGTCCTGGTCACTGCCATGCGGGCCCGGGTAATGACCGGCGGCGCAGTCACCGGAATGTGTTCAAAAATTAAGGTGGCGGCTGATGGTCAGCGCGGAGCTGCTCACCGACGCATGGCGGCGCAAGGCGCCCGCACGCCTGGAGCGCGCCCTGGATGAGGGCGGCCGCGGCGGTGGCACGCCCTAACGGTGTTACGGCCCGGTGACGTTGGCCGCCCCGCCGGATCGCTCAGCAGGCCGCGGCCGGGGGTGGGCGGCTCCGGGACGGCCCGGCTGATGCTCCCGGGGGCCGGTGCCCTCGTGGCCATGCCTGGCCTCCCGGGTGGGTTTCACGTCGTGGCCCGGCCTGGCCTCGTTGCTGGCCTCGGCCTCGCTCGCGGGGTCAGTGTCCGGCGGCTGCTTGGTCACGCCGGGCAGCGCCAGCGGTGGCCAGTTGATCGCCGGGATGACCGAGGTGAGCGCGGCGCCCGCCGCCTCGGATCTCTTCCTCCGTCCCTGCTGGACCTCGGTTCTGGCCGCGGCGGCGTCCAGCCGGTCGCTCATGGCGCGGTACCGGCGAACCCGGGCACATGCCTTGATGGCGCGGTCGGTGATGTACAGCAGGATCACCGCGGCGAGTACGGCCGAAATGAGCAGGAAGGGCATGGAATTCCGCCGCTCACGGGAGTGGGATCAGGGACGGTTCCACAGTACGCGAGCATGCCGTCATGCCCGGCGGGTGACCTCCACGGTCACATCCATGGTGCTGCTGGGCGCGCCATGGTAGATGCCCTTGAGCGGTGGCACGTCAGCGTAGTCCCGTCCCCTGGCCACCACCACATGGCACACCCCGACCGGGGCCTGGTTGGTCGGGTCCACGGCGACCCATTCCCCGGTCCAGTACTCGACCCACGCGTGGCTCTGCCCGGCGACTGTGTCCCCCAGGTCAGCCTCGGGGTATGGGTGCAGGTACCCGGAGACGTAGCGGGCAGGCAGGCCCACCTTCCGCAGCAAGGCCACGGTGAGGTGGGCGATGTCCTGGCAGACGCCCTGACCCTTGTCCCACGCCTCCTGGGCACTGGTCTGCACCCCGGTCGCCCCGGGCACGTATGCGACCCGGTCCCGGACCAGGGCGGCGATGTCGGCGGCGGCCTCCAGCGGATCCGCGTCGGCCGTGCGCTGCCTGGCCGTGGCGGCCAGCGCCGGATCGACCGTAGTGCGCGGGGTGGGCCACAAGTACTCCGCCTGGCGCCCGCCTGCGGCGACCTCCCGGAGCTGGGCCCAGGTGAGCGGGGTGGACGGCTCGGGCGCCAGGCCCGTCTCGACCACGCAGCGGGCGGTCACGGACAGCTCGTTGTGCGGCGCCTGGATATCGAACGAGTTGACCAGCGTTCCCCAGTAGTCGAGGTAGGGCCAGACCGGCGTTCCCGTCCCGGTCCACATCCGGGTCTCCAGCGCCGTCTGGGTAGGCAGCGTGACCGGGGTCATCCGGGCCTCGTTGTAGGAAGCGCGGGCCGTTCCCTCGTAATACACCCGGGTCGTGTGCACGATTTCCAGTCGCCAGCCCACCAATCAGCCCTCCTGCTCCCAGGTGACGGGCTGCTCGTACTTGAAGTACCGCTCGGTGATGGCCTCGCTGGCATCCCGGCAGGCGCGCTGCAGGCTGCTCAGCAGCTCAGGCAGCTGCTCGGGGAGCAGCTGCGGGTCCGTGTACTCCAGCCGGGTGCGCAGCTGGCCGATGGGCCGGCGGGCCGGGTCGCCCCGGCCTGAGCCGGCCGGCCCCGGATCGAGCGCCGCCAGTGCTTCCTCGGCGGTGCCCAGGGTGTACAGCACGGATCTCGGGAAGAGCCGGTCCATCAGCAGGAACTCGGCTACCTGATGGGATTCTTCGGTCCAGCTGCGGGTGCGGATGAACGACTCGTAGGCGCCGCAGGCGCGCAGCAGCATGGGCCAGCCGATCTCGTACGGGGTGGCCGGCATCCGCGCCAGCAGCAGCCGGGCGGTCATGTCCACCCGCTCCAGGCTCCGGCCCAGGATCAGGAACCGCCAGGCGTCATCATGGCTCATGGTGGATTCGGCGAGGCCGAAGAACAGCGCGGCCCGCTCCCTGATGAAGCGCAAGTACACGTGGGGTCCCAGCCGTTCGGCTGTCCGGCGCTGCCCGGGCAGCCCGTGCCCGGTCACGTTCAGGCACTCCCACATCTCACCGGAGATCACCTCGCGCACGCTCCGCGCGCCGTCGCGGGCCGCCATCACCGCGCCGGCGATGGCGCTCTGGCTCTTCTGGTCATAAGCCAGCTGGTAAAGGGTCGCGCCGATATCCAGCCGGCTGTCGTCGGCGGCCGGGATGCCCAGCACCCCGAGCAGCCCCCGGCAGCCCGCGTCCTCGTCAGCCTGCGGCTCCTGCAGCATCCGGTGCACGTAGACGTCCACCATGCGCGCGGTGTCGTCGGCCCGCTCGATGTACCGGCCCGTCCAGAACAGGGTCTCGGCGATCCGGCTGAGCAGCCCGGAGCTCACTGTTCCTCCTGACGCCGGCCGGGCCCGCTCTGCCTGCCCACCGCATCCACTGTGGCCTGCGGAACGGGGGTCTTCTGCGGCGGCCGGGGAAGTGGCGACGAGGGGTGTGGCGTCCCCTCCGGGGCCAGGACCCAGGTGTCCTTGGATCCGCCGCCGTGGCTGGAATTGACCACCAGCTCGCCTTCTGGCAGTGCCACCCTGGTCAGCCCGCCAGGAAGCAGCCACACGTCGTGGCCGTCATTGACGGCGAACGGCCGCAGGTCAATGTGCCGCGGTGCCAGGTGCTCCCCGATCAGCACGGGCGAAGTGGACAGGGCCACGGGGCGTTGCGCGATCCATCCGCGTGGCTCAGCGGCCACGGTGGCATGCAGCTCGGCCAGGACCCGTTCGTCGGCCTGCGGCCCGATCACGATGCCCTTGCCGCCGGCCCCGTCCACCGGTTTGAGCACCAGCTGGCCGAGGTGCCCCAGAGCCCAGTCGAGGACCTCCGGGTCGTCGAGGCGGTAGGACTCGACGTTCTGCAGCAGCGGCTTCTCGCTGAGGTAGTACCTGATCAGGTCGGGGACATAGGTGTAGAGGAGCTTGTCGTCCGCGACGCCGTTGCCGACCGCGTTGGCGATGGTCACGTTTCCTTCGCGGGCGGCGTTGAGCACCCCCGCGCAGCCGATCACGGAGTCGGGCCTGAAGTGCAGCGGGTCGAGGAACTCGTCACCGACCCGCCGGTAGATCACGTCGACCGGCCGGCGTCCCTGGGTGGTGTGCACGAAGACCTGGTTGCCGGTGCAGAACAGGTCACGGCCCTCCACCAGTTCCACACCCATCAGGCGGGCCAGCAGCGTGTGCTCGAAATAGGCCGCGTTGCCCACACCGGGCGTGAGCAGGACCACCACCGGGTCGCGTGTCGCCTGTGGCGCCGAGGACCGCAACGCTGACAGCAAGCGCGCGGGGTAGCCGTCCACCGGGCGCACGTGCTGCTCGGTGAACAGCGCCGGGAACGTCCGGGTCATGGCCAGCCGGTTCTCCATGACATAGCTCACCCCGGACGGGATCCGGACATTGTCCTCCAGCACCCGGAACCGGCCCGCCTCATCCCTGATCAGGTCGATGCCGGCGACATGGACGCGGACCCCGTTCGCCGGGATCAGCCCGGCGACCTCGCGGTGGAAGTGCTGGGAACTCGCCACCACCCGCCATGGGACCACCCCGTCGTCGAAGGCCTGGCCGTGGCTGTAAACGTCGGCGAGAAACGCTTCCAGGGCCAGCACCCGCTGCCTGACGCCCCGCACCACGAGATCCCATTCGGCCGCGTCGATGATCCGGGGGATCAGGTCGAGCGGGAACGGCCGTTCCTCGCCCGCGAAATCGAACGTCACCCCCCGGTCGGTGAAGACCCGGGTCAGCTGGTCGGAGCGGAAGCGCAGCTCGCTGGCATCGAGCGGCTGCAGCGCGGCGAGCAGGGCGGCGTACGGCGCGCGAGGCTCGCCTGGCCGCGCAAACATCTCATCCCAGGCCTCGGCCAGCCGGTAGCTGTCGAAGATGTCCGCCACGAACGCAGCGTAAAGGTGCTGTGTTCCGTTGTCATTACTCACGATGACGTGTGTGTTTCCACCATGTTTCACTCAGCGGGCATCATGGCTGCGGGCCGGCCGGGCTCGCGTCCGGCCGGCTGCCCGCGTCTGGGCATTGCGATCTCTGCGGCGTGGCGCACACTGGAAACGCGGGCCCGCCCGGCGGCGCCCGCGTGCCTGGTGGCCACGTGGTCCATCGTCCCGGCGATGAGGAGGTCCCGCCGTGCTGTATGCCTTCGGATTCGAGCGGACCAGCGTCGTGCTGAGCGACCTGTACTTTGTCGACCCCAATCCGCTCAAAGGCCAGGAAAGCCCAGAACGGGGGGTACGGCTGGAAGTCCGGCTGCTTGACCGGGGCGAGCTGAAGGGCTCCATCTACTCGGCTCAGCCGATCGAGATCGGCGGCCTGGTCTGGCGGGTCGACCTCCTGGAGTCAGCGGACGGGCCGCCCGGCAGCTTCGACCGCACCCATCATCATCCTGGCGTGCAGGGGTGGGAGCCGGGCCACCGGATATTCGACCCGGGCCTGTCCGCCGACCCGGTCGGCTGGCTCGGGGCACGGCTCTCGGATCTGGAGGGTGTGCTGGAGGCGGCAGGCATGGGCGGCGATCCTGCCGACCATGGCGACGCGGAAAGCCTGCGCCAGTGCCTGCCGGAGATCCTCGCCGCCGTCACCCGGCTGCTAGACCGGATCCGGGCCGGGGAGCTCGGCCAGCCGCCCAGCGGCGAACCGCTGGCCAGCGCGCGGGCGGGCTGGCTCTAGGCCGGGACATGGCCTGACCGGCCTGGCCGGCTGACCGGGCTGGGAAGCCGTGCCCCCCGGGGTTTCAAAGGCCGGCCCGCGCCGTCACACTGGTGGGTGTGCATGACTTTGACCTGCTGGTGATCGGCTCCGGCCCGGGCGGTCAGAAAGCCGCGATCGCGGCGGCGAAACTGGACCGGCGGGTGGCCATTGTCGAGCGCCCGGACATGATCGGCGGCGTGTGCCTCAACACCGGCACCATCCCGTCCAAGACGCTCCGCGAGGCGGTCCTGTACCTCACCGGCCTCGATCAGCGCGAGATGTACGGGCAGAGCTACCGGGTCAAGGACGACATCACGATCGCTGACCTGGCCGCGCGCACGCAGCACGTGGTCAGCCGGGAAAACGACGTGGTCCGCAGCCAGCTGTCGCGCAACCGGGTGGCGATCCTCAGCGGCACCGCGCATTTCGCCGGCCCGAACGCCATCGAGGTGGACGACGGGGAAGGCCGGGTGCGCGCGGTCAGCGCCGAGAAGATCGTGATCGCGACCGGCACCAAGCCGGCCCGGCCCGCCAGCGTCGCCTTCGATGAGCGCACCGTCATGGACTCGGATGGGATCATGCACCTGGAGCGGGTCCCGCGGTCGATGGTGGTCGCGGGCGCCGGGGTGATCGGGATCGAGTACGCGTCCATGTTCGCCGCCCTCGGCACCAAGGTGACGGTCGTCGAGCAGCGGGACCGGATGCTCGAGTTCTGCGACCTCGAGGTGGTCGAGGCGCTCAAATACCATCTGCGCGACCTCGCCGTGACGTTCCGGTTCGGTGAGACGGTCTCCTCGGTCGAGGCCCGGCCGGAGGGAGCGATCGCGACCCTGCGCAGCGGGAAGAAGATCCCGGCCGACACGGTCTTGTACTCGGCCGGCCGCCAGGGCGCCACCGCGGAACTGCGGCTGGAAGCGGCCGGCCTGACGGCTGACACCCGGGGCCGGATCAAGGTCGATGAATTCTTCCGCACCGAGGCGCCGCACATCTATGCGGTCGGCGACGTGATCGGCTTCCCGGCGCTGGCGGCCACATCCATGGAACAGGGCCGCCTCGCCGCCCACCACGCCTGCGGGGAGCCCGTGCACACCGCCAGCGCGCTGCAGCTGCAGCCCATCGGGATCTATAGCCTGCCCGAGATCAGCTTCATCGGGAAGACGGAAGACCAGCTCACTGAGGACTGCGTGCCGTTCGAGGTGGGCGTGTCCCGGTACCGGGAGCTGGCCCGGGGGCAGATCATCGGGGACTCCTACGGGGTGCTGAAACTGCTGGTCTCGCCGCAGGACCGGACCCTGCTGGGGGTGCACGTGTTCGGCACCGGGGCCACTGAGCTGGTGCACATCGGGCAGGCCGTGATGGGCTGCGGAGGTACCATCGATTACCTGGTTGATGCCGTCTTCAACTACCCGACGCTGGCCGAGTCCTACAAGGTCGCGGCGCTGGATGCGACCAACAAGATGCGCCAGGTCGCTCGGTTCGCCGACTAGGGGCCCGGGCCAGCGGGCCGTGTCGCTGACGAAAGGCTGATTGCTGAATGTCTGAACCTGGGCCGGCGGCCGGCGCGGTCGCGATCAACGACCCGTTCGCCCAGCTGGCCGGGCCACTCGCGGGCACCACCCGGATGCAACTGCAGGTCATCAGCAACACCCTGCTCACCCCGCACATGCAGCGGCTGGTGCTCACCGCGCCGGAGCTCGCGGAGTTCAGTTACCGCGCGGGGCAGGATGTGATGCTCATGGTCGCGGTCGACGGCGACCGCCCGGTGCGCAGGCGCTACACCATCCGCGCCGTCGCCCAGGAGCAGCGGTTGCTCACCCTCGACGTGGTCCGGCACGGCGACGGGCCTGGTGAGCGCTGGGTGCGCTCGGCCCAGCCCGGTGACCGGATCGAGGGCATCGGCCCGAGGGGCAAGATTTTCCCGGCCGAGGGCGCCGCCTGGCACCTGTTCGCCGGTGACGAGTCGAGCCTGGCCGCCGCGTTCGCCATGGCTGGCTCGCTGCCGCCCGGCCGGCCGGCCATCCTGATCCTTGAGGTTCCCGAGCCCGCGGACGAGCAGGACCTGAACGTGCCGGCCGACGTGCGCTTGCGCTGGCTGCATCGCGCGGGCGGGCCGCCAGGTGAGCCGTCCGCGCTGGCGGCCGCGCTGTCGCAGGAGCCGCTGCCGGCCGGGCCGGGGCACGCGTACCTGTTCGGGGAGGCGGCGGTGGTGCTGCGGCTGCGTGAGGTCGCCGCCGGGCGCGGGCTGGCGCAGGACCAGGTGTCGGCCAAGGCGTACTGGGGCCGGGGGCGCGCCAACGCCAGCCACGGCGAGCCGGCCAAGGACGCCTGACGCCGAGCACCGGTTCCTGGCGCCCGCCAGGCCGGGCCCGGTGAGCTGATCCCCCGGGAGCTGACCGCCCCGGAAGAACCCATCGCTCAGAACGGCGTCGCGGCCAGCCAGTGGTCCAGGACCGTGCGGTCCCCGATGACCTGGACCCCCGGGTGGTCCGCCGGGAGCCGCCGGACCAGGATCAGCAACAGCGCTGAGGCCGGCCCGCGGACCGCGGCGTCACCCTTGCCGTGACCGTGATCCACGCTGATCCGGTCGCCGGCCCGCCGGACCAGCCATTCGCCGACCCCGTCGAGCCCTTCGTCGGTAGCGTGCAGGTGCAGCACCTGGCCGTCGGCCAGGGCATCGAGGCGGGCATCCTGGCTGTCATCTCCCGGCTCGTCCTGGAAGCCGAGCCACTCGTCGATCCCGTCCACGGCAATGCCGGGGTCCACGACGGGCGCGCGGCCCACGGCGATCTCGGCGTCGGCCCGGTGCACGGCGGTCTCGTGCGCCATCCGGCGCGCCCAGAAGCTGGCTGGCCGCAGCCTGGTGAACGCCCAGACGGGATCGGCGCCAGCGTCACGAACGGTGACGATGAGCCGGGCCGCCCCGTCGCGTAGCCAGCTGGCCTGCTGCCCCGGGTCATCCGGCAGCCTGCCGCCGGGCACCGCACGGAACGGGATGAACTCCGGTGACCGGGTGGCCACGATCTCGGTGGCCCACCGGTGGGCCCGCCCGACGTGCGTGGCGAGCTGGCGCAACGTCCATTCCGGGCAGGTCGGAACGGGCTGGCTGAGGTCTGCGCCGTCGATGATGCCGGCGAGCGTGGCGGCGCTGCCACTGATCTCGTCGGAGAAGCGCTCGATGCTCGCGGCGGTCATCCGGGGAAGGTGATCAGCCGCAGCCGCAGGCGCCGCCGCAGCAGCCCCCGCCCCCGCCGCCCGCTGGCCGGGGCCCGGCCGAACCGGACCTGCCGCCCACGGCGACCGTGGACAGCAATTTCACCGTGTCGTCGTGGCCCTCGGGGCACGCGCACGGCGCGGACGACTCGCTCATCGGGCGGCTGCGTTCGAACGTGGCTCCGCAAGCGCGGCAGCGGTACTCATAGCGAGGCACGGCACCAGCCTAGCCCCCGCGCGGCGGATGCGGCGAGAGCGTCCCGCCGCCGGCCGCGGCGACGGCGCGCCGCGTGCACCACGTGCACCGCCCGGCGTAACGGGAGGTGGCCCCCGCATGGCGGAGTAGTGTCTGCCGCGTCATGATGGCAGTGACGGCCAGGGGAGGGGAGCCGCTATGCCCGTGATGACGGAATACCCGCCGGGGACACCGTGCTGGGCGGATCTGTCCACGCCGGACGCCACGGTTTCGAGCGCTTTCTACGCGGGCCTGTTCGGCTGGGAACTGCACTCCCCGCCCGGCTCCGATGCCGGGGCCTACGCGTTCTTCGTGCCGGCCGGCACCCCACCGGATGAGGCGCCGGCCAGGGTCGTGGCTGGGCTGATGCCGCTGGCCGGCGGGCAGCACCGGCCCTCGTGGAACACCTATGTGAGCGTGGCCGACGCCGATGCCACGGCGGCGCTGGTGTCCGGGGCGGGCGGGCAGGTGCCGACCGCCCCGATGGACGTGGACGGGCAAGGCCGGATGGCCATGTTCGCCGATGACCAGGGTGCGATCATCGGCGCCTGGCAGCCCAAGGCGTTCCACGGCGCGGGCCTGGTCAATGAGCCCGGCTGCCTGTGCTGGAACGAGCTGGCCTGCCGGGACACCGGGGCGGCCGCACGTTTCTACCAGCGCGTCTTCGGCTGGCAGGCGGACACCAGCCAGATGGGGCCGATGACCTACACCGAATGGCGGCTGGGCGGCCGCCCGGTCGGCGGCATGGTGCACATGGACGAGGACTGGCCGGAGGGGATCGCGCCGCAGTGGATGGTGTACTTCGCGGTAGCGGACTGTGACGCGGCGGCGGCCAGGGCCGGGGAACTCGGCGGCCAGGTGCGCGTTCCGCCGACCGACGTCCCGGCAGGCCGTTTCGCGGTGGTCAGCGACCCGCACGGCGCGGGGTTCACCATCATCACGCTGGCGGCGGCCGGCTGACCGCCATACCCGCCCCGGTCAGGCGACCGTGTCCTGGTCCCGGCCCGCGGCCAGCACATGGGCCAGCGGCGGGCGCTCCAGCAGGAGGTTGACGTGCTCATCGAGCCGCAGGCCGTGCTCGGTGGCGACGGCATGCAGGTAGGTGTCGGACCGGTGCAATGGCCTGACCCGCGGGGATACCGGGCTGCTGGCCACCCGCTGCGGCCCGCGCAGCCGTCGGGTCATGGCGCGCAGCACGACCGAGCTCATCAGGCCGAGATCCCAGAGGGGCTGATGGCGATTCTGCCGGGCGCCGAGATCCACCTGTGCCATCGCGGGCAGGCCCACCGTCCGCAGGACATCGACCAGGATCCCCAGCTCCACCCCGTACCCGGTGAGGAAGGGGATGCCGCAGAGCAGGTCGCGGTGCGCGGCGAATTCGCCGGCCAGCGGCTGCACGAATCCGGTGAGTTCCGGGCAGAAGGAGTTGAACAGGGGCTTGGCCATGAGCTCGGTCACCCGGCCCCCGCCGTCCAGGACCGATTGCTGGCCCTCGGTGAAAGGGCGCCGGTAGGCGGCCTTGCTGAACTGCAGCTCAGGCAGGGCCAGGAGCGGCCCGAGCGTGCCATAGACGAAATGGTCATCGAAATTCTTGGTGTCGGCGTCCGCGAACATCACGATGTCGCCGCGCGCCACCGACAGGCTCCGCCACATGGCATCGCCTTTGCCCCGGGCCGGCCCGAACGCCGGGAGCAGATCGTTCTCCGAGTACACCTCCGCGCCGCAGGCACGGGCGATATCGCCGGTGCCGTCGGTTGAATCCGCGTCGACCAGCATGACCTGGTCGATGAGCCCGCTCCGCTCGGTCAGCCTGGTGACCTGGGCCAGGATAGCGCCGATCGTGTCGGCCACGTTGCGCGTCGGGAAGACCAACGTCGTGGTGAGCCGCTGCCCGGCATGGCCGGGCTCGGCGAGGCCGGAGAAATCCTGATAGTGAAATGATCGCTGCTCGAACCATTCCCGGACGCTCATATTCATGAATGCTGCCTCTCTTTCAGGCTCGCACATCACTTCGCCCAGGCCGGAAATGCGGCTTATCGCTGGCGGCTGCATTGCCGGCTGCAGGGGAGTAGGCCACTGTAGTGCTGATTTGTTGTCGTTTTGTAACAGCGTGTTGCAGGCCGGTAAAGCGGCCCGGATGCGAGTGCCTGCCGGGGGCCCGGCAGGCCTACCGCTCCCGGTCAGCCGGGGGCTGTTCCCGGGTTCCCGATGCCGCCGCGGCGGGGTGCTCCGGGCAGTGACCTGGGCTGGTTCCGTGCGGCGGGAAAGCTGTGCCGGGTGGGGGAGGGACCCGCGCCGGTCCGCCGGCACTGGCCGCCGCGGCATCGTCGTAGTAGAACTGGCGGCCGCGCAGCAATGACACCAGGGCACCGACCAGTGACATGGCGGCCGCCGCGCTGAACACGATGACCAGCCCGTGGTGGAACGGGCCGGAGATCAGGTGCGGGAAGAACTGCCGGCCGGTCAGTATCGCCACGCTGCGGTGCGGGAGCGTGCCAAGGACGCCGGAGGGCTGCAGCAGGTGCTGCACCGGGTTGTACCCGAGCAGCGCGGCGAACACGGTGCTCACCGGGGGCAGGTGGCTCACGTGGTTGGCCACGGACAGCGGCACGCCCTGGGCGTGCAGGCCCGCGCTGAGCGTGCGGGGGAGCGACGCGGCCAGGCCGGTGATCATCAGCGAGAAGAAGATGCCGATCGAGAGGGACATCCCCGAGTTCTGGAAGGTGGACCGCATGCCCGACGCGGAGCCGCGGTGCTGGGCCGGAACGCTGCTCATGATGGCCGAGGTGTTGGGGGAGGCGAACAGCCCGGAGCCGATCCCGTTGGTGAAGATCAGCAACGCGAAGACCCAGTACGGGAAGTTCACCGGGAGCAGCATCAGCCCGACGAACCCAGCCGTCGCGACGAGCAGCCCGGCGGTGGCGAACAGCCGCGGCCCGTACCGGTCCGACAGGTAGCCGGACACCGGCCCGGCGATCAGGAAACCGGTCGTCAGCGGCAGCATGTAGATGCCCGCCCACAGCGGGGTGACCACATAGTCGTAGCCGTGCAGCGGCAGCCAGATGCCAGCCAGCCAGATGACCAGCATGAACTGCAGGCCGCCCCGGGCGATCGAGCCGAGCAGGCTGGCCGCGTTGCCGGCCGCGAACGCCCGGATCTTGAACAGGCCCATCCGGAACATCGGCTCGGCGATCTTCGTCTCGATGATGCAGAACGCGGCCAGCAGGGCCGTGCCGATCGCGAGGCCGCCGAGCACCTTGGGGTTCGTCCACCCGGTCGGGTGCCTGCCGTAGGGCTGAATCCCGTAGGTGATCGCGACCAGCACCAGGCCGGCCCCGAGGGCGAAGGTGATGTTGCCGGCCCAGTCGATGCGGGCCCGCCGGGTGGTGGAGATCTCGCGCAGGCTGCGGTAGGACCAGATCGTGCCGAACACGCCGATCGGCACGTTCACCCAGAACACCGCGCGCCAGTCCCAGGCGGCCAGCAGGCCGCCGAGGAGCAGGCCGACGAACTGGCCGGAGATCCCGGCGATCTGGTTGATGCCCAGGGCCATGCCGCGCTGCCGGGCCGGGAATGCGTCGGTCAGGATGGCGGCCGAGTTGGCCATCAGCATGGCGCCGCCGAACGCCTGCCCGAACCGCCAGCCGATCAGCCAGAGCGCCCCGGCGCTGCCGGTCGCCGGGTCGAGCGAAAGCGCGATCGAGGCCAGGGTGAAGACAATGAAGCCCAGGTTGTAGATGCGCACCCGGCCGTAGATGTCGCCGAGCCGGCCCAGCGTGACCACGGCCACGGCCATCACCAGCAGATACCCGATGATCATCCAGAGCAGGTAGCTGACATTGCCGGGGGCGAGCGGGTCCAGGTGGATGCCGCGGAAGATGGCGGGCATCGAGATGATCACGATCGACGCGTCGATCGTCGCCATCGTCATGCTGAGGGTCGTGTTGGAGAGCGCTACCCACTTGTACCGGTCGCTGGTGGAACGCGGTTCCTGGCCGGCCGTCCAGGAACTATCACTGGTCCCTGGACGGTGGCCGTTAGCTGCTGGGATGGCGCCATCGGCGCCGCTGTGATCAGCGACTCTCCGCACGTTGATTGAGTTTACCGTGAATCAGTTGCTTAACCGCAACTACTTACCTGGCGGTTCCCGCGCCGAGCCCCGTCCCCGTCCCCGGGCCCGGGGACGGGCCCGGGGACGGGGACAGGTTTCTGCCGTATCCGCGGAAGCCGGGCGTACTGTCAGGCCCCCTCAGTAGCGTTGCCCGCGGGATGGGCAATGGCAACCTATGATCGGGAGGGCACGCAGCCGTGACCAGTACGGAGTTAGAGCGGAAGGTGCGCCAGCTGGATAACGACGTCCACGAGATCTACTCCATCCTGGGGAAGATCTCGGACACCCAGGGGAAGCACAGCGAGGCACTGGCCGATGCCCAGAACTCACTGGCCCACGTCCAGGGCACGCTGGCCCGGCACGGCAACCGGTTCAACGAGATCGACGGCCGGCTGGAGGGCATCGATTCCACGCTGACCGACATGAGGGCCGTCCAGGCCCGGCAGGGCAACCGCCTGGACGGGATCGACGGCCGCCTGGACGGGATC
>CAYPQM010000006.1:0-36381 GCA_964412845.1 uncultured Streptosporangiaceae bacterium
CTGCGGCTGACCTGGCCGGCGATCCGGGTATGCTCGAGCTCTTCGAGGTGGATTTCACCTCGGACCAGCATCCGTACCTGGTGACCGGGTTCCCGCACGGATCGCTGGCCCAGCGGCTGGCCGTGCACGGGGCCGCACCCGTGCGATACGTGGCACAGGTCGGGATTGCGCTGTCGCAGACCCTGCTCACCGCGCACGGCCGAGGCATCCTGCACCTGGACGTGCGGCCGGAGAACGTGGTGCACACCGAATCGGCCGGGCCGCTCCTGACGAATTTCGGGGTTACCCGCGCAGTGGCCGTGATAGGGCAAGTGGAACTGTCTCCCAGGGAGTTGGTCCACGCTGCGGGGGAACTGTTCGGCCGGGGACCCGCAGGTCCCGCGGCGGACGTGTACGGGCTCGGGTCGACCATGTACATGATGCTCGCCGGGCAGGCAGCCTTCGCGGCCGAGGCGCAGCTCGGCCGCGAGGCGCTGTACCAGCGGGCGCTGCGTGGCGGGCTGCCACCGATCCCGCGCGGCGACATTCCCCGACGGTTCGCGGAACTGCTCGTCGACATGATGAGCCCCGATCCCGTCAATAGGCCTGTGATGGGCGCGGTCACCGCGGAACTGGCTGCCTGCGCCGCCGAGGCCCTGCCGCTGGCCCCGCCCATGGCCCCACGGTCGCCCGCGGGGGCCGCCGGAGCGCTGGTCGGCGAGGCAACTCCAGCGGGCATGACTCCCGCCTCTGGGCTGGCGGCCCACCCCCCGGCCCCGCTGCCCCCGGCCCCGCTGCCCCCGGCCCCGCTGCCTTTGGCCCCGGCGCCCCTGGCTCCGGCGCCCCTGGCTCCGGCGCCCCTGGCCCCGCCGCCCCTGGCCCCGGCGCCCGCAGCGCGCAACGACGTGAGTCCGCTTCAAGTGTCGCTGGATCGGCAGCAAAACGCTTTTGGTGGCCAGGTCGCGCCGGCGCACGCGGCCAGGCCGCCGCTGAGCGGGTACGGCATGGCCCAATCGGCGCACGACGCCGGCCCGCCGCTGAGCGGGTACGGCATGGGCCAAGCGGCAGTAGGCACGCAGGTCTCGGAGTGGCCGGGGTCAGCCACGGGGGAGCTGGCCCGGCAGCGGCGGGACACCCAGCCGCAGCCTGTCCAGCCTCCGGCGCAACGCCGCCGCACTCGCCTGATCCTGCTGGTCAGCCTGGGTGTCGTAGCGCTGCTCGGCGGAGTTGCCGGGGGAGCTATCACCGCGCCGGGCACCCCGGCCCCGAAGAAAACCCAAACGTCGGCGGCCAGCCTGCTTCCGGCGGCGCAGCAGGCCGCCTACCGGGCGGGCGGCGTGAAGGTGACCGCGCGAGCGCGCGGCGCCCGGGTGTCCTGGACCGCGCCGCACACGAGCAAAGGCGTCACGGCTTTCATCGTGGTCGCCGGACTGGCGCGCCAGGCGAAGCAGGAGCACACCGTGGGGGTGCACAGCCGAAGCGTTGTCTTTGCCGGGCTGCAGGCCGGGCAGCGTTACTGCTTCGTGGTGGGCACGCTGGTCAAGTCGCCCAGCGGCCAGCCAAACACGGCAGCTAGCAGGCCGCTCTGCACCGTCGTGCCGGCCTCGGCATAGCGCCCCCCGGAACCAGGCGTGCTCACAGAATGGCGCAGGCCCACATCAGCCGGCCACCCTGTGATTCACTGCCATCCACTGCGGACAGGGAAAGGTACTGGTCCGCGGACCAGTACTCATGGTGACCGTAATGGATGCTAATGCCGCTTAACTACCGAAATGACTACGGCAGTCGATCCATTGCTGACGAAATACCGGACATTTACCGGAGAGGTACATGAGCGAACCCGCGAGCGGCCAAGACGAGCCGGAGATCTGGTTCACCCTCGAACACCGGCCCGGGCCCGCATGGCGGCGCGATCTGCCGGAGTTCGAGCAGGATTTCAGCGAGCACTTCGAGTTCATCGGCCTGCTGCGGGCGCGCGGGCTGCTGGTCGCAGGCGGCCCGCGACCCGATCAGCCCGGCCACGGCATGATCATCGTCCGCGGGGTGGACGCGACCGAGGCAGAATTCATCGCCAACGAAGCCGACATGAGCGTTGTCAACGGGCTGCTTGAGGTGACGGTCCGGCCCTGGCGCGTCGTCAGCTATTGACCGGGCGGATGGGGTTGCGCGGACCTGCCGCGCAACCCCATCGTTCAGCCGGCCTGGCGTAGCTCCGGGCGTGGCCGTGTGGGCCTGCGGCTGCCCCGGACGCTGCCGCCGCGGGAAGCGACTGCGCCGCCCAGGGCCGCGTCACGCTGAGCACCGCCGCCCGGGGCGCTGCCGGGCGACGGATTGCCATTGGGCGCCGTACCGCCACGCGAGGACGTCGAGTACGTCGCCGCGGCGGGCGACGACGTCGAATACTGGGTCATGCCGCGCGAGGAACCGCCGCGCGAGGAACCGCCCCGCGAGGAACCCGCGTAGGACGGAGCACCGTGCGCGCTACCGCCCCGCGAGGAAGCACCGCGCGAGGAGCCACCGCGCGGCGGACCGCCACGCGAGGAACCGCCCCGCGGGGACCTGTCCCGCGCGGGACGGGTGCCGTACTCAGGCGGCGCGGGCCGGGTAGCCGGCGGCGGCGGCACCGGAGTGCCCGATGTCGCGATCTCCCGGACCGCGTGGTGGCCGGTCTGCACCTGATGGCTGACGGGAGTGACCCCCGCTGCGTCGTGCAGCCGGGCGACTTCGCGGACCTGGGCCGGGTCGACCAGCGCCAGGACCGTCCCGGACGCGCCCGCCCGGGCGGTGCGGCCGGAGCGGTGCAGGTAGTCCTTATGGTCGTTCGGCGGATCGAAGTGCACGACCAGGCCGACGTCGTCGATGTCCAGGCCGCGCGCGGCGACATCGGTCGCCACCAGCACCCGCGGATGACCGGCGGTGAAGGCACCCAGGGCCCGCTGCCGCTGGTTCTGGTTCAGGTTGCCGTGGATGGCCGCCGCCGGAACCCCGGCATTGGTCAGCTGCTTGGCCAGCCGGGCCGCACCGTGCTTGGTGCGCACGAAGAACAGCGTGCGGTCGGGCCGGGCCGCGATCTCGGTGGCGATGGCCACCTTGTCCGCGGCCGGCAGCACGAACACCTGGTGATCTGCGGCGACGCCGGGCTCATCGGAAGGAGCCACGGCATGCAGCGCGGGCTCATTCAGGTACCTGGTCACCAGCTTGTCCACGTCGCGGTCCAGGGTGGCGGAGAACAGCATCCGCTGCCCGCCGGCCGGGGTGTCATCGAGGATGCGGCTGACCGCGGGCAGGAAGCCGAGGTCAGCCATGTGGTCCGCCTCGTCAATCACCGAGATCTCGATTCGGGCCAGGCTGCAGGAATGCCGGTCGAGCAGGTCGATCAGCCGGCCGGGGGTGGCGACCACGATGTCGACCCCGCGACGAAGCTGGTCTATCTGCCTGCCCATCGGTGCGCCACCGTAGACCGTCGTGACCGTCACGCCAACCGCCCGGCCGAGCGGCGTCAGCACATCGGCCACCTGCTGGGCGAGTTCCCGGGTGGGGACCAGGACCAGCCCGCGCGGGGCCTTCTCCCGTCGCGGGCCGCTGGCCCCGGACAACCGGGCCAGCATGGGCAGGCCGAACGCGAGAGTCTTGCCGGATCCGGTCTGCGCGCGGCCCAGGACGTCCCGGCCGGCCAGTGCGTCCGGCAGGGCCCGGGCCTGGATAGCGAAAGGCGCGTCGATCCCGCGCTGGGCCAGCGCGCTGACCAGCGGACCAGGGATGCCGAGCTCCCGGAAGGTGGTGGCGGGCGGCGCCGGTACGGCGAGCGCTGCGGTCAGCGCCAGCTCCAGCGCCGAGGGGGCGGCGGGCGGGCGGGGGGTATTCGAGCGGCCCGGGCTGCCACGGCCGGCCTGGCTACGGCGGCCGGGTCCGTTCCGGCGACCTGAGCTGGCACCGCCGTTACCTCGGCGGGCCGGGTCGCGGCGGGCTGCGTTCTGCGGCAAGGGTGAACTCCATCCGTGCTTCGTGGGCCGCGTCGTGATGGGAGGCGTCGACGACAGCGGCGAACTGGAACTCACCGAGAAGCGGACTGCTCACACAAGCGACCACGCGGGCTTCTCGCCCGCGGGAGTGGCGGCCAGACTGCCCGCCATTTGCACCAACCTTATCAGCGGTCCCCTTGTTCCCCCGGTTTGGCCGGAGTCAGGGCGGGCGGCAGCCGGGAAACCAGCGATGCGTGGGTGTCCGTGCGGCCAGGCCTCACTCTTCACGCTTCTCGAACAGGCTGACGGCGATAAGCCCGGCGATGAACGCTACGACCATGGCGATCAGCAGGCCGAGTTCAGCCGAGCTGATCGTCACCTCATTACTCAGCAGGAAGAGGATCCGCCTGATCACGGCCACCAGCCCGACGATGATGAACGGCTGGGCCACCAGCCGGTGCGCGCGCAGCGACAGCACCACGGTGTGCACGATCTCCACCAGGATCAGCACCAGCAGCACCCGGTCCAGCAGGTTGATGGCCGCCACCGAAATCGACTTGTCCAGAGAGTCGATGAAGAAGCTGATGACCCCGGAGACGGTCAGGGTCGCGGCGAGGATGATCAGCACCACGCCGACCACGATGGTGACGAAGTCCTGCGCATGCTCCAGCGCCCAGATCGAACCGGTCACACCCCGCCGGCGGGCCGGCGGCCCCGCCTTCTCATCACTCGCCTCGGGCAACGATTCCCTCCAGCCGCGTAGAGATCACAGGCTAAGGCGTCAGCGCCGATCCGTGCGGATGACTTTTCAAGGTGGCGGCGTAGTCGGGCACGTATGTCTGCATATCCCGCGGCACGCGCACGTAGCCGCGGGACGCCGGGCGCTTCGGCAGCGACAGGGGCAGCCGCTGGACATCGCGATACGGCAGGGTGGTAAGCAGGTGCGCGATCATGTTGATCCGGGCCCGCCGCTTGTCGTCGCTCTCGACCACGTGCCACGGAGCCTCGGGGATGTCGGTGTGGATGAACATCTCGTCCTTGGCCCGGGAATAGTCTTCCCAGCGGGTGATCGACTCCAGGTCCATCGGCGAGAGCTTCCAGCGCCGCATGGGATCCTCCAGCCGGGACCGGAACCGGCTTTCCTGCTCGTCGTCGCTGACCGAGAACCAGTACTTCCGCAGCAGGATGCCTTCCTCGACGAGCAGCCGCTCGAAGATGGGGCACTGGTGCAGGAACCGCCCATAATCCTCCTTGGTGCAAAAGCCCATCACATGCTCCACGCCAGCACGGTTGTACCAGCTACGGTCGAACAGGACGATCTGGCCGCCGGCTGGCAGGTGCTCGATGAAGCGCTGGAAGTACCACTGGGTCTGTTCCCGCTCCGTCGGCGCGGGGAGGGCGGCGATCCGGGCGATGCGCGGGTTGAGGTACTGGGCTACCCGCTTGATCGTGCTTCCCTTGCCAGCCGCGTCGCGGCCCTCAAAGATCACCACCACCCTGAGCCGCTCGGTGCGCACCCACTCCTGCACCTTCACCAGTTCGGCCTGCAGCCGGTAGAGCTCGACCTCGTACAGCTTCTTGGGCAGCCGCTGCGGGTGGGCAGGCTTGCCCTTGGTGTGCGCTGGCCGCTGCGCCTTGGCTGTGCCGTCCTTGTGGGTCACCTGCCCCACCCCCTTTGCGCCGAGTCAACCACCAGCCGGGGTTGGTGGCGAGCCCGGGACGGGCTGGCGGGGATATGCTGTGGGCCAGATGGTAGCTTTTCGTGCTCAGTCAATTACCAAGCGTGCCTGGAGGGTGGCGGCCGGCTGCGCCGCGATGACCATGTGCCTGTCGTCGCCGGCGGCATTCCCGGCTAGCCATGCGCAGGCCGTGGCCGCCCGGACCGTGCTGAGCTTCACCTTCGATGATGGCGACGCCGACCAGATGGCAGCCGCGCGGGTGCTGCACAGGTACGGGATGCACGGCACCTTCTACATCATCACCGGCGCGGTCGGGGCGCCCCAGTACATGACCCTTTCCGACCTGCACACGCTGGCCGCGGAGGGGGACGAGATCGCCGGCCATACGGTCTCGCACCTCGAGTTGCCCCATGTCACCGCCGCGGAGGCGCGCCGCCAGGTGTGCGACGGACGGAACACCCTCATGACCTGGGGATTTCACCCGACCTCGTTCGCCTATCCCGGCGGGGTGTACAGCCCGGCGACCGAGGCCATCGTCCGGGAATGCGGCTTCAACAATGCGCGGGTCGTCATCGGCCTCCGCTCACCAGGCTGCCCCGCCTGCACCGTGGCGGAAACCGTGCCGCCCAGGGACCCCTACGCGATCCGGGTTCCCGGGCAGGTGGACGGCAGCTGGACGCTGGCCACGCTGCAGGACATTGTCACCACCGCGGAGAGCCGTGGTGGCGGCTGGCTGCCGCTGGTCTTCCACCACATCTGCGCCGCCAAATCCTGCTCCAGCCTGTCCGTCCGGCTGTCCCTGGTGAACAGCTTCGCGAAATGGCTCGCCCAGCGGCGG
Source organism: uncultured Streptosporangiaceae bacterium (assembly GCA_964412845.1). Taxonomy (GTDB): domain Bacteria; phylum Actinomycetota; class Actinomycetes; order Streptosporangiales; family Streptosporangiaceae; genus JAWWPY01. Next base: position 6,459 of record CAYPQM010000006.1, read on the forward strand.
GACGTCGGCACGGTGGTCAGGACCGTCGGCCAGGTCGCCGGCGGCCCGGTGCGCCCGATGATCAGCGCGCCCGCGCCCCCCCGGCACGGCGTCATCAACGGCTCGCTGGAGGTCGTCGGCAATTCCGGCGCGGTGGACCCGACCGTGGAGGCGCCCAGTCACCCGGTCCCCGCCACGCAATGCTGGATGCGGGCCGACTATGGCCAGAACACGTCGACCTGGCAGCGGATCCGGGGAGGTCACGACGGCCGGTGGGCCATGCGGCTGACGATGACCAGCCACCGGACCGGTGACGCCAAGCTGATCCAGCAGTTTGACACCGGCCAGTGCTCGATCCCGGTCGTCTCCGGGCAGTCCTACAACCTGGCTACCTGGTACACGTCGACCGTCACGACCCAGTTCGCGATCTACTACCGGACCCTGGCGGGCCGCTGGCGGTACTGGACATCGAGTCCTTTCTACCCGGCGGTAGCGCGCTGGTCCGACGCGACATGGACGACACCTCCGGTGCCGGCCGGCGCGAGCGGGCTCAGCTTCGGGCTCGCCCTGTCCCGCACGGGCTCGTTGACCACCGATAACTACAGCATCCTCGCCACCCGGCCGAGCCTGATCCGGGGGATCCTGGACATCGCGCTGCTGACGCTGCTCGTCCTGGGCGGCGCGGTGGCCGGGACCCGCGCGCTGCGCCGGCGACGCAGGCGCACGCCAGCCCCCGACGCGGCCTCAGCCTGAGCGACGCAGCGGCGACTGCGTGAACCCCTCGTCCAGCAACCGGTTGCGCACAGCGAAGGAAGCTGCCTCCAGCCGGGAATGCACGCCGAGCTTGGTGAGAAGCGACTGGACGTGCGTTCGCACCGTGGCCGGTGAGACCCCGAGCTTGACCGCCATGGCGGTGGTGTCCAGCCCTTGCACCAGCAGCGCCAGGCATTCCCGCTCCCGGGGGGTGAGGAACGCGGCGAGCCGCTGCGCGTCGTCCTCCTGCGGCGGCAGCCGCTTCCGGATGCCCTTCGGGACGTCGACGACCACCTCGCCCCGCAGCACCCGTTCGATAGCCCCGGTGAGCGCCGAGATTCCCCGGGTCTTGTGCAGATAGCCGGCGGCACCCACGTTCAGGGCACGCAGTATCCCCTCGGTCTCGGGATCGGCGCTGAGCACGAGCACCTTTGTGTTCTTGCTGATGGCGACCATCTCGGCGATGGCGTCGATGCCATCGTCCCCGGCGAAGTGCCGGTCGATCAGGCACACGTCCGGCTGCTCCAGCCGGACGCACTCGATGGTGTCCGGGACGGTACGGGCAATGGTGACCTCGTAGCCACGCTGGATGAGAACAGCGGACATCGCGTCGAGGAACACGCTGTGGTCATCACCGATCACCAGGCGGGTCACTGCGGTCAACCGCTCATCCGGCCGACACGAGGGGAACGGCCCGCAGCGGAATCAGGATGCGGACCCGGGCGCCGCCGGTGTCCGGCGCCTGTACTTCAAGGCGCCCGCCACACGAGTCGAGCAGCGCGGTCACCACCGTGAGGCCCAGCGAAGCGGTCCCGGCGGGGCCATTGCCGAAGCCGGGACCGTCGTCGGTCACCTCGATGACAGCATCAGGGTCGTTGGGCCGGATTTCTTCCTGCCGGATCCCGACCTCGACCCGGCCCTCCGGCCCCGCGGCGCGGGCCGCGTTGTCGACGACGTTGGTCAGCACCCGCCAGAGCAGCGCCGGACTGGCCTCGACACTCACCGCGGGCCCGGGCAGCAGCGCGATCGTGGCCTCGTGGGCATAACTGGCCAGTTGCACCACCTGACCGCTCAGTGCGCCCAGGTCGACGGCGCCGACATCCTCGGCTTCATGCTTGTCGGGGATCTCGCTGGAGATGATCTCAAGCATCCGGGACAGCTCCAGCGAGAGCAGTTCCATCCGGAAGCCCGAGTCGTCGGGCAGCGCGACATCCCCGCGCACCGCCTCGACAAGGTAGGACAAAGTTGTCATCTGGTGCCCGAGATCATGCATCAGGCCCCTGGTTGCGAGCGCCTCAGCACCATCGGACCGTCGTCGGCCGTGACTGCGCCGTCGTTCCAGTGACGATTTCATGCGTGATGCCCCCCCGCGATTCCTGGCTCCCCCGGCCCGTCACTCATGAGGTGCAATACCCAATACGAAGCATGCACTGTTAGTCACATGATAGTGGCTATACGTGTCTAGTCGTACCACACGTGCCACCGGGCGCATCAGAATTCTCTGGAGAAAGCGCAGGTGAGGCTACGCCGGCCGGGTGTTCGCGGGATTACCCAGCAGAGGGGCGGGGTGCGGGGTGATGTACGCCTCGGTGAGCGCGGCGCGCAGCGCCGGCTCACCGAACCGGCGGCCCAGGCGGGCCCGGGCGGCCGTGGCCATCCGGGCGGCGGCGGCCGGGGAGTCGAGCAGGAAGCCAATCGCCTCGGCCATCAGCTCGGGGCGCCGGGGCGGGACCAGCAGGCCTGTCTCGCCGGGAACCACCACGTCGGAGACGGCGTTGACCGCGGTCGCGACCACCGGTATCCCGCACACCATGGCCTCCACGACCACCGTGGGCAGCCCCTCATAGAGGCTGGGCAGGGCGAATACGTCGAAGGCCGGGAGCAGGGCCGGCACGTCGGTGCGCTCCCCGGCCAGCAGCACCGTGACCTCCGGCATCCCGGCGGCCAGGCGGGCGATGTGGTCGGCGAGTTCCCCTCCGCCGATCCAGACGCCGATCACCTCCGGGCGGGCCAGCCGGCGCAGTGCGGCGAGGAAGTCCGCCGGGGCCTTCTGGTAGGTCAGCCGGCCGACTGAGCCGACCACCGTGGCGTCGGCGGGCAGGCCAAGCACGAGCCTGGCCCGGCGGCGCGCCAGCGGTGCCGGTGCGCTGGCCCCGGCGGCTGGGAACCCTGTCCCGGCCTCGTCCGCGCCGTCCACGACCACGCCGATCGTGCGTATTCGTTCCGGTGCGATCAGCTCACGCCGCACGGCCTGCACGGCCACGCCGGTGCCCACGCACAGGGCCAGGTCGGTGATCCGGCCAAGCCGGCGTTCGATGGCCAGGTAGGCCTGGCGCCGCGGTGCCCGCTGGAATTCGTGGAACGGGAACCCGTGATAGGTGTGCACGATCCTCGGGATCCCGGCACGGTGCGCGGCCAGGCGGCCCACCGTGCCCGCCTTGGCGGTGTGGGTGTGCACCACGTCGAAACGCCGCGCCCGGAAGAGCGCGCCGAGCCTGCGCAGCGCCCGGAGGTCGTTACGGGGGTCGATCGGCATGCGCAGCGACGGCTCGACGATGACTTCCAGGCCGGCCGCGGCGGCTTCGTCGATCAGCCTGCCGCCGCTTCCCGTGATGATCGTCATCCGGAAGGCACTGGAGTTCATCGCCCGGGCACCGCGCAGGGCATGGATGCCCGCGCCGCCCTCCAGCCGGGTAATCACCGTCGCGACCCGCGATGCCTCGCGGGCCGCGACGGGCCCCGGTCTGGCCCCGCTCATCCGTCTTCCGGGCTCATCGTTCCGGGCTCATCCGTGCTCCGGTCCGCCGCAGGTCGGGCGTAGGGTGTCTTAGCTGGCCCACGGCCGGATCACCTGACGTGCTCCGATGCTCTCAGACCAGCGGCCCGGGCTACCCGGACAGCTTCGAGCCGACTGTGCACATCCAGCTTGGCGAAGATATTGCGGGTGTGCGTGCGCACGGTATCCGTCGATATGAGCAGGTCCTGGGCTATCTGCCGGCCCCGCTTACCGTCCATCATACTCAGCAGGACGTCTCGCTCCCGCGGGCTGAGCACGTCAAGCAGGTCTTCGTGCTCCTTGGCCCGGCTGACGTCAGCCCGCAACTCGCGGAGTATCTCGCCCAGCATGTCCGGCGGGAACCAGGATCCGCCCTGGCACACCCCGCGCAGCACCGTCTCGAGCTCGGCCGCGCCCTGCTCCTTGGCCACCCACGCAGCGACGCCAGCCCGGGCCGCTGCCACCGCGTGGGCCAGATTGTGGTCGGAGCTGAGCACCACGACACGTGCTTCCGGCCGCACGGCCACCAGGGCGCGCAGGACCTCCCCGACCGCTGGGCCCAGCGGCTCGACCTCGATCGTGATGACATCGGGGCGCAGGCCCCTGACGATGTCGAGAAGATTGGGATCGGCGGTGGTGCACCGCCCGGCCACCCAGAGGTCCATGGCTGTGGACAGGCGCGACGCTAGCGCCTCGGTGACCATCAGGTGATCATCGACCAGCAGCAACCGGACCGGACTCATAGGTTCACTCTGCACCGTCAACATGACGGTGTCCTCATCCAGATGCATGACAACCGTCCCCAATAAATACTGCATGAGCTGTGGTTATACCGTTCGGCGTGGCCATGCTGGCCCTCGTGGCCAGCCTGGCCACGGACAGCGCGGGCCGCTGTGCGCCGGATGTCCGGTCGCCGCCCACAGCCACCTGGCTGCTGCCCTGGATGGTACGGGTGGGGCTCTTCCACCGCCCGTTGGACCGCGACAGCCACGCCATAGGTATCGCGTAGATGCCGATCGCCGCGTCCACGAGCCGCATGAGCGGGAAGAAGAACCCGTAGAGCAGGAGCCGGGGACGCCGTTCCAGCAGGGCGACCACGACCGTGAGGGCATAGTCGGGCACCACCAGGCCGAAGAACACGGTGGAAAGCTGCACGTGCGCGGCCACGTCGGTATAGACCGGCGCGAACCAGGGCCAGTACTGCGCCCCGCCCACCAGTTCCGGGACGGCGAAGACCAGCAGCAGCATCGGCACCAGCAGGAACATCAGGCTCGACACCACCGCCTCGAAGAGCAGCAGGGCGACCATGGCGGTGAATAGGTTCGCGCGCGGCGGATGGCGGCGCACCGTCTGCCACAGCCCGAGCGCCCACCGCTTGGTCTGCCGGATGTAGTCGTGCAGGTTATCCGGGTCCTGGGTGACCGCGACGGCCGCGAGCGTGAAGCCGACCTTGCCCAGCTGCTTCTGGTACACCTCGAAGGTCATGTTGAAGTCTTCGATCGCCAGGCCCGGCGGGTTCATGTCGATGCGCGGCAGCACCTCGGAGCGGTAGATGCTGGCAAAGCCCGGGACGATGGGCGTCGCGTTGAAGTGCCGCGACGTCTGACCGTACTTGAGCACCCGCTGGCCGATGGCGTAGATCCGCTGGCGGTGGCCTACCAGCAGGTTCCCCATGGGCGACAGCGCGCGCTCGGTGTCGGTCTTGACGCAGCCCGCCACCGCGACCACCTCAGGGGAATCGAAGATCGGCAACGCCGCGTCGAAATAGCCGGGCTGCACGCGGGTGTCCGCGTCCAGCAGCATCACGGCGCGGAACCGTTCGAGCAGCCCGAAACGCTCGATCGCCTCATGCAGCGCACCCGCTTTGCCGAGATTCTCCTTCGTCTCGATCACGTTCACCCCGGCGCGGCGGGCGAGCTGCACCGTGTTGTCGGTCGAACCGTCGGAGACCACGTGCACGCTGGACAGCGGTACCAGTTCCATGATGGCGGCCAGCGTCTGCTCGATGACCAGCGCCTCGTTGTGGGCCGCGATGAGCACCGCGACGTCGTGCACGGTCATCCGGCGCGTCGCCACCGCGGTGGCGACCACCGCACGCATGTTGACCGGGGTTCCGGTGTCCGCGGCCAGCCGGGCCTTCGGCACACCCCAGGCCGGAACCTGCGCCAGGGCTGCCGCGGGCTGGGTGAGCGCCGCGGCGAGCGGCGGCAGGCCCCAGGCACCTGGCCCACGATTATGGGACATGGCGGACCTGGCGGGCAGCGCAGGTCTCACCGGGATCTGGGTCCCCGCCTTACCAGCCAGCCCGGCCAGCCCAGGCCGGGGCGCCCGGGCGGCCGCGCGGCGGATGGCACGCGCGTCGCGCACCTTCCGGGCCAGCGCGGCGATCCGGCGGCAGAGGCCGATGAAGCCCCAGATGGCAAAGTTGGCCCCGAAGATCAGGATGGCCAGCGCCCACCAGGGCATCATCGGACAGCCTGGGACGTGGCCACAGCGCTCGGCCCGGAAGCCGGCAGGACATGACGCAGCGCGCGCCAGGTGCCGGTGTCCGCGGAACCGAACATCCACAGGTACACGCCGGCGATGCCAGCCTGGTGGGCCAGCGCGAACTTGGCCCTGGAACTCGCCGCGTTCTCGAACCACACGGTGTGCATGTGGCCGGAGCTGTCGGTGTAGCTGAACCAGGGCGCCTGGGCTGTCGTGTCGTACCGCACGGTGGCGTGGTACCTCGCAGCCAGCTGGGACGCTTGTAGCCAGCTCAGCCCGCTGCCCTGGCCTTCGGACCAGTTGTATCCGTAGAGCGGCACACCGAGAACGATCTTGGACGCGGGCATCTGGGTCTTGGCGTAACGCAGCACGGAACTGATCCAGCCAACCGGGGCGACCGGGCCGGCCGCCGAGCCGGCCCAGTGGTAGTCGTAGGCCATCAGGCGCACCTGATCGACGACGCGGCCGATCGCCGCATAATCCTGGGCCACGTTGCGCGGGGCGTATCCGGCGTCCGTGGCCTTGGCGAACAGCGCCACCGAGAGGATCTTGTTTTTCGCGTGCAGCGCCGCGGCCAGGTGGGTCACGAACGCAGTGAACACCTGCCGGTCGCCGGCCTGCAGGTTCTCGTAGTCGATGTCGATCCCGGCGTAGTTGTGCGAGACCACCAGCGCGACGATGGCGGCCACCTGCTCGCCGCTCAGCGCAGGACTGTGCAGCATCCGCGCCACTGGCTGGTAGGACCATTTGCCCTTGGTGATGTTCGCGATGGTGGGCACGATGCGCAGGCCCGTGGCGCGCAGCCGGCTGAGATCACGGGCCACCGCGGCGGACTGGTCCGGCAGGTACTGGGTGGTGATCTGGCCGTCGCTGGCCAGCCCGTACATCCACGGCGACGCTTCGCCGAAGGTGCTGCGGTTGGCCAGCACGACGGATGTGCTCTGGCCGATGTTCCAGTAGGGCATCGAGGACACGATGAGCCTGCGGCGCGGGGCCGGCCCGCCGCTCGCGACCATGGTGACCACCACCGCCCCGATGGCGAGCAGCGCAACCATCGGCCAGACGAGCCGCGCGTGCGGCATCGCCCGCAGCGGGGCACCCCGGCGGGCGGCTGCGCCCGCCGGGGAATCCCCGTGGCCTGATGGCATATCGCTTCTCGTGGCGCTACGCCGGTTAATTACGATGCGGACACCGGAACGGCCGCGCGCTGCGCCGCCTGGTCGCCGATGACGTCACCGATGATGTCGTCGAGGGTGCGGACCGGCTGGAAGCCGGTGAGCGAGCGGGCGAAGCTGCAGTCCGGCACGCGGCGCTGCATGTCCTCGTAGCCCGAGCCGTAAGCCTCTAGGTAGGAACTGCGGGTAATGCGGGAGGGTGAATCGGTCGCGGCGATGACCTTCTGGGCCAGCGTCTCGATATTGACCTGCTCGGTGGAGCCGAGGTTGACGGCCTTGCCGTAGGCCGCTGGGGTCCGGGCGAGCATGGTGAGCGCCGGGATGACGTCGTGCACATGGCAGAAACAGCGGATCTGCTTGCCGGTGCCGTAGACGGTCAGCGGCTCGCCGCTCAGGGCCTGGCGGGTGAACCGGGGGATGACCATGCCGTAGCGGCCGGTCTGGCGTGGGCCAACGGTGTTGAAAAGGCGGACGATGACGGCCCGGAGGCCTTTTTCGCGCGCGAAGGCTTCGATGAGGCTCTCGTCGATGGCCTTCGCCTCGGCATAACTCCACCGTGACTTGAGCGGTGAGCCGAGGATCCGGTCGTCGTCCTCGTTCAGCCCGATCTTGGTGTTCTTGCCGTAGATCTCGCTGGTGGAAGCGGCGACCAGGACAGCGCCACTGTCCAGGGCGGCCTGCACGACGTTCTCGGTGCCGTGGATGTTGGTCCGCATGCTGTCCAGGGTGCTGTCCCGGATCAGGAAGGCCCCGACGGCCGCAGCGAGGTGGAACACCACGTCGCTGCCTGCGGTCAGGTCACTGACCAGGCTTGAGTCCAGGATGTTGCCCTCGGTGAACCGGAACGACGGGTGGTCGCTGACGGCGGCGAGGTTGTCAAGCCGGCCGGTGGACAGGTCATCCAGGCCGGTGACCTGATGGCCGTTGGCCAGCAGGGACTCGACCAGGTGACCGCCGATGAAGCCGGCCGCGCCGGTCACGAAATACCTCATCGCTGTGCTCCCGTCATCCGCGCGGGCGGCCCGGCGGCTTGTTCCGCCACAGCCGCCGCCGCGGCGGGTGCCGCAGATACCGGTGCTGTGGATGTCAGTGGTGCGGCGGCCAGTGGCGTGGGTGCCAGTGGCGTGGGTGCCAGTGGCTTAGCTGCCAGTGGGGTGGGTGCCAGTGGGGGTGCCAGTGCCGTACCCGGCGCGGCGGGCGCACTGAGTGTGGTGGTGTGGTGGGCCCGGCGGGCGCCCAGGCGTGCCGCGCGCCGGCGTGGGCCGCGGGCGGCCGCGAGTTCCTCATACATGGTGTCGATGCGGTCGGTGACCGCGACGATGCCGTACTCCCGTTCGACCGCTGGCTCGGGGAACCGCGGCCGGTGACCGACCGCTACTTCCGCTTCCAGGGCGGCGCGGATCCCGGCGGCGTTCGAGGGCACCTGGGTGGCGCGGGCCACTTGCAGGCCGTCGAGCGCCGGGCAGGTCGTGTAGGCCACCGGGAGGCCGTTGGCCAGCGCCTCCAGCACCGACAGCCCGAATGTCTCCTGCGCGGAGGACGCGACGAACAGGTCGAACGCGGACAGCACGCCCGCCACGTCATGACGTTCCCCGGCGAACACCACCCGGTCGGTGACCCCATGCTTGGCGGCCGCCTGGACCAGCCGCTCGCCCTCGTCGCCCTTGCCGACGATCACCAGGCGCGCCTGGCCCGCCTTCAGCAGCGGCGCCGCCGCCTCGATCACCAGGTCGAACTGCTTGTTGGGATCCAGCCGGCCCAGGACCCCGATCAGGTACTCCCCGGGGCCGGCCCCGAACTGCGCCCGCACCTGCTCGCGTGCCGCGGCGTCGAACGCCACCCGGTCGAGGTCCACCCCGTTCGGGATCACCGTCACCTTCGCGGCCGGAACTCCCCAGCCGGTCATCCGGGTGCGGACTGTCTCCGACACCGCCACGGTCATCTGCGAGAACCAGCCGGTCGCCAGGTACAGGGCGCGGACCCCGGCCGTCATCGGCCGCCGCTCCAGGTGCGTTTCGCCGATCGAGTGCTCCGTGGACACGACCACCGGCGTTCCCGCCAGCCACGCCGCCGGCCGCCCGTACACCTGCGACCGGTACAGGTGCGCATGCACCACGTCGTAGCCGCCGTCACGGATCAGCCCGCGCAGCCGCCACAACACCGCGAGCTGCGTGTTCCGCGACATTCCGACGTCGCGCACCTGGACCCCGTCCGAGCCGATCATCTCGGCGACCGGGCCCGGGTTGTACAGCGTCACCACGTCGGCGTCGTGCCGGGAGTTCTGCAGCACCGAACGCAGCTGCAACTCAGCCCCGCCCACACCCAGACCCGTAATTACATGCAGAACCTTCACCGTGAACCTCCGTGTGACGTGCGAGAGAAAGCGGGCTTCGGGCCAGCGGAGCTGCGCTCCGAGTTAGCGATAACGAGCCGCTGCGGCTGTGGGCGCCCGGCGGGCGGCCATCCGGGAGCAGGGCGGGAAGAGCCGGGAGCGTTGCTGGGGGATGGGCCGGTCAGCGAGCCCAGGGCCGTGGCCACCGTTGCCGCCGCGGTGCGGGCCAGGATCGTCAGGTCGAGCCAGAAGGACCAGTTCTCGATGTACTGGTTGTCGAACCGGACCCGGTCCTGGATCGAGGTGTCCCCGGTCAGCCCGTGCACCTGGGCCCATCCAGTCAGTCCCGCGGGCATCCGGTTCCGGTCCTCATATCCGGGCACCTCGCGGCCGAACTGCCGGGCGAAGAAGGGGCGTTCGGGACGCGGGCCGACCAGCGACATCTCGCCGCGCAGCACGCTCAGCAACTGCGGCAGCTCATCCAGATGCGTGCTGCGCAGGAACCTGCCGAATGAGGTGCACTGCTGGGCCGACGTGGCCCAGCATGTGTCCGGGTCCCAGATGGTGTCCAGGTCACTGCGCGGCCCGAGGGTGCGCAGCTTCGCGATCTCAGCCACCCGGTCCGGGCCCACCACGCGGACCTGGCGGAACAGCGCCGGACGGCGCAGTTGCAGCCGGACGGCCAGCGCCAGCACGACCAGCAGCGGCGCGGTCAGCAGCAGCAGCACGGCGGCGGCGGCAATGTCGAACGCCCGTTTCAGGACCATGTCCGTGACGGCCCGGCCCTGCCGCAGCGGGATGAGCGGGATGCCGAGCACCTCGTCCAGGGTGGGGCCGGGCACGACAGCGGCGAGCTCATGGCGCCGGGGAGCCACGCAGATGTCAGCGCCCAGCGGCCGGCTATCCCGCAGCTCCGAAACCATCGCCTGGTCCCGGTCGCCGGGGAAGCACACGATGACCCGCCTGATCCGGTGCCGGGCGACGACTTCACGCAGGTCGGTGAGCTGGCCAAGGATCGGCAGTGTCAGGTGCGGCCCTGCTGGGCCGCTGTCCAGGAAGCCACGCGGGCTCAGGCCAAGCTCGGGGTGCGAGCCCAGCAGCCGGGCGATGTGCCGGCCAACCTCGCCGGCCCCGACCACCAGGGTCGGCTCAGTGAGCAGGCCGCGACGGTGCGCGGCGCGCAGCACGGTGCTCAGCACGACCCGGGAGGCCACCAGCAGCGCGGTGGACCATGCGGCCATCCGCAGCGCGTCAGCGGCCGGCATCCAGGGCGCGGCGAGCAGCGCCGGCAGCGCGGCGGCGGCGGCGATCCGCCCCACCTGATCAAAGACCCGCAGGCAGATCCGCACCCGGTGCAGCCCGCCGAGCGCGAGCGCGATGAGCACGGCGTCGATGTAGACCGCCCCCCGCCAGCCGTGCTCGCCGGTGATGGCCGCCACCGCCACCAGGGCCAGCAGGTCGGCCAGCGGCAGGACCGCGACCGATCCGAGCCGGCCGTACCAGCGAGGAGCCAGGACCGGGCGGGTACTGCTCACCGGCCCGCCGCCACGGTGACGTGAACCCGGCGGCCAGCGGTGCCCGCGAGGCGCCGTCCGACCGTGCCGGCCGCGTGATCCGCGCCGTAGACGAACCGCATGGCCGGGCCGAAGGTCGGCGCCACGGCCGGGCCGACCACGTACAACCCGGGCACCGAGGACTGGTAGTCGCGGCCCACCGCTGGGGTATTGGCCACGGTCTGCAGCTGGGCGGCCAGTTGCGGGTCGAGGAATGCCATCCGCCGGACGTCGGGCCGGTAGCCGGTGGCTGCGATGACGTGGTCCGCGGCCAGTTCGCTGCGGGAGCCGTCGCTGGTGATCAGCCCCAGCTGCACGCCGCCGGATCCAGCGCGGGCGGTATCGAGCGCCTGGCCACCCGCGATCGGGAACTGGCCTTCGACGCGGTCCCGCAGCCAGCTACCGCCGGCCGGGCCCAGCGCGGTCCGCGCCCGGTAGATCCGGGTGGCCTCGGGCAGCAGCCGGAACAAGTGCGGCTTGCGCGAGTAGAACCAGGTGCTCCAGCCGGAACCGAGCCCGGCCTCGGGCTCACGCATCCGCTGCAGCAGCGGGCGGTCGGTGGCCAGCGGGGGCCCGTTCCACTTCACCGTCCGCTCCCGCATCACCAGCTGGACGCTGGCCCCGCTTTCGTGCAGCAGGGCGGCGGACTCCAGGGCGGACTGACCAGCGCCGATCACGACGACCTGCTGACCGCGGAAAACGGACAGGTCAGTGTGGGCGCTGCTGTGCGTGCTGACCGACTCAGGCAGCGTGGCCAGCTGCTCGGGCAGGTAAGCGAAGTGCTCGACACCGATGGCGAGCACCACCTGGCGCGCGCGGGCCACATCACCGTTGGCCAGGCTGAGCTCGAACTGGCCGTCTTTCGCCGCCACGTTGGTGACCAGGGTTTCCTCAAGGCCCCCGGCACGCTCCGCCTGGAACCACTGGCCGTAGGCCACGAAGGTGTCCAGCGGCACCGGCAGCCCGTAATCGCGGTAAGCGCGCCCGGTAGCCCGGCAGAATGCGGCCAGGGTGTGCGTGCCGTCCGGGTCGGACAGGTTTGAGGCGAAGCCCTGTGACTTCAGGAACATGCCGCGCGGCATGTTCTCCCGCCACAGCTTCATCGGCAGGCCGAACTGCCGGTAGGTCGTGCCGGATCCGCGCAGGTGCGCCGCGACCGAGAGGCCGTACGGTCCTGCACCGACAATCGCCACGTCAACTGTGGTGCTCATATCTTTTCTCCCCGTGTGTGAATGGCCGGCTCCGGGTGCTGGGCGGCCAGGCTTGATGTCGTCGGCTGTGGGCTACGGGCGGTGCTGCCGGCCCTGGCCGCCGCGCGGCCACGCCGGTACCGGGGCTTGTTATCGCGGCTCGGGCCAGCCGGGCCGCGGGCGAACGGCCGGCTGACCATCCGCCAGCTCATCCGCAGGCACATCAGCCCGAAGGGCCGCAGATCGTCCCGGGCGAACCAGGCGGCCTCGTCAATTCCGCGCAGGGACGCTATCCAGGACTTCAGTCCCAGCTCCCCGCTGCGCCAGTAGCCGAGCGCCGCGATCGGGTCGTAGTTCTCCACCAGGAAGCGCCGGCCGTCCACTACCTGGTGGCTGGCGATAGCCTGCCCGGTCAGGTCGAGGTAGGCGGCACGGACCACGTCCAGGCCGGCCTCGTCCTGGAAGAGCCGGAACTGCGCGCCGAGCCGCGGGTTGAAGTCCAGCAGCTTGTACTGGCCGTCCCGCTGGTCGAAGCGAAGGTCGAGGTCAGTGATCCCGCGGTAAGACAGGTCCGAGAGCAGGCCGGTGACCTGGTCACGCAGTGGGGCGTTCAGCGCCGAGTGACCCAGGCTGGTCAGTCCGGCGCGGGCGGGGTAGGACCGGTCCTTGACCCCGGTGAACGCGGGCCGGCTGACGGAGTCGCGGCCGCAGTACCCGTGGAAGAACCAGTCCCGGCCCGGGCCGCCGGGGATGTACTCCTGCAGCATCAGGCCCGCGTTTTCCCGCGCGCAGGCGCGGTACGCCTCGTCCAGCTCGCGGGCGGTGTGCATGATCGAGGTGCTGGGCAGCGCTGCTCCACGCCGGGCGTCCCCGTGCGTCCAGGGCGTGGTGAGCTTGGCGATCACCGGGAATCCGGTCAGGTTCGCGAAGTCACGGGCCGCACCGAGGGACGCGGGCACGGCGGCGTGCGGGCTGGGCACCCCCCGCTCGCAGCAGAGCTGGAACATCGAGTACTTTCCGGCCAGCTGCCGCGGCAGGCCGGCCGGCGGAGCCGGGAACAGGAACGACTCCCGCAGGCTGTCGCCGTGCTCGGCCAGGAAGATCGCGCCAGCGTCATCGGTGGTTATCAGTACCGATGGGCGCCCGATCCGCCGGGCGAGCTGCATCAGCCCGGCCTGGATGCGTTCGGTATGTTCGGGGGTTGGCTGCCAGAACACCCGGCCCTGGAGATAACGGGAGTTGGCGGCGGGGGCCCACGGTCCCTCGTGCACGCCGTACACCGGCACGCCGAGGCGCCCCAGGCTGCGGATCGCGCCCAGGCCACCGTGGTGCATCACGTTCGGGTCGAACTTGAGCACCACGGCGGGGGTGGTCACGTCGGCACCGGCGAGGTCGCTGAGCATCGTTAGACCACCGAGCGGTGCGCGCCGCCGTCGAACTTGTAGGTGGCGTCCAGCACCAGCGGGCAGTCGTTCACCCAGGAGTAGTCCACGCCCGGATGCACGGTGTGGATCACCGCGAGGTCGTAGTCGGCGCCGGATGGCGCGGGCGTGCTGGTGATCAGCTCACCGCCGGGCAGCCGGACGCTGGGGATCAGCGGGTCGTGGTACGCCGCGTCCGCGCCTTCGCGGATCAGGCCGGCGATGAGCGGGATCGCGGGTGACTGCCGCAGGTCGCGGACGCCCGGCTTGTAGCTGACCCCGACGACGATCACCCGGGATCCGGCCAGCTTGCGGTCCGCATCGGCGAGAACCTCGCCGGCCCGCTCGATGACACGCTCGGGGCGCAGGTCGATCGACTTCATGGCCTGCGCGATGAGCGGGGAGTCGTGGCCCTTCTGGCCCAGCTGCCACAGCAGGTAGTGCGGGTCGGCCGGAATGCAGTGGCCGCCCACACCAGGGCCGGGGAAGACGCCCAGGAAGCCGTACGGCTTGGTGCCGGCGGCCAGAGTGATCTCCATCGGGTCCAGGTCCAGCGCCCCGCAGGCATCGGCGAATTCATTGGCCAGGGCCAGTGACACCGCGCGGAAGATGTTCTCGTACAGCTTGGTCGCCTCGGCTGCGGCAGGTGAACTCACCAGGTACACGGAGTCGGTTAGCTGGCCTATCACCCGGGCGGCCCGGAAGGCGCATTCCGGGGTCACTCCGCCGACCACCCGCGGGGTTTCCCGCTGCAGGTGCTCGGCATTTCCCGGATCAATCCGCTCGGGGCTGAACGCCACGAAGATGTCGCTGCCGACGTGCAGCCCGCGGGCCTCAAGAGGCTCGGCCAGCATCTCCTGGGTGGTGCCGGCGTACGTCGTGGAGGTCAGGATGATTATCTGGCCGGCCCGGGCGCTGGCCACCACGCTGGCGCACGCGCTGCTCAGCGCGGAGAGGTCGGGCGCATTGCTGGCGTCCACCGGGGTGGGCACGCAGATGATGACGGCATCTGCCTCCGCCATGGCGGAGAGCTTGCTGGTCAGCTCCAGGGTGCCGTCGGCCAGCGCGAGCTCGAGGCGGTCGCGGTCAGGATCGCTGAGATCAGCGTTGCGGGCCGAGATCTCATCGAGCCGGTCCTGGCTGACGTCGATCCCGATGATCCGCGGGCACCTGCCGTGCAGCGCCAGCGCCGTGGGCAGCCCGACGTAACCCAGGCCCACGATGGCCACGGACCGCAGTCCGGCGGAAATCCCATTCCCATTGCCGTTGCCATTGCTGTCACCCAGCCGCGGATCTGGCATCTCAAACGCGACGAGCTTGCTTTGCAGCTGGCGTTCCCGGCCGTTAACCGCGAGCGAGAGTCGGTTATTTGCCACTGTCGGCGTTCCCCCCTGGCCTCGAATTGAGGCATGACATTCACTGCATGACCCTGTACATCGGTAACCCAGAAAATCTTCATTTACTAACTAAGTACGACAGTGCCATCCAGGCCACCCGCTGATGTCGGCCAACAGGGGTAGTCCGCCTACGCACGGTGATGTATTTTCGGGCGGCGTTTCGCGGGCCGCGCCCGATCGGGCGAGCAGGTTCTGCCGGGCGCGCCGTCGCGCCCGGCCGCCGATTCCTGGTGGCGGTAGCGCCTGCGGGCGGCGGCTTCCCCGCGGTTGACCTGACTTGGTCAGGCCGGGTGGTCAGGTGTCTTTCGGGGCCCGGGCTGGCCCGGGGGCAGGCTTGGTTTCCCGGGGCAGGCTTGGTTGCCCGGGGCAGGCTTGGTTGCCCCCGGGCCAGGGAGTCAGGCGGTGGCCGGGGAACGCCGGCCCGCGAGCGGGGTCAGTGACCCGTTAGCTACGTGCGCGACGGGTCAAGGCTGAGACGGCGCGCCCCCGGGCCCCGGTAATCCCAGGTCAGCCAGTGCCGCAGGCCCTTACCCCACATGCGCGGCGCGGAGTCGGCCTCGCCGACGAAGATGCGCGGCAGCGCGTGCTGCCCGGTGTGCTCGGACGGCCAGATCGCGCAGGCGTAGTCGTAACCGGCGCCCCGCACCGCGTCCACGACCGCGCCGTCGATGTCCCCGTAGGGGTAGCAGAATCCAGGCACATCCTGCCCGCTGACGTCCTGCAGCGCCCGGCGGCTCTCCTCGATCTCCCCGGCCAGCGCGCCCTCAGGCGCGGCGGGGAGTGACACATGGCGCAGTCCGTGCGAGCCGATCTCGATCCCGGCATCGGCCACCTGGCGCACCACTTCCGCGCTCATCAGGGGTTTGCGGGGACCTTCGGGGTCCCACTCGTTGTCCCCGCCGAGACGGTCGGCGATCACGTAGGCCGTGGCGGTGAACGCATAGCGCCTGAGCACGGGCAGCGCATAGTCGACGAAATCGGCGTAACCATCGTCAAAGGTGAGGCCCACCAGGCCCTGCCCGCAACCCATCGCGCGGGCATCGAGTACCTCACGTACCGATGCCCCGCGCAGCCCGCGCCGACGCAGCCAGCGCATCTGCTGCTCAAAACGCGCCGGGCTCACGGTGATCTGGTACGGATCCTCGCGGTAGGGGGTGACCGAGTGATACATCAAGATCACGGGCATGCTGCCGCCGCTCGTCGCCGCGTAGCGCACGCAATCGTCTTCGATCAGTCCTGCCATGCTTCCGGCCCCCATCGTCCCCATCGCCACCCGCGATACAAGCCGTAGGTTATGTCCGGACAGTGCGTGAAGACTGCATGTTTCGGGTGATTTCCGCTACCCCATTTGGGGGTGGCGGAACTCTCAGTGACACGGCCAGGAGCAGCTCAGCGGTCGCCGGTCACCATCATTCGGACTACCTCATTCGGATCCCGCAGGCGTCCCCGGCTTCGGATCCCGCAGGCGTTCTCCGGCTTGATCGCGGTGATCTGCGGCTCCGCTGTGCGGGGCAGATATGACCGCACCGCCTGGGCCGTCATCATGGTCAACGGCCGCCTGCGAAGTGCCGCGAACGGACTCGCCGCCGGCGCGGCGGTCAGCACAATGGGTCGATGGCCGGTGATCCTGCTCCCCCCGCCCTGGTGCTCCGGACCGACAAGCTGCGGGCGGCCCGCCGGGTACTGGTCGCCCGTGCGGTGGCGCTGTCGGCGGCGCCGGGCGATGTGGTGGCCGTCGAGGGCGTGAATGGCTCCGGGAAGAGCACGCTGCTGGCCGCCGCGGCCGGGCTGCTGCCGACCGGCCCCGGCAGCCGGCGACCGGCGAGCGTGGGCTATGCCCCGGAACGCGCCGATGTGCTGTCTCGTCTGGCGGTGCGGCGCTGGCTGCTGGGCCTGGCCCGGACCGGGGGCCTGTCCCGCGCCGAGGCTGCCGGGCAGGCCGACGGCCTGCTGACCCGGATGGGACTGGCAGATGTCGGGGACCGGCCGCTGCGCGCGCTGTCCCGGGGGAATGCGCAGCGGGCACTGGTCGCGCAAGCCCTGCTCGGCCCGCCTGGGCTGGTAGTGCTCGACGAGCCGTCCGGCGGGCTCGACGCTGACGGGGTAGGCCGGCTGGCCGCCGAGATCCAATGGGCGGCCGGCCGGTCGTCAGTCGTGCTGGTCGCCCGGCACCCCACGGCGCCACTGCCGCTGCCGGCCGGACCGACCTGGCGGGTCGGGCATGGCTCGGTCCGTGCCGAGGAGCGCGCGGCGGATGTGCTGTCGCTCATCGAGGTGGAGACCGGCGACGGCGTGGTCCGCCAGGTCAGCGACTCCGACCTGCCCACGGTGCTGCGGGCCGCGCTGGACGCCGGGGTGGCCGTGCGCCGGGTGCAGCCCGTGACGGTGGCCACCCCCGCCGCCGCGCCGCCCGACCGCCAGCCTCCCGCCGTCACCACCGCGCCGCCCGACCGCCAGCCCCCCGCCGTCACCACCGCGCCGCCCGACCGCCAGCCCCCCGCCGTCACCACCGCGCCACACCGGGCCGGCCTGCTGCGCCGGATCGCGCACGGCGCCGCGCACCGGGCCCGGCTGCTCACCCTGTCCCAGTGGTTCGCCGCGCCCGCACTGCTGTTCCTCACCGTCCTGGGCATCGTCTATGCGACGGACGCCGGCTCGCCGCTGGTTGCGGCCGCCTTCACGGCCATCGTGCTGACCCCGGTGATGACCTGGATCAGCGTGCTCGCCCAGCTCGTCGACGGGCGCCTGGTAGCCCGCGCTTTCGCGGCCCACGTGGGGGGCCGGGGACGGGCGCATCTGGCGGCCTGCCTGGCCGCCGCGCCGTTCGCGGCCGCGGCGACCGCTGCCGCATTGATCTGGCCGGTGCTCAGCCAGCCGTATCACCAGCACCCCGCGCACCTCTTGTTCCAGGTGGTCATCGTGCACACGGCCGCCGCCGTCTTCGGGATCGGGATCGGCACGCTCCTGGTGCCCCCGCTGGTAGAGCGGGCCGGCTGGCGGATCTTCCTGGCGACCGCCCTGTTCCTGGCCCTGCTCCTGATCCCGGCCAGCCCGATGCACCCACTCTTGCTGCTGACCACCGCCCGTGGCAGTGGCCTCGGCTGGACCGCAGTGGGGGCCGCCGCCGGATGGCTGGCCGGGACCGGCGCCGCCCTCGTCGGCCTGACCACCCTCCTGGCCAGCCGCCTTCCCTGACCAAGAACGGCGCCGGGGGGCGCACTGTCAACAAGCTGACGTGCTTGGTCCCGGTGTTGCCGGAGTCTGGAATTGCTGCCATTACTGCTGGTCAGGAAGCGGGGGTCTCCGCCCGCCAGGCCTGGACGACATCGTCCGGGCCCCACACGAGATCGACGTGGCGCAGGTCAAGGCCGGCAACGACTCCTGATCGGGACACGATCACCAGGCCTGTGCTGCCGACGGCGAAGCCTGGTACCTCTACCACCCCCGCCGCCAGCGCCGCGAGGTCGTGGCGGTCGAACGGGGTGCCGAGCCACTTGATGGACCCAGCGAAGATGACCTGCCGCGCTACTGGCGCACGATCGGCCCCGACCAGATCGACTTCGGGGCTGAACTGGCGATTCCACCAGCCCCCCACGGCCTGTGCCGCTGGCCATCGAAAATTGGCGGATGAGGCGGCCACCTGAAGCGACTCACGGATCAAGGGTTCGACCGCGCGGCCTCATCTAGGTAGATTCAATCTACCTAGATCGTACCTAGGTTCTAGGGTGGCGGGCCGTAGCCGCCGCCGCCCGGGGTTTCCAGCACAAACACGTCGCCGACCTCCACCGGGACCGAATCGCACCCGCGCATGGGCGTGACCGAGCCGTCGGCGCGGGCGACCCAGTGCCGGCCCAGGCCGCCCGGCCCGCCGCCCGCCATCCCGTACGGCGGCACCCGGCGGTGGCTGCCCAGCGTCGTCACCGTCATCGGCTCAAGGAACCGCAGTTCGCGGCGGCCCCCGCAGCCTCCGTGCCACCGGCCCGCGCCGCCGCTGCCAGGCCGGATCGAGTACCGCTCCAGCCGCACCGGATAGCGCCATTCGAGCACCTCGGGGTCGGTGAGCCGGGAGTTGGTCATGTGCGTCTGCACCACGTCCGTGCCGGCGAAGCCGTCCCCGGCGCCGGATCCGCTGGCCACCGTCTCGTAATACTGGTACCGGTCGTTTCCGATGGTGATGTTGTTCATCGTGCCCGAGCCCTCGGCCATGATGCCCAGCGCGGCGTAGAGAGCGCCGGTAACGGCCTGCGAGGTCTCCACGTTGCCCGCGGCCACCGCGGCCGGGTAGGCCGGGGACAGCATCGAGCCGGGCGGGATGATCACCCGGACCGGTTTGAGGCAGCCCGAGTTCAGCGGGATCTCGTCGGCCACCAGCGTGCGGAACACATAGAGCACCGCGGCCATGGCCACCGACGACGGGGCGTTGAAGTTGCCCGGCAGCTGGGCCGATGTGCCGGTGAAGTCGACCTCCGCCGAGCGGGCCGCCGCATCGACCCGGACAGCGACCTTGATCACGGCACCGTTGTCGAGTTCATAGGCGTACTCGCCGCCGCGCAGCCCCGGAATGACACGGCGGACGGCCTCCTCGGCGTTGTCCTGCACGTGCCCCATGTAGGCGTGGACCACGTCCAGGCCAAAATGTGCGGTCATCCGGCGGAGTTCCGCGGCCCCCTTCTCGTTGGCCGCGATCTGCGCCCGCAGGTCAGCCACGTTGACCAGAGGGTTTCGGGAGGGATACCGCGCCGAGCGGAGCAGATCGAGGGTCTCGGCCTCGCGCAGCGCCCCGCCCCGCACCAGCAGCCAGTTGTCGATGAGCACGCCCTCTTCCTCCACCCGCGTGCTGAACGCCGGCATCGAGCCCGGGGTGATCCCGCCGATCTCCGCATGGTGGCCGCGCGACGCGACGAAGAACAGGATCTCCCGGCCCGGGTCGTCGAACACCGGCGTGACCACCGTGACGTCGGGCAGGTGCGTGCCACCGTGGTACGGGTCGTTAAGCATGTAGACGTCGCCCGGCCGCATCTGGCCCGCGTTGCGCTGAGCGATGATCTTGATGCTCTCGCCCATCGAGCCCAGGTGCACCGGCATATGCGGCGCATTGGCGATGAGGCCGCCGGCGGAGTCAAAGACCGCGCAGGAGAAGTCGAGCCGCTCCTTGATGTTCACCGAGTGCGCGGTGCTCCGCAGCCGCACCCCCATCTGCTCAGCGACCGACATGAACAAGTTGTTGAAGATCTCCAGCCTGACCGGATCCACCGCGGTCCCCGCGGAGCGCTGCGCCGGCCGGGTGCGCACCCGGGTGAGCAGCAGGTCACCGCGCCCGGTCAGCTCCGCCTGCCAGCCCGGCTCCAGCACCGTGGTGGCGAAATCCTCCACGATCAGGGCCGGCCCGGCGACCCGCTGGCCGGCCGGCAGATGCTGGCGGCGGACACAGGGCACGCTCAGCCAGCCCCCCGAGACGAACATCGGGACACGCGCAGCGGCACCCTCCGGCGCGGCACCCGGCACCGCGGCGCTGCCCGGCCCGGCCGCTAGTTCGGCCAGTACGGCCGAGGCGGCGGTGAGCTCCACGGACACGGCTTCCACCACGACCGGCTTGTCACGCATCAGAAAAGAGAAACTGCGCCGGTACGCCTCCTCGAAATCGCTGATCATGGCGGCCGCCGGGCCGAGCGGGACGCCGAGCGCGGTATCGGTCCCCTCGTACCTGAGGTGGGCCCGGCCCACGGACCGGACCTGGTCCTCGGGTACCCCCTCGTCCTTGAGCTCGGCCAGCGCCGCCGCCGTCAACCTGTCCGACACCTGGACCAGCTCAGGGAGCAGGTCATCGGACAACGGCGCCTCCACTGCGGACTCCCGCATCGCAGTCACCTCGGCCAGCCCCATCCCGTAGGCGGACAGCACCCCGGCGAGCGGGTGGATCAGCACTCTGGTCATGCCGAGCGCGTCGGCCACGGCGCAGGCGTGCTGGCCGCCCGCGCCGCCGAAGGTGGCCAGCACATAGGACGTGACGTCGTAGCCACGCTGCACCGAGATCTTCTTGATCGCGTTGGCCATGTTCGCCACCGCGATCTCCAGGAAGCCCGCGGCGACCTGCTCAGCCGATGCCGGGCCCGCAGTGGCCTGCCCGATCTCGCCCGCCAGGACCGCGAAGCGCTCCCGGACCACCCCGGCGTCAAGCGCCTGGTCGCCGCGGACGCCGAACACCCGGGGGAAATGATCCGGCTGGATGCGGCCCAGCATGATGTTGGCGTCCGTCACGGTCAGCGGGCCGCCGCGCCGGTACGCCGCCGGGCCAGGATCCGCCCCGGCCGAATCGGGGCCGACCCGGTACCTGCTGCCATCGAAATGCAGGACCGAGCCGCCCCCGGCGGCCACCGTGTGGATGCTCAGCATCGGGGCCCGCATCCGCACCCCGGCGACCAGGGTCTCGTACTGCCGCTCGAACTCGCCCGCGTAGTGCGACACGTCCGTCGAGGTGCCGCCCATATCGAAGCCGATCACTGCCCCGAAACCGGCCGCCTCGGCAGTGCGGGCCATGCCGACGATGCCGCCGGCCGGCCCGGACAGGATCGAGTCCTTGCCGCGGAACAGATGCGCGTCGGTAAGGCCGCCGCCCGACTGCATGAACTGCAGCCGGACCCCGCCCAGTTCGCCCGCCACCTGATCGACGTAGCGCCGCAGGATCGGCGACAGGTAGGCGTCCACCAGGGTGGTGTCACCGCGCGAGACCAGCTTCATCAGCGGGCTCGTGGCGTGCGACTCCGACACCTGGGTGTAGCCGATCTGCCGGGCGATCCCGCCGATCAATGCCTCGTGCCGGGGGTACCGGTAGCCGTGCATGCCGACCACGGCGACCGAACGGAAACCCTCGTCGTAGGCGGCGCGCAGGTCAGCGGCCACCGCGTGCTCGTCGAGCGGGCGGATGACCTCGCCGTGCGCGCCGATCCGCTCATCCGCCTCGATCACCCGTGAATACAGCATCTCCGGCCGGATGATCTGCCGGTCGAAGATCCGCGGCCGGTCCTGGTAGGCGATCCGCAGTGCGTCGGCGAAGCCACGGGTGATGACCAGGACCGTCGGCTCACCCTTGCGCTCCAGCAGCGCGTTGGTGGCCACGGTGGTGCCTAGACGGACCACGGCGATCCGTGCTGGCGGAATGGGGTTGGCATCTGGTACGCCGAGCAGGCGGCGGATTCCTTCGACCGCGGGATCCTGGTAGCGGCCGGGGTCCTGGGACAGCAGCTTGCAGACCGTGAGCCCGCCGTCCGGCCGGCGGGCGACCACATCGGTGAACGTGCCGCCCCGGTCGATCCAGAACTCCCACTGGCCGCTCATCCGACCAGCTTGCCAGCGGCCCTACCGCTTCACCAGGACACGGCCCAGGCCGGACAGTGCCTCATTCACGTCAGCGAGATCGAAGGCGGCCGGGTCGAAGCCGTCGGCGGAGTCCAGGCCCAGCCAGTCCAGCCGGCCGCGATGCTCCTGGTGACCGGGATCCGCCAGGACCTCCAGCAGGTACTCGTAGCCCCAGATCCCGCCGCTGTCCTCGGGCGGGCCGGCCCGGCGGCCAGCGGTGCACCGCGGATAGGCCAGGCCCGGCTCGGCGGCCAGCACGTCCTCGACCGTGATGTCGTGGGCCCAGTCGTCACCAAAGTCGTAGGTGTACCGGATGCGGCCGCCGGTCAGCGCGACATCGGACAGCTGCTTCGCGGCGGCGCTGCGGTGCCCGAGTTCAGGGTCGGCGGTGCCGTACTCGCCGGCCGGCGTGCTGAAGACCCACATGTGGTAGTCCGCCCAGCCGAACGCTTCCTGGATGGCGAGATGCAGCCGGTCCAGGGTGATGTCGGAGGGTACCTCCAGGCGACGCCAGATCGGCGGCTTGGCGCCGCGCAGGGTGATCTTCAGCTGGTGGACGGTGCGGCCGGCCAGGCTTCTGCCCCCGGATCCGCGCGCCGCGTCCCGCCCAGCCGGCCTGGCCCCGGCCGCTGACCGCTGGACGGCGGGGGGCTGGACGGCGGACGGCTCGACGGCAGAGGGCTGGACGGCAGGGGGCAGCAGGTCCACCCGCGCCCGCAGCAGGTCCAGGAAGTCGCCGACATCCTCGACCTGATCCTCCTCGACCGGGCACGGCGGCCTGGTGAGCGCCTGGCGCAGGATCGTGCCCGCCTCAGCCGGCGCGTAGTCGCGGAACTCCAGCCCGAACTGCTGGGCGGCTCGCTGGTATCTGGCCCGGATCCAGTCCGGGCGGTCGGTGGGGAAGCAATCCTTCACACCGCCACCGAGTTCGTGATCGATCAGTACCACCATGGCGTGCCGTTTGCGGCCGTAGCTGAAGGTCAGCGCGATCGACTCCTGTGCGCCAAGCTCGTCCGAGTAGCCGAAGATCCGGCCCACTCGCGGCGTGCCGAGTCCGGCCACCCAGGGCCGGTCGGCCAGCCCGGCCGCGATCAGCCGGTCAGCGGCAGCCGCCGCCACGGGCCTGATCTCGGGCGGCGCGAGCACCGCCAGGACCCGCAGCATGGCCAGGGCCTGCGCAGTGCCGTAATCGCCGGCTTGCTCGATGAGATCGGTGAGCAGGTCGGGCAGCATCAGGTCGGCCGGCAGGCTCTGGCGGATCATGCCGAGGAACTCGGCACCGGACAACTCCGCGCTCAGCGGGTCGCACCCGGCCTGCAACGTGGGCGTCCAGCCGTCGAGCAACCCGGCCAGGGATTCCTCAGGCTCCGGCAGCAGCCCCATGTCCAGCAGGGCGCCGAGGGCATCATCCAGGTCGTCGGACGCGTCCAGCGCCTTCAGCACGTCCGCTGACGCACCGGACGCGACGAACTGCGCACGCAATTCAGCCAGCTCGGGGTCACCGGACTGGCCGTCGGCTGGGCCGCCACCGTGGACGAGCGTCAGCCGCGGACCCCCGTCCTGCTTCTTGGTCACCCGCCGGGTATTCGACACCCTTGCCATGCTGCCAGGAATGCGGCGCAGAGGCCGGCCGCTCGCGTTCATCGTCGACGGCAATCTCGGTCCCGGCGGGCCGCGCAGGCGGAGCTGCTGGCCGGCTGACCGATGGTGCTCATCGGGACCCGGGGCCGCGATCATGGGTACGGATCCGGGGTAACTAGCGGGCTAGGTGATCACACCTGCTGAGGAGGCACGACGTGAGCAGCACCCGGCCAGCCAACCCGGAGGCCATCTTCACCTACGGGGCGCCGCAGCTGAAGTTCGGCCCCGGTGCCTCCGATGAGATCGGCTTCGACCTGAGCCAGTACGGGGTCAGCCGCGCGCTGGTGGTGACCGACCCGGGCGTCGCCGCAACCGGCACCCCGCAGCGGGTGGCCGACCAGATGGCCCAGTTCGGCATCGAGGCCCAGGTTTTCGACGGTGTCCACGTGGAGCCGACGGACGAGAGCATGAACGCCGCGATCGCCGCTGCGAGACAGAGCGGCCCCTGGGACGCCTTCGTCGCGGTCGGCGGCGGCTCCAGCATCGACACCGCGAAAGCAATCAACCTGCTGCTGTCCAACCCGGGTGAGCTGATGGACTACATCAACGTGCCGGTCGGCCAGGGCACCGCGCCGGTCAACGCGCTCAAGCCGCTGGTCGCGGTGCCGACCACCACGGGCACGGGCGCGGAATCCACCACAGTCTGCGTGCTTGACGTGCTCTCCCAGCACGTCAAGACCGGTATCAGCCATGCCCGGCTGCGGCCCACCCTGGCCGTGGTCGACCCGCTGCTGACCCTGACCCAGCCGGCCGGCGTCACCGCCGCGGCGGGCATGGACATCCTCTGCCACGCGCTGGAGAGCTACACGGCGCGCTGGTACACCGCCAACGAGCGCAAGCGGCCGGAGCAGCGGGTGCCCTACTGCGGCGCGAACCCGGTCTCGGACATGTGGGCGGAGAAGGCGATGGGGTTGCTCGCGACCTCGTTCCGGACCGCCGTCCGCCATGGTGAGGACCTCGCGGCCCGGGCCGACATGGCGATCGCGGCGACGTTCGCCGGGATGGGCTTCGGCAACGCCGGCGTGCACCTCCCGCACGCCAACGCCTACCCGATCGCCGGGCAGGTCCGCGATTTCCATGCCCAGGACTACCCGGCCGCCGAGGCGATGGTGCCGCACGGCATGTCGGTCGCGCTGACCGCGCCCGAGGCGTTCCGGTTCACCTTCGGCTCCTCTCCTGAGCGGCATCTGCGCGCCGCGGAACTGCTCGCGCCGGGCGGTAGGCGGCCGTCCCGGGACGCGGAATTCCTGCCTTTCGTGCTCATGGACCTGATGAAGGACATCGGCATTCCCAACGGGATCGGCGCCGTCGGCTTCAGGCCCGGTGATGTGCCCGAACTGGTCGAGGGGACCATGAAGCAGCAGCGACTGCTGGCCACCTGCCCGAAGCCGGTCACCGAGGACGACATCGCCGGGATCTTCACCCGGTCCATGGAGCTCTGGTAACCGTGGCCATCCACCAGGTCCGGCGCGACGCAGGCCCAGCTTCGCGGCGGCTCAGGCCGCCGGGCTGATCAGGCCCTTCAACACATTGAGGTAGGTGGAGCCGAAGTTCACCGAGGGTTCCATGTAGGTGTTCTCAGTCCACTCGTTCCAGCTGATCAGGCCCAGGATGTCCGGCGCGGATGCGGCCGCGAGCGCATACTCGCTCTTCAGGGTGCTCCCGTTGCTGCGCGGGACGATGAGATGCCCGCCGATGAGGGTGGCATTGAATCCCGGTGCGAAAGGAGCAATCCAGACTCCGTTCTTCTGGTGCACCGCCGCGCCCATGCTGGCGAGCTTGGCCCCTGCTTGCGGGCTGGTCGCCGGGTTATTCGAGGACCAGTAGTAGGCGTCACCGTCCGTGACCGCGGCGAGCCGCTGGTATTCCGCGACATTGTTGCCAGTGCTGAGCACCAGGACCCGGCTGCGCACAGGACTGGTCACGCTGGCCACGGACGCCGGGGAGTAGCGCTGCGTCCCGTCCCAGGCCGTCAGCACCTTCCCGTTGATGGTGTACCAGGCCGGATTGCTGGCATAGGTGGCCACGAAGTACGTGTAATCGGCCGCGACAATCGACACCGAGACTGGCTGTTTCGCCGCATTGATGCTCTCGTAGAACAGGGCCAGCTTGAAGTTATTCTGGTTGGCCGCGCTCTCGACCTCCGGGAGGATTTTCCGGTAGGTCGCGGTGTCCTTCCAGCTGACCAGGAAGCCGGTAATCCCCGCTGCCTTGGCCTGCACGATCTGGGAGTTGATGACGGCCGGGTCCATGCTGTTGTAGTTGCCGGGGAACGGCTGGACCGGATGGTCAAGCTTGTTGGTCGACCAGTAGGAACCCTGCATCCACATGTAGTAGTAGGCGAATACCGGTGCGGTACCGGGAGCCGGGGACGAACTGGACGCCGAGGCCGATGGAGCGGGCACGGCCGCGCAGGGGATGGCGAATGCCGAACCGTGCCGCGCGCAGGGCTGCTCAGCGGACGCGCCGCTGCGTGCGGTCTGGCCGCAGGCGGCCAGGGCAACAGCCGTCACGGCGAGAATCGCGGGCACGGCGAAGATCGATGGCCTAGACATCCCGGCTCCTCCAATTACGTTAAGCGCCCTTTCTGTCACTCTACGTTATGAAGATTCTCCGTAATCCCCCCAATACGGTCTTAACAGGGGGAGATGGGTGGCATTTCCGCACCCGCGGAAACGCCGGCATCAGGCAGTCGGCGGCTGGATCGGGAAGCGCGGGAAGGCCGGGAGCCCGGGGGCCAGGAGCCCCCGAAGATCGGGGAACTGGAAGATCAGGAAACGATGTCCTTGCCGCGGAACCGGCGGAAGGCCAGGGCGAGCAGCAGGATCGCATAGCACACCGACACCGAGCTTCCCTCGATCATGCCGGTCCAGGTGATCTGCGACTGCAACGCGTCCAGCCACGCGAATTGCCAGTGGGTCGGTAGGATCTGCCGCCACGAACCGAGCGCCGTCACCTCATCCAGGATGTTGCTGATGATCACCAGTCCCACGGCGCCGCCGACCGCGCCGAGCGGCGAGTCGGTGGACACCGAGAGCAGGAAGGCAAGGCCAGCCACCACCAGCTCGGTGATCAGCACATATCCCAGCACCACCGCCAGCCGGCCGAGCGCCGCCCCGTCCGGCAGCGCCACGCCGGTGACGGGCAGCCGCAGCGGGTGCCAGGCGAACGCGACGGTGCCCGCCAGCAGCGACATGACCGGCAGGCAGGTGACCGCCACGGCCGAATAGACCAGCGCCACGGCCAGCTTCTGCCGCAGCAGCCGGGCCCGCGGCACCGGCGCGGCCAGCAGGTAACGCAGCGACGACCAGCTGGCCTCGCTCGCCACGGTGTCCCCGCAGAACAACGCCACCGCGACCACCAGCAGGAAACCCGCGGAAACAAAGATGCTGAACGCGGCGAAGTTGAGCCCACCTTGGGTGGCGATGACGACCAGCCCAGGAGTCCCGTTGTCCGCCGACGTAGGGCCGCTGAGCTCAAAGGCGCCGACGAGTATCCAGGGCAGGACGAGCAGCAGGCCGAACGCGATCATCGTCCGGCGGCGCCGCAGCTGGCGGACGAACTCCACGCTGAAAGGCAGGGTGTGCCGCGGGTTGTAGCCCGGCGCGCTCACGTTCACGCTCGCCGCCATCAGGATGCCTCCCCCGTCGCCGGAGGCTCAGCAGCCGCGGACCCTGGTGCCGCGGACCCTGGTGCCGCAGGTCCGGCGATGAGCGCCAGGAACGCGTCCTCCAGGCGGCGGCTCGGGGTCACCCGGTCCACCGGTATCCCCGCCCCGACCAGCGCGGCGACCACAGCCGAGGCCGCGACGCCGTTGGGCTGGACGATAACCCCGTCTTGATGCGGGCGCGCCGACTCGATCCCGCCCAGTTCACGCAGGACCGTGACCGCCCGCTCGGCCTCGGCGGTTCCCACGACAAGTGCCGCGCCGTCACCGATGATCTCGCGCACCGTCCCGGCGGCCACCCGGCGGCCAAGATGCATAACGACCACGTGGCTGCAGGTCTGCTCCACCTCGGCGAGCATGTGGCTGGACAGGATCACCGTGCGACCCGCCGCGGCGTAGCCGAGCAGGACATCACGCATCTCCCGGATCTGCGGCGGGTCGAGTCCGTTCATCGGCTCGTCGAGGACCAGGAGATCAGGCAGGCCGAGCATGGCCTGGGCGATGGCCAGCCGCTGGCACATGCCTCGCGAGTAGGCGCCAACCCGGCGGTCGATGGCCGAGCCCAGGCCAGCGATCTTGAGCACCTCGGCCAGGTGGGAGTCGGCGGCGGGCCGTCCCGTGGCGCGCCAGTACAGATCCAGGTTGGCCCGGCCCGACAGGTGCGGGAGGAACCCGGGCCCCTCCACGAACGAGCCCAGCCGCGACAGCGCGGACGCCCCCGGATGCACCTGCCTGCCGAAGATCGTAATCGTCCCCGCATCGGGCTGGATGAGCCCCATCAGCGCACGCAGCGTGCTCGTCTTCCCCGCGCCGTTCGGCCCGAGCAGGCCGAGGATCTGGCCACGGTCCACCCGGAACGACAGGTCGTCCACGGCCAGTTGGCCATCGCGGTAGCTCTTGGTCAGGCCGGTGATCTCCAGGGGCACTCCGGCCAGGTCGGCGGTGAGCGTGTCCGCCTCAGGCCGCCGCCGGACGGCCAGGATCAGGGCGGCCGCCGCCAGGGCGGC
Organism: uncultured Streptosporangiaceae bacterium; assembly: GCA_964412845.1. GTDB lineage: Bacteria > Actinomycetota > Actinomycetes > Streptosporangiales > Streptosporangiaceae > JAWWPY01. Next base: position 35,193 of record CAYPQM010000006.1, read on the forward strand.
GGCCGGTGCCGCCCAGGCCCACCATCTCGCCCCGCCATCGATGATCGCCAGCGCCGGATCGGCTGGCACCGACAGCGCGCCGCCCGCCAGTGTCACCTGGTAGCTGGCCGGCACCGGCGAGGTGGCGTAGCCGAAGTCGGTCGTGGTCAGCACCAGCCGGATCTGGTGCCCGGCGGCGAACCGGTAGTCAACCGCCGGCAGCTGCACCGTGACGACCTGCCCCGCCTGGGCGCCGATGACCCGCAGCGGCGCCGCGAGCTGGTCGGGAAGGGTGGCATTACCTGCCTGGTCAACGTCATAGACCTTGGCGAACAACGTGATGTCGGAGGCACCGCTGACGCGGACCGCCACGGTGGCGGCACCGGTCATCTGGACCGGCGCGGCCAGCGCGGCGGAGCTGAAGGCCGCGCTCTGACCCGCCATGTCAAAGGCCAGGCCGCTGGATCCCAGCGCCCCGAACCCGGGAAGGACGGATATCGAAGCGGGCGTGCCACCGGCCGGGTTGACGATGACCTGCGGCGGCCCGGCCAGGTGGATCGTGGTGCGTGTGGTCCCGCGCAGCCCCGGGTACCTCGTGGCCGTGGCGATGCCGAGGACGATCTCGTTGCTCGACACGTCGTAGCCACGGTCCCGGCTCACCGCGAACCCGGGCTGCCCCGTGCTGAGGCTGCCCGTGCCCTGGCTGCCCGTGCCCTGGCTGCCCGTGCCCTGGCTGCCCGTGCCCTGGTTAGTGGCCGCCGCTCCGGCGGTACCGCCCGGCTGGAACTGCTGATGCGCGGGCAGGAGCCACCGGGAGAACCATTGCTGGGTCAACTGGCTCACCCGGCTGGTTTCCTGATCACCACCGTCATGACCACCGCTGAACCAGACCATGTCCACCGGCGCGCCGTTACGCCGGATCGCCTGGTAATTCGCGTTGGCCTGGTCGAGCCCGAAGAGTGAGTCGTTCTCACCCTGGATCAGCAGGGTCGGGATATCGATCCGGCCCGGCACGCTCGCCGGGCTGGACCGCAGCAGCAGCGAGACCGCCTGCCGGGTGGCCCTGCCCTCCGTGGCCACCTGCTGGTACATGGCACAGATCCGGGGCATGAAACGCCCGCACTGGGCGGCCCGCGCGGCCTTGGCCAGCGCCGCCGCAGCCGCCCCGGAGGCCCCGCTAACCTGGCCGGTCCCGCTCCCAACGCCCGCG
>CAYPQM010000006.1:36481-79875 GCA_964412845.1 uncultured Streptosporangiaceae bacterium
CTGCTCCCCTGGCTGGCGCTGCTCCCCTGGCTGGCGCTGCTCCCCTGGCTGGCGCTGCTCCCCTGGCTGGCGCCGCTGGCCTGGCTGGCGCCGTCGAAGCCGCCGCCGCCCTGGGTGAACAGCAGCCCGGCCCACTGCCTCTTGAACACCCCGTCGGCCGCACCGCCGCCCACGGCATTCGGGAACAGCGCGGTGGCCAGGTTGTTCCACGTGCTCTGCGGGACGATCGCGTCGATCCGGTGATCGTAGGCCGCGGCGAGCAGCGCTATCCCGCCGCCATAGGAGGCACCGGCGATGCCGACCCGCGGATCGCCCGGCCGGTCGAGGCGGACCCGGGGCTGCCGGGCCAGCCAGCTGACCAGCTGCTCGACGTCCTTCACCTCGTAGTCCGGTGAGTCGAGCGCCACCTGCCCGGTGGAGCGGCCAAACCCGCGTGCTGTCCAGGTAAGGACCGCGAACCCGGCCCTGGCCAGCTGCTCGGCCTCAGGCCGCACTGCGTCCTTGGTCTCCCCGAAGCCATGGGCGAGCAGGATGGCGGGAACCCGGCCACCGCCCGCCGGGGTGAAGAATGTAGCGTCGAGCAGCACATGCTGATTGCCGCGTGGCCCGTCCAGCACGGCAATCCGCAGATCGTGCACGCTGATCGGCGCCGGGCGGCTGACAGCGGCCACGATCGCGACCGCGCCTGCGGTCAGCAGCACGGCCGCGACGAGCCCGGCCACGACCCGTTTGCGGCCCCACCGACGCAGACTCATGCAAGGGACCGTAGCAAGCGGGCCGGGGTGCCCCGGGACGGCTCACAGCCCGCTCTCAGCCGTGCTTGAGTGGGGCAGAGGCCGAGGGTTCATGATCGTGCGTGCTCACTGGCCGCCCGTGGGCCGCCGATCAACCGTGATCCCAGAAGATCAACCGTGATCCCAGAAGGGGGAGAGATGGGTGAATCAGGGAACGGGCCGAGCCGGCTCCGGTCCTTCGACCCGGCGCGCATCGGCGACCTGGAGTACCGCGCCTGGGTCGCCTACTACCGCCGCCAGTGGATGCAGCTGCTGATCGCGTCCGTGGGCCTGGTGCATGCCGGGTTCGGCATGGACTGGCTTCGGACGCTGCACGGCGCCTGGCTTGTGCTGCGGGCCAACCAGCTCTGGGCGCCGGTGCCGGACAACGATCCGGACGGTGCGCGCCGGTGCATGCGGCGCTTCTATGGCCTGGTGCGGCTGACGTACGGGGAGCCGCAGGACGTGACCGAGTCCGCCCGGCTTGAGGTCGACTGGTGGCGCGCCCACCGTGAGATCCAGCGGGCCACCAGCCCCAGGGATCCCGCCGGGGCCGAGGCAGCCAGCGATGAGCTGATCGACGCCGTTGCCCGGCTGTACGCCTTCCTGTACCGCGAACCGGAGGCCGCGGTCCGGCCCGCGGCGATGCACCGCGCCCGCGCCATGGACATCTCTGACCAGTGGGTGGCCGAGGGCTGCCGGGCCGACAGCCCGCTGCTCCCCCTAGAGCACGCCGCCCTGGTCCGCTCGTACGCTGCCCTGCTCGCCGCCGTGCACCACTGATGATCGCTAAGCTTGCCGTTCTTCAGGATCGGGCGTGTGACTCGGCCAGGGCGCGGCGACCAGCACCTGGGCCAGGTGTTCCCAGCACGGCGATGACTCCTGGCGCCTCGCTGGCTGCCGATGCATCGATGCCGGTGATCAGCGCGTGCGCCACGGGACTGCGCACGAAGGTGACCCGGGCCGGGCCGGACAGCTCGGGCAGGCGCGGGTCATCCACGTAGGTACCGCCAGTGGTCAGCAACCGCGGATCCTCCGTCCGGACTACCCGGGTACCCAGGATGCTCATCTGGCTCTTTCTCCTCTGACGTCCCTGCTGCCACGCCACGATAACGGCTGCAGCCGGGAGATCTCCCCGAGGACCTCGGCTGCCGCCGACAGGTCGGCGTCCAGCGGCCGGTCCGCGGTCCGTGGATCAAGCACCGCGTCGGCCAGGGCAAAGGCGCGGCGCAGACCGCCGCCGGCCGGGGCGCGTCCCTGCATCCGCAGTGCGCGCACGGCTCCGAGGAGTTCGCAGGCCAGCACAGCCCGGTAGGCCAGGACCACCTCGGTGCTGGCGTGCGCCGACTGGGTGGCGAAACCGGCGTGCTCCTCCACGCCGCGGGACAGCACCGCGCTGCCCAGCGCGGCGGGGCTGGCGAAGCGGCGGATGTCGGCCACCGCGGACTGGGCGACATACTCCAGCACCATGATCCCGGAACTGGCCGGCGTGTCCGCCTGGAAGGGGTCCAGGCCGGTGAACGAGGGCTCGACCAGGGTGCCGAGACGAGCCGCGGACAGGGCCGCGGTCTGGAAGACCGCGGCCCGCATCGCATCCAGGGCCAGGCCGATGTACGCGGCGTGGAAGTTCCCGTTGTGCCACACCGTATGGCCGGCGACGTCGATCAGCGGGTTCTCGCTGGCCGCGTTGAGTTCCCTGGTGAGGACGCCGTCGGCGCCGGTCATGGCGTCCACGGCGGGCCCGTGCACCTGCGGAAACGCCCGGTAGCCATAGGGGTCCTGGACCCGTGCGGGCACCATGTGCTCACCGGCCAGCAGGGCCCGCATGTCAGCGGCGACCGCCTGCTGCCCTGGGTGCGGGCGGGCCAGGTGCACCCGTTCCGCGTACGGTTCCCGGGATCCCCGGGTGGCCAGCAGCGACAGCGCCGCGACTACCACCGCGGACCGGATCAGGCTGGCCAGATCGCAGCAGGCCAGCGCCGCCTCGCCGAGGGTGGCCGCGTTGCTGCTGATGAACGCGAGCGCCTCGGTGGAACGCAGCGGGAACAGCGTGGGCGCCCCGGTGCCAGACAGCCAGGATCGCTCGCCCAGCAGGCACAGGCCGGCCGAGGCCAGGGCGGTGAGGTCCCCGGTGCCGATCGCGCCGTAGCGGGGGATCGGCGGGGTGAACCCCCGGTTGATGGCCTCGGCGAGCACCTCCAGGATCGCCGGGTCGACGCCCGAGCCGCCCACGCCGATCTGGTTCAGCCGCACCACCAGCATCGCGCGGGCCAGTTCCGGCGGGAGCAGCGGTCCCGCCCCGGCCGCGTGGCTGCGGAGTAGCCGCAGCCCATGCTCGGACCGGTCCTCCGCGTCCACCTCGACGACGTGGTTGGCGCCGACACCGGTGTTCCGGCCGTATACCGGCCGGGAGGCGGCCACCTCGCGCGCCATCCGCCAGGCCGCCCGCGCGGCGGCCACGGCCGCGGGGCCGACCCGCACCTGGGCCTCGCGGCGGGCGACGGCCGTCACGTCAGCGCACGTCAGCGACGAACCGTTGATCTCGATGGCGATGCCCGCGTCCCTGGTCATGGCCCCATTCTCGGCGCGGCTGCGCTGCCTCCCCGGGCCGGCTCCCCCCGGTCAGCCGCCCACTGTCTCCAGTTCCGCCTGGTCGGGCCGGCTGCCCGCCGCCGTGGAGGCCAGCCGGTCCGGCGCGGGCCGCGGGCGGCTGGACCGCAGGCCGCTGAGCGCCACGAGCAGGCCGGCCGCCGCCACGCCGGTGATGACGGCGAGCGCGGGCCGGTAGGCAGCCAGGCTCTGCCCCGGGCCCACCTGGTTAGCATGGCCGGCGTCCACCACCGCCGTGACCGCCGCGAGCACCAGCGCGCCACCCAGTTGGAAGGATGTCTGCAGGATGCCGGAGGCGAGGCCCTGCTCCTGATCCGCGACTCCGGCCGTCGCCTGCACGTTCAGCGAGGAGAAGCCGAGCCCGAAGGCGGCGCCGATGAGCAGCACCGAGGGCAGGATCACGGCGGGGTAGTCCGGCTGCGGGCCGATGCGCAGGAACCAGGCATAGCCGGCCGCGAGGCATCCGGACGCGACCGCGACAATGCGTGGTGGGCCGAACCGGTCCAGCAGCGGCGCCATACGCGGCGACGCGATCGCGACGATCACCCCGGCCGGCAGGAACGCCAGCGCGGTTCGCAGCGCCGACCAGCCCGCCATGATCTGCAGGTACTGGGTCACCAGGAACTGGAAGGCCACGTAGGACCCGAACAGGGTCATTGCCGTCAGGTTCGCGCGGGTCAGCGCTCCGGACCGGAAGATACCGAGCCGGAGCAGCGGGTCCGCGCTGCGCCGCTCGATGGCCACGAACGCGGCGAGCAGGACTGCGACCGCGGCGAACGAGCCAAGTGTGCGCGCCGACACCCAGCCCGCCTGCGGTGCTCCGACCACCGCGTCCACGACGAGCAGCATGGCGGCGGTCACCGTCACCGCGCCGGGAATGTCGAAGCGGCGACCGCGGCGGGCCACCGGGGCGCCGCGCGGGATGAGCCGCAGCGCCGCGGCGAGGATGGCCGCCGCGACCGGTGCGGGCAGCAGCAGTGTCCATCGCCAGCCCACCTCAGTAAGCAGCCCGGACAGCACCAGGCCGAGCGAGAAGCCGGCCGCGCCGAAGGCGGAGTAGATACTCAGCGCCTTGTTGCGGGCGTGTCCCTCGGCGAATGTGGTGGTGATGATGGACAGGCTCGCTGGCGCAGTGAACGCCGCGGCCACTCCCTTGATCATGCGGGCGGCGATGAGCAGGGTCCCGCTGCTGACCAGGCCGCCCAGCAATGAGGCGACGGCGAACACGGCGAGCGCGGCGAGGAACACCCGGCGGCGGCCGAGCAGGTCGGCGGCACGGCCGCCGAGCAGCAGGAACCCGCCGTAACCCAGCACGTACCCGCTGACCACCCACTGCAGCGACGAAGTCGTGAGCCCCAGGTCAGCACGGATGGAAGGCAAGGCGACGCCCACCATCGAGACGTCGAGCGCGTCCAGGAACAGCGCGCCGCACAGCACGATCAGGATTCCCCACCGCCGGGGGCTCCAGCGTGCCGCGGGCGCGAGGACAACGGAGGATGGGGGTGAGGTCATAGCCAAAACTCTATGCATGCGCAAGCACTAGATGCAAGTGCATTTGATGCACTTGCATCTAGTGGGCTCCGGACGTTAGGATGCGCCCGTGAGCAGGAAGCAACTCGCCATCGCGCGGCGCGCCGGAGATGCCGGCCAAGCCGGTCCTGGCGGCGTAGCCGGTGAAGCTCCGGCCGGCATCGCCGACGGAGCCGGTTCAGGCGGCATACCGGAGGTCGTCAGCGCGTGGCGGGCGCTGACCGCCCGTCATGCCACGGTCAGCGCCGCGCTTGAGCGCGAGCTTGGCGAGCGGCACCGGCTCACTGTCAGCGAGTTCGAGGTGCTCGACCGCCTGGCCGAGAGCGCGGAGCACAAATTCCGGGTGCAGGATCTGGCCGATGCCGTCCACCTGAGCCAAAGTGCGCTATCCCGCCTGGTCGGCCGGCTGGAGCAACACGGCCTGGTCCAGCGGTCACTGTGTGACCTGGATCGGCGCGGCATCTATGTCTGCCTCACTGAGGCCGGCCGGCAGCGTCACGAGGAGGCAGTGCCCACCCAGCGGGCCGTGCTCGCCGCCACTTTGCGGCCCGCGGTGAGCTAGGCCGGCTGGCAGCCGGCCGTTTCGCTGCCGGAACGCCCAGGAAAGCGGATGTTGTCGTCAACTGCCCGGCCACGGCCGGAAATCGCTAGGCTGATCGGCCGATACGTGGATCGCGGGGCGACCAGATGTCCCGCGGCCGCACGGTGAGGTGGCGGTATGCCGGCCCGGAGATCCAGACAGCCCCGGAGGTCACGACAGCGCGGGGCGAGGTACGGCGGCAGCCGCACGCTCTGGATGTGCGCGGTCCTCGCGCTGCCGGTCATCGTGATCGCGGGTTTCTACCTGGGCAGGCAGGCCGGTAGCCGGACAGCGCAGACTCCCTCGGCGGGCGCGGCTGCGGCCGGTCCGTGCGCGTCATCGGCCGCGGTGACCGCAGGCAGCATCCCGTGCGCGCAGCCCCTGGTGGACGCCGCGATCCACTCACCGTCCGCCAGTGCCTCCCCCTCAGCCAGCCCGTCCCCGTCAGCCGCGCCCGCTACCCACCTGGCCTCCCCGGCCCCGGCCAGGTCACCTGTCGTGCCAGTGGGCAGCCAGCAGGGTGCCCCCGCCGATCAGGTCCTGGCCGTCATCAACCAGGCGCGCGCCGCGGCCGGACGGCCGGCCTACACCTTCACCAGCGGCCTCGACCTGAGCGCGTCGCGGCACAACACGCTGATGGCCAGCGGGTGCGGGCTCTCTCATCAGTGCAGCGGTGAGGCCTCGTTCGGCGCACGCGAGAGCGCCGCTGGAGTGAACTGGACGTCGGCGGGCGAGAACATCGGCGAGGGCGGCCCCGTTCCGGCCGGCTCCTCGTCCATCACTCAGATGGCAGTGACCCTGACCAAGGACATGATCGCCGAGAAGCCACCGGACGACGGGCACCGGCTGAACATCCTGAGCACCTCCTACCACCACATCGGGATAGCGGTGTACCGGGACCGTTCCGGCACCGTCTGGCTGACCCAGGACTTCTCGAACTAGGCCGTCGGGGGCGTCCGCTGCGGGCGAAACGGGGCCGGGAACAACTGGAACCACACTCCGCTTGAAGGGTGTAATCAAGTAATACTCACGGGAAGTGATCCGATATGAGTGACACCCTCTCGCTGCCGGTGCTGCCCCTGGACGACACCGTGGTGCTGCCCACCATGGTGGTCCCGGTCGACACCTCCGGCACTGAGGCCCGCGCGGCTATCGAGGCTGCGCAGATATCGGCGGGCGCGGACGGCGCCGGCCAGGCTACCCCGCAGGTACTGCTGGTGCCACGGGTGGACGGCAAGTACTCCTCGGTCGGCACGCTCGGCGCGGTCGAGCAGATCGGCCGGCTGCCCAGCGGCGAGCCCGCTGCCGCGATCCGCGGCTTGTCGCGGGTCCGGATCGGCAGCGGCACCGTCGGGCCGGGGGCCGCGCTCTGGGTCGAGGGCTCCGTTCAGGACGAGCCGCCGGCCACCGACAGGGCCCATGAGCTCGCCCGCGAGTACCGGGGCCTGGCCGCCACCATCCTGCAGAAGCGCGGCGCGTGGCAGGTCGTCGACGTGCTGCAGCGGATCACCGATCCGTCTGCTCTGGCCGACAGTGCCGGCTACGCGACGTACCTGACTCTGGAGCAGCGCAAGGAGCTGCTGGAGACGATCGACCCCGAGCGGCGGCTGGAACTGCTGGCCGGCTGGGCCCGGGACCAGATCGCCGAGCTGGACGTGGCGGAGACCATCCAGAACGACGTCCGCGAGGGCATGGAGAAGCAGCAGCGCGAGTTCCTGCTCCGCCAGCAGCTCGCCGCGATCCGCAAGGAACTGTCTGAGCTGAGCGGCGAGCCTGGGTCGGAGGAAGAGGACTACCGGGCCCGCATCGAGGCGGCCGGCCTGCCCGAGAAGGTGACCGAGGCGGCCCTCAAGGAGGCTGAGAAGCTGGAGCGCTCCTCGGACGCCTCGCCAGAGGCCGGCTGGATCCGCACCTGGCTGGACACGGTCCTGGAGATCCCGTGGAATTCGCGGACCGACGACGCTTACGACATCGCCGGCAGCCGCGCCATCCTGGACGCGGACCACGCCGGGCTGGACGACGTCAAGGACCGGATCATCGAGTATCTTGCGGTCCGCAAGCGCCGGTCCGACAAGGGCCTGGCCCTGGTCGGCGGCCGCCGCAGCGGTGCGGTGCTGGCCCTGGCCGGCCCACCGGGTGTCGGCAAGACCTCGCTCGGCGAGTCGGTGGCCCGCGCCATGGGCCGCAAGTTCGCCCGGGTCGCCCTGGGCGGCGTCCGCGACGAGGCCGAGATCCGCGGTCACCGGCGGACCTACGTGGGCGCGCTGCCCGGCCGGATCGTGCGGGCCATCCGCGAGTCGGGTTCGATGAACCCGGTGATCCTGCTGGACGAGGTGGACAAGCTGGGCGCGGACTACCGGGGTGATCCGACCGCGGCGCTGCTGGAAGTCCTCGACCCGGCGCAGAACCACACGTTCCGCGACCATTACCTCGAGGTCGAGCTTGACCTGTCCGACGTGCTGTTCATCGCGACCGCCAACGTGGTGGAGGCGATACCGGAGCCGCTGCTCGACCGGATGGAGCTGATCGGCCTGGACGGTTACACCGAGGACGAGAAGGTGACGATCGCCCGCATGCACCTGCTGCCCAGGCAGCTGGAGCGGGCCGGCCTCGACGCCGACGACGTGACCGTCACCGACGAGGCGCTGCACCAGATCGCCGCGGAGTACACCCGCGAGGCGGGCGTGCGTGCCCTGGAGCGGAGCATTTCCCGGGTGCTGCGGAAGATCGCCGCGCAGCTGGCGGCGGGTGACGCAACCCTCCCGGTCACCGTCGGCCCAGGTGAGCTGCATGGCTACCTCGGGCACCCCCGGCACACCCCAGAATCAGCAGAACGGACCGCCGTGCCTGGTGTCGCGACCGGCCTCGCGGTCACGGGCGCTGGTGGGGACGTGCTCTTCATCGAGGCGTCGCTCGCCGATCCGGAGACCGGCACGACGGCGGTGACGCTCACCGGGCAGCTTGGTGACGTCATGAAGGAGTCGGCCCAGATCGCGCTGTCCTACCTCCGCTCCCATGGCGCGGAGCTGGAGCTGCCGGTCAGCGACCTCAAGGACCGGGGTGTGCACGTGCACGTGCCCGCGGGCGCGGTGCCCAAGGATGGGCCGAGCGCGGGGGTGACCATGACCACGGCGCTGGCGTCGTTGCTGTCCGGGCGGCTGGTCCGCTCGGACGTGGCGATGACCGGTGAGGTCTCACTGACCGGCCGGGTGCTGCCGATCGGTGGCGTGAAGCAGAAGCTGCTCGCCGCCCACCGGGCCGGGATCACCACGGTGCTGATCCCCAAGCGCAACGAGCCGGACCTGGAGGACGTGCCGGAGAAGGTGCGCGCCGCGCTGGAGATCCACCCGGTCAGCGATGTCCGCGAAGTCCTTGAGCTGGCGCTGGAGCCAGCGACATCGCGGTCAGCGGTCGCCGCCTGACGACAAGCTGGCAGCACGCATGACGGCGGGCCTTCGGGCCCGCCGTTCTGCTGGCCCGGCGTTCTGCGTGCCCGGCGTGGGCACCCCGGAGCAGTCAGGCGGGACCGGGCTGTCCAGCTCCGCGCTGACAATCACGACCGGGCATGGCGCGTGCCGCAGGCAGGCCCGGGCCACCGGGCCGATCACGCCCAGCGGCGAGGTCACCGGATCGCCGAGGACGAGCAGGTCGGCGCCAGCGGCCCGCTCGATCAGCACCTTGGCGGCCAGTCCCTCAACAACCTCGGTATCAACCGGAGCCAGCGGGCTGCTGCCGAGCGCGGTATGTACCAGCATGTTGAGCCAGGCACCAGGCAGCTGGCCGACCCCCGCCTCCGGTGGCGGCCGTCGCGCCCGGACGGCATAGTGCGCGGGCCGGGTCCGCTCATGATCTACCGCGCACACCACGTGCAGCCGGGCCTGGCGTAGCTCGGCCTCGCGTTCCGCCCACTGCAACGCGGTAAGCGAGGCCACCGACCCGTCCACGCCGACCATAACGCGCCGCCCCTGGTCCATCGCAGCACCCGCCTTCTTGCCATTCCACGTTCGCCGAAAAGCCGCACGGGAAGGCAGAGCAGAAAGTCCCGAATTCACCCGGCTTCAGGAGCCGGCCTGGTCAGCGGCGCACGCCGATGCGGACGGTGAAACAGCCGGGTTCCGTGGCAGCGCTGACATGATGGCAGACCCGCCGCGCCAGCCACAATCCGACGCCTCCCCGGCCCGGATCGTCGCTCCGCCCGGCAAATACCCAGTTAGCAGGCTGTTGAACCCTCCGTTACTGTGAGTAATCGTACGGGGAGGCAGGTGCTCAGCACGGTCACGGACCGACCCCCGGCACTGGGCGGCCGTCCTCGAGGTACACGACGGCCTGGGCGCCGACGGCGGCGCTCACCCGCCGCCGGATGGGCCCCCTGAGCAGAGCCAGCGCCTCGGGTACCGGGACGATCCGGTGCCGGGAGATCTCATCGCGCTGCAGCGCGATATCGCGGAGGCGGGCGTCGGTGAACCCGCCGCAGTCAAACAGAAACCGCACACCGCCCGGGCGGCCGGGCCGGGGATGGCGGAAATCCACGCAGGCCAGGCGGCCGCTTTTCACCTCGAGACCGCATTCTTCCCGCACCTCGCGCTGGCAGGCCTCCCACGGCGTCTCCCCGTCGGCCTCCATCACCCCGCCGGGGATGGTCCACCCCGACTTGTAGGTGGGCTTCAGGATGAGCAGCCGGCCTTTGCGGTCAAAGATCATGGCACCAGCCGACGCGGGGATCGCCGGAGCGGCGAACGAGGACTCGCCGGCCAGGGGGCCGCCACCGTCGGTCACACCTGACAGGCTACGCCGGCAATGCCGGGCATTGCGCAGCTCACGCGGCGCGGCCCGCGCCGCCTGCCATGTCGCGGGCCGGCTCCTCGGCGAAGTCCCTGGGCCACCCCACGCAGGTGGTCTTACTGTCAGCGATCGAATGTGGACAATCAGTTTCTAGAAATATATTGCTCGTTTTATATTTCTGATGTAGGTTCGAGACAGGCACAGGACCGGCCGACGGCGGCTGGTCACAGGATCACCGGAGGGGGACAGGATGACCGCGCACCAGCCAACACCTGCCCAGCTCGGCGCCGCGTAGCGGCGGCTCACGGCCCCGCCAACCCCCAGGTCATGGCCGACGGCACCGACACCCGTCCGTACTCCTGAGAGAAGTAACGCCATGACCCGACCCACCGCACCGCAGCACGGCGCGGACAGCGCCATGCCGCCCGGCTCCGCCAACGGCCCCAATCTGCCCCTGACATCACCGCACTGCCGCGGCCGTCCCAGCTGGGCCGACGGGATCCGCATCGCGATGTTCGCCGGTCTCGGCGCCCTCATCCTGCTGGCCATCTTCATGGCCCGGCCAGCGGGGCCGGCCAGCCATCCGGCCGCCGCGGTGATCAGGCCTTGTGCCACCTCGTCCTCGGTGCGGCCGTGCCGCCCGTCAGCAGTCACGCCGTGCCATCCGGCCGCAGTACTGCCGTGCCATCCGCTCGGGCTGAGGCTGCCGCGCACCGGGTAGGCCACCCTGCTGGTCGCCCGGGCCACCCGGTCGGCTGAGGCGGCCAGGCACGGCGCGGGCAGCGCCTGAGGAACGCCGGCACCGGGCGGCTATCTTGGCGGCGTGACGTCCAGATCGTGGCCGGCCAGCTCCCGGAGCCATCCGGCCCGCGCCGCCGGGTCGCGGTCCGTGACCGATGCGCTCGCGGCGGCCGCCGTCCTGGGCCCGTACTTCGATCTGGCCATCGGCGGCGAGGCGCGGCGCTGGCGTGCGGCGGCCGATCTGTACCGCGAGGGATTGCCCGGCTTGATTGCCGCCACCGGCGAACAGCTCGGCGTGACCGAGACCCGGGTGAGCGCCTCCATTGCGCAACTCGGCCACGCGGCACGGCTCTGGTCACCCGTGCTGGCCAGCGCCCTGCTGCGCGGCGTCGTACCTGACCTCGCCGATCTGCGGGTCCGCACGGACCGTCCGGCGCGACTCGGCGTTCCGGCACCGCGGGGCTGGCTGGCGGCGGACCCCGGCGAACTGGCTCGCCTCGCCTACCGGGTGGTCATGACGGAGCAGGTAGAGCCGCTGGTTCGCGGGCTGCGCGGCACGGTGGCCGGTGGCTTGCTCTGGGGCAACAGCGCCGCCGCGATGACCGGGGCATTGTCCGTGCTCGTGGCGGCACGCCCAGACCAGGAGCAGGCGGCTCGCAGGCTGGCCGGGCTCCTGCTGGACACCGGGAGGCTGCGCGGTACCGGCTGGTTCACCGGGCCCGGGATCGAGTTCCAGCGCAACTCCTGCTGCCTGTACTACCGCGTGCCAGGCGGCGGGACGTGCGGCGACTGCTCGCTGACCGCCCCGGACTTAGCCGGTTGCCGCTGGGCGTCCGCGCGTCACCGGGAGATGGCGGCAGCCCCGGAGCGCCAGCACATCGCCCGGCACCCTGTTTGTGGGCTTGAGGTGCTGCGGCCGCAACACGGGGCGACCACAAACAGGGCCCAGGGCGATGACGGGTGGGGCAGGTTAGTGCTGGCCGACGATCATCGACAGGTCGATCGCGTTGGCCATGGCCTGGCAGCCGGCGTCGTTCGGGTGCAGGTGATCGCCGCTGTCGTAGCTGGGATTGAGCGCGGTGGGGTTACCGGGGTCCGCGACCGCCGTGGCGAAGTCGATGACGCCGTCGAAGGCGTGGCTGGTCGTGATCCAGGAGTTGACGTCGCTTCTCGTCTTCTCCGCCGCGACGGAATCCACCCCGGACCCGCCGAACGGCGTGATCGTGGCCCCGTATATACGCAGGCCGCGAGCGTGCGCCTGGGCAATGACCTGCTGGTCGGCCGAGATGATCTCCTCAGCGCTGGCACCGTACCCGATGTCGTTTACGCCTTCGAGCAGGATCACGGCGCGGACACCGGTCTGGGCGAAGACATCCCGGTCCAGCCGGGCCAGTGCAGGCACGCCGTAGTAGGGCTGGCCGTCGCGCGGAGCCAGCAGCCGGTTGCCACCCAGGCCAGCGTTCACTACCGAAAGAGTCGGGCCGGGCCGCTCGTTGAGCCGCCGCGCGAGGTCGTCAGGCCAGCGCCGGTTGGCGTTGCCCGTCGTGTTGGCGGTGTCCGTGATCGAGTCGCCGAGCGCCACCACCGAGCCGATGACCCGGCCGGGCGCGCGCACGTCCACCCCGCTGATGAGCATCCAGCACGGCGTGTCCTGATAGCCGGCCGCCGAGACGGACGACGCTAGATCGCCGCTGCCCAGGTAGTTGCCTTGGGCGGTGAACGGATGGTTGGTGACCGGGCCGGTCGGGCCCGGGAGGTAGACACTGACCAGCAGAGCCGAAAGGGCGGCCACCCGGAGCGGGACAGGGTCGCTGAGCGCGTCGCCGCCCGCGGCGAGGGTTACCGCCTGCTGCCCGCCGAAGGTCAGGCCGCGCACCGTTCCCGGCACCGCGCTGGCGCCGGCGGACTGCACCGCGACCGAAGCATGCGTGACCGGCATGGCCTGGGTGCCGAACGCATTCGTCAGCCGGATTCGCACCTGGTCCCCGCCCGCGCTGAGAAACACCACGTTGCGGACGGTCTGGTCGGTCAGGCCCGTTCCGGCCGGGCAGGTGGACCCCGGCACATCGGAGCCGACTACCGGGCTCGCACCCCAGGCCGTCACCCAACTGGTGCCAGCACCTGCGGCGCCGGACGTGCCTTGCGCTCCGGATGCCGCCATCACCGGAATGGTCACGGCCACGGCGGCGACGGCCACCGCGAACGCGTGGCGACGCCGGATCCTGATTCTTGACTCGACACGTTCCATGAATGCTCTCACGCCGGGCAATTCTTCGTATCCCGCCCGGGGCTGTCAAGGAACACTATTATTACTAAACCGGTATAGGCATATCTAATGAAGCTTTCATGATAGTGACATGCTGGTCGCAGCCTGCACAAGGACGATTGGTCGCAGCCAATCTTGCGGAACGGCGGTCCAGGCCTATTGACAAGGCGAATCCGGCCTTTATGCTCAGGACGCGACTGCAGCGACTGGAGGAGACGTGCCACGCCACCCGCTTCCCGGCCTTGCCCGTCCTCGCGTTATCGCCGCGAGCCTCGCGGCCGGCCTGCTGGCCACCCTGGGCGCGGGCCCGGCCGGCCCGGCCATGGCGGCCGGGCCGGCGGCCCGGCCGGGGGAGCCCGCCGCCGCGCCCGCCGGCTGGACAGGGACCTGGGCAGCCAGCCCGCAACCGGCGCGGCCAGCGGACCTTACCGGGCCAGGGGACCCCACGGTGACCGGATTCGACGACCAGACGATCCGTGAGATCGTGCATGCCAGTATCGGCGGGACCGCCCTGCGCATCCACCTGACCGATGCCTTCAGCGATCAGGACCTGGTGCTGGGCGCGGTGACAGTCGGAGCCGAGGGGACCGGCGCCGGACTCGCCGCCCCGCCGGTCACGGTCACCTTCCACGGCGGCCACGGCGTGCGCATCCCGGCGGGCGGGAACGTCGTGAGCGACCCGGTACCGATGCCGGTCGCGCCGCTGGAAAACCTGGCCGTCAGCATCTACCTGCCCGGCAGCACCGGCCCGACCACCAACCATGACCTGGCCGAGCAGGTCAACTACATTTCCACGCCGGGCGACCACGCGGGTGACCTGGCCGGGCAGGCATTCGGGCAGCAGGCATTCTCCTGGTTCTATCTGTCCGGGGTGGATGTGCGGCCACTGCATGGCACCGCCGGAGCCGTGGTCGCCCTGGGCGACTCCATTACCGATGGATACCAGTCAACGACCAGCGGAAATGACCGGTGGCCGGACGTCCTGGCCGGGCGGCTCGCGAACTCGGCCCGGCCGATGGGCGTGCTCAATGCGGGAATCAGCGGCGGCCGGGTGCTCAACGACTCGGCGTGCTTCGGGACCAGCGCCCTGTCCCGGCTGACCGCAGACGTCCTGGACCAGCCGGGGGCACGTGCCGTCATCCTGCTGGAAGGCATCAACGACATCGGCTTCCCGACGCAGCCCGACGCCGGATGCACCGCGCCGAACACGGCCGTCACGGCGCAGCAGATCATCGCGGGTTACCGGCAGATCATCGCCCGGGCGCACGGTCGCGGCCTGCGGGTGATCGGCGCCACCCTCACCCCGATCGAAGGCTCGGGCTACTGGTCGCCGAGCACCGAGCAGGAGCGGCTCACGGTCAACGCCTGGATCTCCCGCAGCCACGCTTTCGACGGGGTGATCGATTTCGACCAGGCCGTGCGCGACCCGGCCGACCCGCACCGGCTGCTGGCTGGCTACGATTCCGGGGACCACCTGCACCCGAACGACGCCGGTTACCAGGCGATGGCCGACGCCATCAACCTCGCGCTGCTGCGCTGAGACACACTGCTGCCCCGGGACGTCCTGCCGTCCCGATCCGCGGTACCTGTCATCCCCGCCGTCACCTGCCCACGAGCGGGCGCGCCACCGACTGCCGCATCAGCAGGCTCATCGGCTCGCGGACCATCAGGTTGCCGGCCGGCCGGCGCTCGATCCGCGCGATCAGCGCGTCCACGGCCGCGCTGCCGAGCTCGGCCAGGGGCATGGTCACGCTGGTGACCGGAACGTCGAGGAAGGCGAGGCACTCGTCCTCGTCGAAACTCACTACGGACATCTCCTCAGGTACCCCGACGCCGCCGCCGCGGAGCGCGGCCATCACCCCGAAGAGCTGGTTGAGGCTGCCGACACCGCATACGGTAGGCCGCGCGCCGTGCCGCAGCATCCGCGTGGTTGCTTCCCAGCCGCCGTCCTCGGTGGCCGCGGCATGCCGGACAGTCACGTGCAGGCCCCGCGCGGCGCAGAGCCGCCGGGCCGCGCCCACCCGGCGGTGCACGGTGTCCACCTCGGGCGGCCCGTCGATGAAGGCGATGCTGCGATGTCCCAGCCCAGCCACGTGGTCGACGAACAGCCGGACCGCGCCCGACTCGTCCATCACCACGTCATTGCCGCGATCGGGCCCGCGGCGGTTCACATAGACATGCGGGACCGCGGGCACTCCCCCGGCATGCTCGGGGATACGCAGCGCGGTGGCCAGCAGCAGGCCGTCCGCGCGGCTCTCTTCGACCAGGTAGCGGTAACCATCGGGAGGCTTCGGGTCGTCGTCCGGCTCCTCCATGATCATGACGACGTAGCCTCGCTCGGCCGCCCGCTGCA
This sequence comes from uncultured Streptosporangiaceae bacterium, assembly GCA_964412845.1. GTDB lineage: Bacteria > Actinomycetota > Actinomycetes > Streptosporangiales > Streptosporangiaceae > JAWWPY01. The sequence goes on from CAYPQM010000006.1 coordinate 52,117, forward strand.
GCGCGCCACGCTGCAGCCTGACCCATATCGGGTTGCGCAGCAGCGGGATGACGAAGGCCAGGGCCCCGGTCCGGCGCCGCTTGAGCGCCCGGGCCAGCGCGTTGGGCCGGTAACCCTGCTGCCGCGCGGTGGCCAGGATCCGGTCGTAGATCTCCGGACGGACTGACTGGGCGGGGTCACCGTTGAGCACCCGGGAGACGGTCGACACATGAACGCCGACCGCCTCGGCGATATCCACCAGGCGGGAAGCCCGTCGCTGGGCAGGACGTGCCCCCGGCGGCGGGGCCGGGTCCGGCCCGGCCGGGTCCGGCACCTCGGCCGGGCCAGCAGGCCGGGACCCGTCCCGGCCGGTCCGGCCCGCGTCCCGCGACGCTCCCTCTGCACCAGTCACGAGTCAGGCCGTCACGCCACCGTCGACCATGAGCACCGCGCCGTGCAGGTAACTCCCGCCCGTCGAGGCCAGGAAGGCGACACCATCGGCTATCTCCCCCGGGGTGCCCATCCGGCCGGCCGGAATGCCCGACGCCCAGCGGCTCAGCGCCTGCTCGTCGTGGCGGATCCAGTCGGCCATGTCGGTGTCGATCAGCCCCGGGCACAGGCAGTTCACCCGGACGCCGTCCGGGCCATGGTCGACGGCGAGGCTGCGGGTGAACTGCACCAGGCCGCCCTTGGACGCGCAGTACGCGGCGCGCATCCGGCCGCCGCGCACCCCGGCGGTGGACGCGATGTTGACAATGCAGCCGTCATGCGCCTCGACCATGGCGGGCAGGAATTCCCGGCAGGTCAGGAACGGGCCCTTCAGGTTGGTGTCGAGGATACGGTCCCACTCGCTTTCGTCCAGGTCGGTCACGCGCTGGATGCTGAACACGCCCGCCGCATTGACCACCAGCCACGGGTCACCGAGATCCCGGCGGATCTGCTGGCCTGCCTCGCGCACAGACCGCGGGTCGCGCACGTCAACGCCGTAGCCGCCGGACCCCGGCAGTTCGAGGGCCAGCTGCCGCGCTTCCGCCGCACGCGCGTCCAGGCAGGCGAGCGCGAACCCGTCGCTGGCCAGCCGCCGGCAGATGGCCGCGCCGATCCCGCCCGCCGCGCCGGTCACCACCGCGACGCGAGTCACACGACCTCCGCAACCGTGCGGGTCAGCAGGATCGCGGCGCAGAAGGACTGGTAGACGGCGAGCGGATCGTCGCCGTCGAAGCGCAGCTCCCGCGGGCCGGTGCGCACCACGCCGCGCACCCAGCAGGCCGCCTCGGCGATGTCGGTGGTGCGGACCGAGATCTCCAGCGCGGCCGAGCCCAGCGGCGGCGGCTCCGCCCCGGCCGCGCCGGCGATCGCCTGCTCAGCCGTCTCGCGGATCAGCCCGCAGGCCCGGGCCGGATGCAGGCTGTGCGCGGCGACCCGGCTGACGTGTTCCTTGACCACCGCCGCGTGCACCCCGGGGATCAGCGCGGCGGTTTCCTCGCAGGCGCACCTGTCCCCGGTCACCAGGACGACCGGGACGCCGTAGTGCGCCGCCACCAGCGCGTTGATGCCGGCTTCCCCCGTCACCACACCACCCAGCCGGGCCTCGATGACCGCGCGCGGGTTGTAGGTGTGCGAGAGGCCGGCCGGGGCCCCCACCGAGCCGTGGTAGGAGACGAACATGACCGCGTCGAAGCTGCCGTCCAGGCCTTGCATCATGTACAGCGGCTTGTGGCTGCCGGAAATGTAGGACGCGCCGGCGGCGAGCTCATCCGGCGGCAGGTTCCGCATCGTCGAGTGGGAGTCGTTGACCACGATCTCGCTGGCCCCCCCGGCCAGCGCGCCCTCGATGGCGGCGTTCACCTCGCCGAGCAGCAGCCGCCGCCCGGCGACCGCTTCCGGCCCGTCGCCCACGCACTGCGCCCAGTCGACGACCCCCGCGGTACCTTCCATATCGCTGGACAGGAAGACCTTCATGCCTGCCTTCTTTCCTGGATCCGGAAGCTCTCGTCATCGGCGGTGATCACGCTGTAGCTGCCGCCGGCCGTGGTGGACGCCCCGCCGTGCCGGCCGTCCGGGGTCAGGCAGAGGGCCTGCAATGGCGTGCGGAATTCGTCGGGCAGCTCCCGGGTGTCGGCCAGCGCGGTGGCGCACGCCCGCGCCGGGTCGGCTCCCGCCGCCAGCGCCAGCAGCACTGACCGGGCGGTGTTGCCGCGGATCGCCAGCTCGCCGCGGCCGGTGCAGGCGGCGGCACCGACCCGGTTGTCGCAGTAGTTGCCGGCGCCGATCAGGGCCGAGTCGCTGACCCGGCCCGGGTACTTCCAGGGATAGCCGCTGGTGCTCACCCCGGCCGCGAGGTTGCCCGCGGCGTCCAGGGCGAGCACGTTGACCGTGCCCCAGGGGCCCTCCGGCGGCCCCATCATCGCGATGCGGTCCAGCACCGCGGCGCGGTAGGCCACCTCGCCGGGCCCGTGCACCGCCCCGGCCGCCTCGAGCCCGGACGCGGTCAGGCCGTCCTGCCACATCTGCCGCGCCTCGTCGGTCAGCGTCTTCCCGCGCTCGATGCCTGCCTCGTCGGCGAAACGCTCCGCACCGGCGCCGACGAGCATCAGGTGCTGCGGCAGCCGCTCACACACGGCACGGGCGATGGAGATCGGGTGCGGGAAACCGGTGACCGCCGCCACGGCGCCGGCCCGGCGGGTCGCGCCATCCATGATGGACGCGTCCAGCTCCACCTCGCCCAGCAGGTTCGGCAGGCCGCCGACCCCCACGTAGTGGTCGGCCTCGTTGGCCTCCACGACCCGGATCGCGGCCTCCACCGCATCCATGGCGCTAGCCCCGGCGCGCAGCAAGGCCATCCCCGCGGCGAGGCCGACCTCGCCCCGCTCGCTGGTGATCAGTACCGGCGTTATGGCGGCCCCTCCTTGTCACGGTCGGCGATCGACGTGGCTGGCACCGGCGCGAAGGCGAAGTGGCAGGCCGCCAGGTGCCGCGGGTCGTCGGGCGAGATGGCCAGGGCCGGGTCGTCGTGCTCGCAGCGCGGCTGGGCTATCGGGCAGCGGGTGCGGAACCGGCACCCGGACGGGATCCGCAGCGGGCTCGGCGGGTCACCGGCGATGGCGGGCGCGCCTCCGTCGCGGGCGCTTTCGGTGAGCCGGGGGATCGCGGCCAGCAGGCCCCGGGTGTAGGGGTGCCGTGGCGCGCTGAAAAGCTGCTCCGTCGGCGCGACCTCGATGATGCGGCCGAGGTACATCACCGCGACCCGGTCGCAGAGGTGCCGCACCACGGCCAGGTTGTGCGAGATCAGCAGCAGCGTGAGCCCCAGGTCGCCCTGCAGGTCCCGGAGCAGGTTGAGGATCGTGGCCTGCACGCTCACGTCGAGTGCCGACACCGGCTCGTCGGCGATGAGGACGTCAGGCCGCAAGGCGAGCGCCCGGGCTATCGCGACCCGCTGCCGCTGCCCGCCGGAGAACTGGCGCGGGTAGGCGGACAGGGCACCGGTGTCGAGCCCGACCAGCGAGAGCAGTTCCTCGCTGTAGCTGTCCACCTCGGTCCTGGGCACCACATGATGCACCCGCAGCAGCTCGCGCAGCATCCCGCCGACGGTCAGCCGGGGATTCAGCGACGAGTACGGGTCCTGGAAGACCATCTGGATGCGGCGCCGGTCGGCGCGCGAGCGGCTGGCCGGCAGGACCCGGCCGTCGAACTGGATCTCACCGTGGTCAACCGGGCGCAGCCCGGCGAGCGCCAGGGCGAGCGTGGACTTGCCGGACCCGGACTCGCCCACCAGGGCCAGCGTCTCCCCGCGGCCGATCTCCAGGTTCACTCCGTCGACCGCCCGGAGCAGCCGTTCCTCGTGCCGGAGGCGGGCCACGAGCTGAGAGCCGACCGGGAAGAACACCGACACGCCCCGCGCCGCGAGCAGCGGCCCCGCTGTCCCGGGCACACCGGGCGCGCCAGGCACCCCCGGCGCTTCGGGCCCGGGCGACGCGGCCGGCCCGGCGGGCCGGTCAGGTCCGGCGGGAACGGCGGTCACGGCCGCGCCCGATCCGCCGCGACCGCCTCCCGGCAGCGCTCGTGGTGCAGGCAGGCGGTCGCCCGTCCGCCGGGCAGCAGCCGCAGCGGAGTCTCGGTCACCCGGCAGTCCTCCTCCACGAACGCGCACCGCGGGTGGAACCGGCACCCCGCCGGTGGCGTGATCAGGCTGGGCGGCGAGCCGGGAATCGGCACCAGCGACTCACGGACGTACTCGAAGTCCGGCGCCGAGCGGACCAGCCCGAGGGTGTACGGGTGGCGGGGATCGAGCAGCACCTCGCGGACGTCCCCGCGCTCGACGAGCTGACCGCCGTACATGACGGCGATGTGCTGGCAGACCTGGGCCACCACCGGCAGGTCGTGCGTGACGAACACCAGGCTCACCCCGGATTCCCGGCACAGCTGGGCCAGCAGCCGCAGGATCTGGTCCTGGATGGTGACGTCGAGCGCGGTGGTCGGCTCGTCGCACAGGATGATCTCCGGGTCGCAGGACAGCGCGATGGCGATCATCACCCGCTGCCGCATGCCGCCGGAGAACTCGTGCGGGTAGGCCCGGAACCGCCGCTCGGGATCGGGGATCCCGACCCGGTGCATCAGCTCCAGCGCCCGCTCGGCGGCCCGGGCCCGGCTGTGCCCGAGGTGCACCTGCGGCCCCTCGGCGATCTGCCGCCCGACCCGCATCACCGGGTTGAGCGCGCTCATCGGCTCCTGGAAGATCATCGACAGCCGCGGGCCGCGGATCCGGTTGAGCTCGGCGCTGCCCAGCGTCACCAGGTCCACGCCATCCAGCAGGATCTGCCCCGAGGTGACCTTCGCCTCGGGCGGCAGCACGCCGAGTATCGCGCGCAGCGTCATGCTCTTGCCGGACCCGGACTCGCCGACCAGGCCGACCGCCTCACCCCGGGGCACCTCGAAAGACACCCCGTCGACCGCCCGGACCGTGCCGCGGCGGCTGGCGATCCGCACGTGCAGGTCGCGGACCTCAAGAACGTTCTCGCTCATGATTGCCCCGGCCGGAGCAGGTCGGCGAGACCGTCGCCGATCAGTGACAGGCCCAGCCCCACGATGACCACCACGAGGCCCGGGATGGTGGTCAGCTGCCAGTGGGTGGACAGGAAGTTCTGCCCGTCATTGATCATGGACCCCAGGTCGGCGGTGGGCGGCGGCACCCCCAGACCAAAATAACCCAGCGTCACGATAGCCAGGATGTCCTGCACGATGTCCGACATGGCGTAGATGATCGCCTGGGTGATGACATTGGGCAGCAGGTGCCGGCCCATGATGCGCAGGCTGGACAGGCCGCCGGCCTGGGCGGCGAGCACGTAGTCCTGCCGCTTGGCGACGAGGATCTCGCCGCGGATGATCCGTGCGTAGGACACCCAGCCGATGGCTGTGATCGCGATGTAGATGCTCCGCTCGCCCGGGCCGAGCACGAAGACCAGCGCGATGACCAGCACGTAGAACGGGAACGCGACGACGATGTCGACCAGGCGCATGATGATCACGTCGACCCAGCCGCCGAAATAGCCGGCCAGGCAGCCGAGGATGGTGCCGAGGACGAACGGGAACAGCACCGCGATGAAGGCGATCCGCAGATCCACCCGCAGGCCGTAAAGCAGCCGGGTCCAGGTGTCACGGCCCAGTTGATCGGTGCCCAGCAGGTGGTGCGCGCTCGGCCCCTGCAGCGTCGCGTTGAGATTCTGCACGATAGGGCTGTAGGAGGTGAGCAGCGGCGCGGCGATGGCCAGGCCGAGGATGACCCCGATGATCACGATCCCGGCCATCAGCGCGGGCTGCCGGTACCACCGGCGGGCCGCGCGGCGCTGGGCCCGGTCCGCGGGCGCGGGCGAGGCCGCCGGCGGCCCGGCGCCATCGGTGACCGTGACCGCGCTCACCGGTCGAACCGCACTCTCGGGTCGAGCGCCGCGTAGGACAGGTCCGCCAGCAGGTTGATCAGGACGACCATGACGCCGAAGACGAGCGTGACGCCCTGCACGACCGGGAAGTCCCGCTGGAATATGGAATTGATCATCAGCTGGCCGATGCCAGGGATCGCGAAGACGTTCTCAATGATCACCGTGCCGCCGATCAGGAAGCCGATGTTGATGCCGAGCACGGTGACCGCGGGGATGACCGCGTTGCGCAGCACGTGCCGGAAGAACAGCCGCCGGGCGGGCACGCCCTTGGACCGCGCGGTGGTGATGTAGTCCGCGCCCAGCACGGTGAGCATGCTGGCCCGCAGGCTGCGGATGACCACCGGCGCCAGCGCGATCGCGACCGTCAGGCTGGGCAGGAACATCGACCGCAGGTGGCCGGCGACGCCGGTGCCGTACCCGCTGACCGGGAACAGCCGGAAGGTGATCGCGAACGCGTAGATCAGCAGGAAGCCCAGCCAGAACGGGGGCATGCCCAGGCCGGCCAGCGGGATGGCCCGGACCACGTGGTCGCGGATGCCGTCCCGGCGGCTGGCCGCGATCATCGACAGCGGCACGGCGATCAGCACCGCGAGCACGGCCGCGTAGATGATCAGCCACAGGGTGGCCGGCAGGTGGCTGAGCACCAGGCTCGACGTGGAGACCCCGTAGTACAGGCTCTGGCCCAGGTTGCCGTGCAGCAGCCGGTCCAGGAACAGCCAGTACTGGCTGACCAGCGGCCGGTTCAGCCCCCACTCCCGGTGCAGGATGGCCACCGACCGGGGCGTGGCGTGGATGCCGAGGATGGTCTGCGCCGGGTCGCCTGGGATGAGGTGGATCATGAAGAAGACGATGATCGTCACGCCGACGGCCACCGGTACGAGCTGCAGCAGCCGCCGGCCGACGAACGTCATCCGCCCCAACGTGCCCTCACCTTCGCGTCAGTGCCAGCGTCGGGACTACTTGCTCATCCAGACGTTCTCCAGGTGGTAGTTGCCCAGCGGGGTCACGAAGAAGCCGTGCACGCCGGATGTGTTGGCGTAGGCATAGGGCGAGTAGTAGAGGTAGGCCATGAAGGCGTCACTCGCCGACTGCGACTGGATGTAGTTGTAGAGCGACTGCCGGGCCGACGTGGACAGGGTCTGCTCGGCCTGGTGCGTGTCCTTGACCACGGTCGGGTTGTTGTAGTCCGTGAAGAAGGACTTGGCCCCTGAGGTCGGGTCCACGGCGAAGGTGGCGAGTTCGTCCGGGTCGGGAATGTCCATGGTCCAGTAGGTCAGGGTCATGTCGTACTTGAGGGCCTGCTGGTCCGTGCTCACAGTGTTCGGGTCAAGCTGCTGGATGGCGAGCGTGATGCCCAGGGGCTTGAGCTCGGATTGCAAGATCGTCGCAATGGTCACGTCATCGGAGAAGCCCGAGGGCACCAGGATCGTGGTCTTGAATCCGTGCGGCACGCTGGACTTGGCCATCTCCGCCTTGGCGGCGGTCAGGTTGTACTGGAGACCCTGGGTGGCCTTCTGGTAGTACGGGACCTGCGGCGGGAAGATCGAGTTGGCCGGCGTGCCGTTACCGAACAGCACGGCCTTCACCAGCGCGGCCCGGTTGACGGCCAGCGATATCGCCCGCCGGACATGTACGTCCTGCAGCGGCTTGCGCTGCTCGTTGAACGCGAGGTAGTCGGTCCGGGTCGAGTTGAACAGGTTCATCACGACGTTCGGCGTGGACTTCAGGCTGCTCACCGTGGACCAGGCGGGAAATTCGTCCACCTGGGCCTGGCCGCCCTTGAGCTGCAGTTCCCTGGTGTTGTCGCTGGGCACGTCGGTCCAGGTGACGCTGCTGAGGTAGGGCTTGCCCGGCTGCCAGAAGTACGGATTGCGCAGCAGCTTGAGTGCGGAGCCCTTGTGCCAGTAGCCCCACTTGAACGGCCCGGTGCCGACCGGGTGGGTGTAGAACTGGGTCTCCGTCTCGCCGCCGTAGTTGTCCGGCACGATCGCGTTGGAGAACAGCGACAGGTCGGCGAGCAGCGGCGCCCACGGGTACTTGAGCGTGATCACCACGGTGGATGGCGTGGGGGCGGCCACGGATTTGACGGCCGTGTCGATGTAGCCCCAGCCTTTCGCGGCCGCCCGCGACTGGTCGATGGAGAACTTCACGTCCGCGGAGGTCATCGGCTTGCCGGTGGAGAACTTCACGCCGGATCGCAGGGTGAAGGTGTAGGTCTTCTTGTCCGGGGAGACTTTGTAGCCGGTCGCGAGCCACGGCTGGACGCCCTTGCCGTTGGGCGTCACCGTGTACAGCGGCTGCATGATCTGCTCGAAGACCCAGATCGACTCGTTGTCGAACACGGTCGTGTTGTTCATTGACTGTGAATCGGCGCTGCGGGCGATGACGAGGTTGCCGCCACGAGCGGGCGCGCTGCTCGCGCCCGAAGAACTCGACGTGCTCGCGCCCGAGCCGCAGCCGGCCAGGACCGCCAGCGCACTGACCGCGATCAGGACCTTGGCGGCAGAGGTTCGGTGTGTCACGGAAGCTCCCTGTGGTGTCCGGGCGGCCCGGGCTCGGCCGCGGCCGGCAGCGGGGGCGCTGTCGGCGGGCAAGGCAGGACAAACCTTTGTCTAGCCAAGATGCTGGCAAACAGAGAGGTTGTAAATAGCGGCTGGCGCCTGGAGTGATGGTTTTACCGTGCTGTAACGCGGGGTGCCCGGTTGTAACGTGCCGCCCCGTTCCATGTTGTAACGTTTCGCGCCGTGCGCTATGTCGTGCTTGGCTGCGGGGCGATCGGCGGCACCGTGGCCGCAGGGCTGGTGCGCGACGGTCATGACGTGCTGGCCAGCGACGCCGACCCGGCGGTCGTCGCAGCGGTGAACGCGCGGGGCCTGCGGATCGAAGGACCGGTGGAGAACTTCGCCGTCGCGCTGCGGGCCACTGCGCCCGATGACCTGCCGCCGGTGCTGGACTGCCCGGTCCTGGTCGCGGTCAAGGCCCAGCACACGGCGGCGGCGGCTGAGGTCCTGGCCGGACGGCTGGCCGGCGGCGGGTACGTGGTCTCCCTGCAGAACGGCCTGAACGCGCAGACGCTCGCCGAGGCCGTCGGGGCCGAGCACGTCGTCGAGGCGTGCGTCAACTTCGGTGCCGACGTGCTGGAACCTGGCGTGGTACTGCGCGGCAACCGGGCCACGTTCGTCGTCGGCGAACTGGACGGCAAGCTCACCGACCGGGTCTGCTCGCTCGCGGCCGACCTGGCCGACGCCGAGGTCACCGAGCATGTCCTCGGTTACCTGTGGGCCAAGGAAGCCTACGGTGCGATGCTGGCCGTCACCGCGGTCAGCGACCTGCCAATCACCGATGTGCTCGGCGACCGCGGCTACCAGCCGCTGCTGCTTGAGGTCGCCCGGCAGGTACTGGCGCAGGCACCAGTGCCGCCAGTGCCCATCGACGGTTTCGACCCCGCGGACCTGGCCGGCTCGCTCGGCCGGCTGGTGGAGTTCAACCGGCGCTCGGCCAAGACTCACACGGGGATCTACCGGGATCTGGTGGTCCGCCACCGCCCCACCGAGGTGCCGGCCATCCTCGGCGGGCTGGACGGCACCCTGCTGCGCCGGATCGTCGAACTGGTGCAGGCCATCGAACGAGGCAGGCGCTCGTGTTCACGGGCGAACCTGGACCTGCTGGCCGCCTATGAACGGCTCGACCGGCTCGCCGGGCCGCTCAACGCGGTCGCGTCGGTGATCGGCGCGCCGGACCGCGCGCCGGACGGGCCGCTGGCCGGGCGCCCGGTCGGGGTCAAGGACATCATCGCGGTGGCCGGCATTCCCACCCGCTGCGGCAGCCCGGCGAGCGACCCCGAGCCGGCCGACCGCGACGCGGCCCTGGTGCGGCGGCTGCGCGCGGCCGGGGCCGAGGTGTTCGCCACCACCCAGTGCCTGGAGTACGCGGCCGGGTTCGCGCATCCGGAGGTCGGCGACACCCGCAACCCCCGTGACCCGTCCCGCACGTCCGGCGGGTCATCCGGTGGGTCGGCGGCACTCGTCGCCGCGGGCGTGTGCGATCTGGCCATCGGCACCGATACCGGAGGATCGGTCCGGATTCCGGCCGCCTACTGCGGCGTTGTCGGCCTCAAGCCGAGCTACGGGCTGCTGCCGGTGGAGGGAATCTTCCCGCTGTCGCCAAGCTGCGACCATGCGGGCACGCTGACCGCCAACGTGTCCGGCGCCGCGGACCTGCTGGCCGTCCTGGCCGACCCGGCGGCACTGGCCGACCCAGTGCCGCCCGACCCAGCACCAGCGGACTCCCGGGCAGCAGACCCAGGGGCGGCGGTGGGGGCACCGGCGGCAGACCCACCGGCGGTGGGGGCACTGGCCGGTGGCAGGTCCGGCCGGATCAGGCCCGTGACGTTCACCGTCGGTGTACTCGCCGCGCAGCTCACCGACCCGTCGGTGACACCGGAGGTCGGTGACGCGGTCACCGGCGCGCTGGCCACGCTCGCCGCGGCGGGCTGGCGACTGCGCGAGCTGACCGCACCCTGGCTGGACGATCTGGCCCACTGGGAGGACATGCTCGCCGTGATCGTGGCCAGGGAAGCCAGCCTGGTCCACCAGGGCCGGGATAGCAGCCGCTACGGCGCGGGGACCAGGGCGCTGCTCATGTTTGGCGAATCGGTCGGCGATGAGCGGTACGCCCGCGCGCTCCAGGAGCGGGCGCAGCTCACGGCGGAGATCGAAGCCAGCCTGACCGGCGTCGACGTGCTGGCCGGCCCCACCGTCGGCTACCAGGCGCCGGAACAGGACCCGCCGTTCGGGGTCGGCGACGACTCCGCGGAGGGCCGCTTCACCGGGCCGTACAACCTCACCGGCCACCCGGCGGTCTCGCTGCCGGTACCTGCCGCTGGCCTTCCGGCCGGCTTGCAGCTCGCCGGGCGACGTGGCCGCGACATGGCCCTGCTCCGGGTCGCGGCGGCCGCGGAGGAACTCATCGAGCGCCCCACTGGGCCTGCACCGGGGGCCTGACCACGGCTGCACCGCGGGCCTAGCCAAGGAGGACTGATCCATGCCGCCGACGACGCTGCACCGCACACTCGACCTGGGAGGCCTGGAGGTACCCGTGGTCGAGCTGACCGGCACCGGGAACGGCCCGCGGCTCACCGTCCTGGCCGGGGTGCACGGCTGTGAGTACGCGCCGATGGCCGCCGTCCGCCGCTGGGTACGTCGGCTGGCCGAGCGGGATCTGCGCGGCAGCGTTCAAGCCGTGCCGGTGCTGAACCTGCCGGCGTTTAGCGCCCGCAGCCCGTTCGTGGTTCCCGACGACGGCAAGAACCTCAACCGGTGCTTTCCTGGCGACGCAGCGGGAAGTCTCGCCGAGCGGCTGGCGCACGCGACCTTCACGCAGCTCATTGCCGGCTGCGACGCCCTGGTTGATGTGCATGCCGGCGACATGGTGGAGGCGCTGGAGCCGTTCGCGCTCTACGACGCGGGCCCCGCCGAGGCCAGGGCCCGCGAGCTGGCCACGGCGTACGGGCTCCGCTACATCATGCGCCAGGAACCCGGCCCGGATCGCGCGGTCGGCGGCACCACGAGCGCGGCCGCTGCGGCCGTGGGCATTCCGGCGATCATCGCCGAGGCCGGCGGCTGCGGCCTGGTCGAGCAGGCGGCCGTTGACGCGCACGTCCGCGGGCTCGACCGGGTGCTCGCGCTGCTCGGCATGACCGAACCCACGGCGCCCGCCCCGGGACCGAGCCCGGACCTACCGCCCGGCCCGGACCCGGACCCGGCGCCGACCCAGCTCCGGCGCTTCCTCTGGCTGCGCTGCCACACCGCGGGCTGGTGGGAGCCGGCCGTCCGGCCGGGCGAGGCAGTGGCCGAGGGGCAGCTGCTCGGGACCGTCAGCAGCATCGACGGGGCTGAGCTGGTGCAGACGATCATCGCTCCAGCGGCAGGTGTTCCGCTGTTCGTGACCAGCTCCCCCGCCGTCGCGGCGGATGGCCTGCTGCTGGGCCTGGGCGCACGCTGAGCCGAGCGGGCAGTCCTGGTCAGGTTTCCTTCAGTAGCTGGCTGAGGATCGCCCGGGTTGCCGTCTGCGGCCCGGCCGCGGTGCCCAGCCGGTTCAGCAGATGCGTGTACGGCTCGGTTTCGGCTGGTCTTTCCAGGTACAGCGCGCTGCCGAGCTGCTCGGAATAGACCACGTCCGGGAGCTCCCCCTCGGGGAAGCGCAGCAGGGTGATCGGCACGCCCACCGCGACGTTGGTCGCGCGCAGCGGCAGCACCTGGATCGTGACCCGGGGCAGCTCGGACGCCTCGATGAGCCGCCGGAGCTGGGCCCGCATGACCGCCGCGCCGCCGATTGGCCGGCGCAGCGCCGCCTCATCAATCACCGCCCACAAATACGGGCGGTCGGCCTGGGAGAAGAGTTCCTGACGGCGCATCCGCAGGCTGACCCGGCTGTCGATCTGCGCCTCAGGCACACCGCCTGGGCCGTACCGGATGACGGCGCGGGCGTAGTCGCTGGTTTGCAGCAGGCCGGGGATGAACTGGACCTCATAGGCGCGGATGACCTGGGCGGCCTGCTCCAGGCCGAGGTACGGCTCGAGCCAGCCGGGGATCACGTCGCTGTACGGGTGCCACCAGCCCTGGGTGTTGGCGTGCCGGGCCATGGCGAGCAATGTGGCGCACTCGGCCTCATCCGTGATGCCGTAGCGGGCCAGAAGATCGAGCACATCCCGCAGCTTGAAGCCCACCCGGCCATGCTCCAGGCGGCTGATCTTGGAGTCCGACGCCCGGATCGCCTCCGCCGCCTCCTCGCGGGTGACCTGCGCGGTCTCACGCAGGCGGCGCAGTTGCGCGCCCACCAGCATCCGCGACACCGTCGGCCCGGCCCGCTGGTAATCCAGGACCGGAGCGTCACGCTGGCCGGCGCCAGCCCAGGTACCGCCCATCGTCCCTCCCCACGGCAGCGGTCACCGCCGCTACCGCCAGAGCCTCGCCCCGTGACCGGACCACACAGTCCGGTTAACTCCCCGGATCAAGGATTCGTTACGGCACTCCCCGATCTGGAAAATCACAGTATCCCCCAAACAGGGACGTTCGGGTACCCCCAGACACAGAGGGGGCGAAGCCTCACCGACACGACCGCCCCGGCCCGGGAGGATTCACCGCGGACGGGCACTGCCGGAGGGGGCGGGCCGTGGCTGGCGCGGATCGTGCGGGGCCATTAGGGCTTTCGGCCGACCGCAGCGAGAGTCGTTTCAATATCGGCATGCTCGAAGGGACTGGGCTCGGGCCGCCATCGTGACACCGGTACCAGGCCCGGCTCCGCCAGTTCGAGCCCGTCGAAGAAAGCGGCGATCTGCTCGGCACTGCGCAGGTGGTACCCGACCGGCCCACCCTCGCTGTAACGCCGCGCGGCCTCCTTGTGTGCCTCGCCGACATTGATGCTGTCGGCGAGCGCGAGGTAACTGCCGGATGGCAGGGCAGCCAGCAGCCGGCGCATGATGGAGCGCGCCTCCTCGTCGTCGGGGACGTGCCCGAGGGTCCCGATCAGGATGAGCCCGACCGGTGCGGCGAAGTCCAGGGTGGCCGTGGCCGCGCGCAGGATCGTGGCCGGGGTGCGCAGGTCAGCGTCGATATAGTCGGTGGCGCCCTCGGGGGTGCTGGTGAGCAGGGCCCGGGCGTGCGCCAGCACCAGCGGATCGTTGTCGACGTAGACGATCCGGCTCTCCGGCGCCACCCGCTGGGCAATCTCATGGGTGTTGTCAACGGTGGGCAGTCCGGTGCCGATATCCAGGAACTGGCGAATCCCCGCCTCGCCGGCCAGGAACCGGACGGCACGCGCGAGGAAGTACCGCCCGGCGCGGGCGACATCAGCGATCTGCGGGAAGGTCTCCCGGTACTGATCACCGGCGGCGCGGTCAACGGCATAGTTGTCCTTGCCGCCGAGCCAGTAGTTCCAGACCCGGGCCGAATGCGGCACGGTGATGTCGATCTCCGGCGCGGGCGGCGGGGGAACGGCCGAGTCGTCCGTCACGGGGCACACCTCCTGCTTTGCGTTATACACGCAGCCCTTCGGTCATCCGCCCGTGGGCCCGCGAATGGACCTGGCCTGCGGGGCGGCACTAAGCGCGCCACGCCACGTTGCTGCTCGACCAGCAGCGAGGAGCAACGCGGGAGGCTGACAATAGCCATGTCACTACGAGGAGGATCCGCGATGACCGAAGGCCGCTCCGTAACGGCCACCGTCGAGGTACCTGTCGACCCCGCGACGGCGTTCACCGCCTTCACCGAGGAGCTTGACCTGTGGTGGGTGCGGGGCCCGATCAACTACTTCGACGCGGCGCGGGCGGTCGCCATGGTCTGCGAGCCCGGCGTCGGCGGCCGGCTGATCGAGGTATACGACGCCGCGACCGGCGAGGGCCTCGAACTGGGCCGGATCACCGGGTGGCAGCCGGGCGCGCAGGTGTCGTGGACCAGCTCGGTAGACGATGTCGAGATCGACGTGCGGTTCGCGGCCCTCGCCGGCGGGACGCTGGTCCGGCTCAAGGCGACCATCCCGGATGGTGGGCAGGATCAGGGCGGGACAGCGTGGGTCCGGGTGGTCGACAAGTGGTTCGGCGCCTGGTGCGCGCGCCGCGACACCGCCGCAGGCCGGCAACCTGACCTGGCCCGGCTGGCGGTCGGCGTCTACTACGCCAAGCCGGCCGCCGCGGCCCACTGGCTGGCCGCCGCCTTCGGCTTCGAATCGCCTGACCCGCTGCCCCAGGGCCCGGACCCGCTGCCGGACACCGGGCACGGGCATCCCTGGATCGAGTTCCGGGTCGGGAACTGCTCGTTGTTCATCTTCACGCTCGACGGCGACCTGCCTGGGGGCGGGCCGGCCAGCCACGAGCCGTGGGTGTATGTGGATGACCTCGACGCGCACCTCGCCCGGGCCACCGCGCACGGGGCGACCATCCTGACCCCGATCCGCCAGACGGGTTTCCGCGCCTACACCGCCCAGGACCTGGAAGGGCACCGGTGGACCTTCGCGCAGGCGCGGCCAACCATGCGCTGAGCTAAGGCAGCGGTGGACATGGGCACGCGGTCAGGTGTCCCGGGTAGCTGAGCACGCCTGCGCGATGTCCGATACGGGCGCATCGCGCCGGAACCCTGGCGGTCCGGGGTCCGACACGGTTATCAGCCTGCGAACCCCGGATTCACCCGGTTACGCGCCCTCAGCGGACAACCCGGCGGCCACGGGCGTCGTTAGACCTGAAGTGAGACGACGAGGCGAACACGAGGAGATGGCAGGCGGGAACGAGGCCGAGTTCGAGGCCTTCGCGGCCCGTGACGGCGGGCGGTTGCTGGGCTTCGCGCTCCTGCTGGCCGGCGACTGGCAGGACGCTGAGGACCTCGTCCAGCTAGCTCTGCTGCGGTCGGCTGGCCGCTGGCCGGTAGCCCGGCAGCACCCGGAGGCGTACACCCGGGCGGTCCTGGTGAACCTGGCCAGGGACCGGTGGCGGGTGAGGCGGCGCCGTCACCCGGAGATTCTCAGGGGCGACTTGGCGCAGTTGTCACCGGTCGCCGCGGGCGACGCCGCGGCGACCGTGCTCGACCGGCAGTTGCTGCTGCGCGCCTGCCGGCTGCTGCCGGTGCAGCAGCGTGCCGTCCTGGTGCTGCGGTTCTGGGAGGACCGCTCAGTGGAGGAGACCGCGGCCGTGCTGGGCTGCACCGCGGGCACCGTGAAGTCGCACACCCACCGCGCGCTGGCGCGGTTGCGCCTCGCCTTGCAAGACACGCCGGGCCTGACGGCCGGCACCGACCGGAAGGAAGCACCATGCTGACCGACCATGACCTGCAGAACGAGCTGGCTGCGGCATTCCGCGAGCAGGCCGGCCCGGTCACCGCGACCGCCGTCGGCGCCGCTGGGATCTTCCGGCGAGCTGTGCGTCGCAGACGCCGCCGCTGGGTGGCAGCGTCTGCCGCCTCGGTCACGGCCGTCGTCGCGGTAGCGGCGATGGTGACAGCGCCGAGCCGGACCGCGCGGCCTGCGCTCAGCCCGGTGATTCAGCCGCCCGGTCTTCTCCTGGAGGCCGACCTGATCGGCCCGCCGTCTGCCCGCGCGGCGGTCTCCGGGATGCCGCCGTACTACGTCGTCGCTGACCATGACCGCCCGGTGGCCGAGGTCCGCGACTCGGCCAGCGGGAAGATCCTCAGCGTGGTGCAGCTGCCGCCGGGGATCGAGCCGAAGTCCTCCAAGATCACCGCGGCCGGTGATGACCGCACGTTCGTCCTCGCCCTGTCCTTCCCGCAAACCCGGTTCTACCTGCTCCGTGTCACGTCCGATGGCCGTTCCGCCCGGCTGACCCCGCTGAGCATCCCGCCGCTGCCCGCGGGCGAGTCCGCGAACGACATCGCGATCAGCCCCGACGGCAGCAAGCTCGCCGTGGCCGTCCAGTTCAGCGGCGGCCAGCAAGGAGCGGTCGAGGCCGTGTCCCTGACGACTGGCGCCGTGCAGGTATGGAGCGCCGCGCAGACCGGAATGCCGTGGGACCTGTCCTGGGCCGATGGCGGCCGTGAGCTGGGGTTCTTCTGGGATGATGGCAGCCCTTCCGCTGGATCACCGCAGACGACCGCGTCCGGAATGTGGGTCCTGGACACCACTGCGCCGGGCAGCAACCTGATGTCGGGCCGGCGGATCGTGCCGGAATTCACCGGGGGCGACGCCGTGCAGTCGGCGGTGCTGACCCCGGACGGGAACACGGTGATCGCGTCGGTGACCTACGACGGCACCGGGCACGTTGGCCGGGGCACGGTCGTCGGCGGGATCGCCGAACTGTCCGCGCAGACCGGGCACCCGCTGCGCACACTGCTAGCCGAGCGCGCCGCATACTCGCCGGACCCGGGCCACCCCCAGCACTGGGCCATCGTGGCGTGCGAGCTGCCGGCGGTCGACATCACGGGCGGTCATCTGCTGGTGAGCTGTGACAGCTTCGGCCGGCTCGACCACGGTCTCTTCACCGCGCTGCCCGGCTCCGCGGCGCAGACGGCAGTCGCGGCTGCCTGGTAACTCCGATACCGGCGCCACTGCCGCCCGGAACGTCATTGACCAGGGGCGCTGGGACCGCGTTTACTCACCAGCCCCCGTCAGTTGATGTCGAACTCGTTGCCCTCGGGGTCTTTCATCGCGACCGTGTAGTGGTCGATCCCTTCATCCTCCAGGACTCCGGCCATCGCGGCGCCGAGACCGGCCAGCCGCCTCGCCTCGGCGTCAACATGCACGATGCATCTGACAAGACCGCTGTGGCGAACAACCACCGTGCGCGTCAGATTTGCAGGGTGATCACGATTGTTTAGCAGCCATGTGCTGGCCCGCCAAATTGTCAGACCTCGCGGTTATGGTCATCGGGCACGGATGGCCCGGGCATGAGATGGCCCGGGCATGAGATGGCCCGGGCCGAGGGTGCAGGCCGAGCCAGATGCCAGGTGAAGGAGCCGGGACATGGGGAATCCAGTTGTGCATTTCGAGATCGGCGGGCCCGATGACCAGCCGCTGGTTGCGTTTTACCAGGAGCTGTTCGGCTGGGGTCTGCAGCCGATGCCGGGCGGCGGCTACACGCTGATCGACACGCGCGGCGGCGGCGGGATCAACGGCGGGATCGGCAAGAGCCAGACCGGCGAGCCGTGGTCAACCTTCTACGTCGAGGCCGACGACCTGCAGGCGGTCCTGGACCAGGCGGAGTCGCTGGGCGCGAAGACCGTCATGCCGGTCACGGACTTCGGCGGGGCAGTCACCATTGCGATGTTCAATGATCCCGACGGACTGCTGGTCGGGATTGTGCAGACCGCGGATCCCGGTCAGGCGGAAGATCAGCCGGGACCGTCGGCTGGCTCAGGCGAGCCCGTCGACTGGTTCGAGGTGCTTGGCTCTGACGCTGAGCGAACTCAGCGGTTCTATGCCGACCTGTTCGGCTGGACGGTCAACGAGCCAGGCTCTGCTGGCTACCGGATGGTCGACACCGCCGCCGGCCGTGGCATCCAGGGCGGGCTGGGCTCCAGCGAACAGGCTCAGTGGGCCACGATCTACGCGAGCGTGGCCGACGTGGAGCAGACGCTGGCCAAGGCGGAGGCGCTCGGCGGCTCCCGGGTTTATGGCCCGATGCCAGTCGACGATCACATGCAGACCGGGGCGTTCCGGGACCCGGCGGGGAATGCGTTCGGCGTCTACCACCACGGCGCGCACTGAGGTGAGCACAGCGGCTGGCCAGAAGAGTTGAGCACGCAGGCTGGGTGTCCTGGCTGGTTAGACCTGGCTGGGCAGGACTGAGGCGCCGGACCGGGCGACGATCTCCTGTAGCGCCGCCACATGCTGCGTGAAAGCCTTCCGGCCAGCCCCGCTCAGCTTCACTGAGGTCCGCGGCCGCTTGCCGACGAATCCTTTGCGGATTTCGACGTAACCTGCTTGCTCCAGCGTGGTGAGTTGCTTAGACAGCGCCGAGTCCGAAAGGCCGACCCCGTCACGGACGAAGCTGAAATCGGCCCACTCGGTGGCCGCCAGCAGCGAGACGATCGACAGCCGGGTGGGAGCGTGGATCAGCTCGTCGAACCGGCCCGCGATCACTGTGGCCCCGTCGGCCGGTTGCTGAGCATGATGCCGCGCAGCGAGCGCATCAGGACCGGGCCGCCGGCGACCAGCACAGCCGCCCCGATTGCCGTGGCTATGGTGCCGGGATAGCGCAGATGCCCGGCGCGCAGCGCGAAGGCGGCGCCGAGGATCGTCCCGACCAGCAGCCATACGAAGACCATGATCCTCAACGCGCCACGCGGACCGAGCAGGTCAGTGCTTCGCACCTGGGCCCGGCGGTAGCCACCGAAGATCATGGCCGCAGTCAGGACGGCGACGGCTACGGCGAATACTGGGATCGTGATGGCCAGCACGGCCTCGCGATGGGAGTCCACAGCGGCTCCCAGTCCGACGGCCAGCGCGGCGATGACCCACCAGTACCAGCCCGGCACCAGGACCGCGTTGATGACCTGCTCCTGCTGCCGGCGGACGGCAGACAGCGCGCTGGCTGCCTCATCCGGCTGCACGTCCGGGTTCATGACGGCTCCTTAACGCCTCAGAAAGTACTTGCCTTATAGGAAACTACATCAGAGCTTTCCTGGTTGGCAAGTACTTTCCAGATGGTCTCGGAGCGGAGGCGCCCGGATCCTGTGCGGGCCCGCCTGGTCAGCGCCTGCGCAGGGCCAGGATGATGAGCACGATGATCACAATGACCACAATGGTTCCGATGCCGATGTACATGGGTGATTCCTTCCTAATGCCGTCGCCCCGTGGTACCGGGCTGCCTGTGCCAGCTACCCCGCAATGGAGCGCTCACGCCTCGCCGGGGAAACTTCACCGGGTCAGCCGCCCGGCGCGCCGCTGGACAGCGGCCCGCGGCCGGGCAGCAACAGCGGCACACCGCCTGGCAGCATGGGCGGGTGACATCCAAGAGTGGCTACCGCGCGCGGCCTGCCCAGCCGGGTGACTACGACGCCATCGCGGCTGTTCTCGACGTGTGGTGGGGCCGGCCGATCCTCAGCTCGCTGCCGAGGCTGTTCCTCGACCACTTCCACCGCAGCAGCCAGGTGATCGACGGGCCGGATGGCCTGGCGGCGTTCCTGATCGGCATCCTGTCGCCATCGGAGCCGGAGCGGGCGTACATCCACTTCGTCGGGGTGGCGCCGCAGGCCCGCGGCCAGGGTCTGGCCCGAGGGCTGTATCAGGACTTCTTCGCGCTTGCCCGGGCCGATGGCCGCCGGGTGGTCAACGCGGTCACCGCGCCCGTCAACCG
Source organism: uncultured Streptosporangiaceae bacterium (assembly GCA_964412845.1). Classification (GTDB taxonomy): domain Bacteria; phylum Actinomycetota; class Actinomycetes; order Streptosporangiales; family Streptosporangiaceae; genus JAWWPY01. The sequence continues at coordinate 71,830 of CAYPQM010000006.1, forward strand.
TGGCTCCATCAGCTTTCACCGGTCGATGGGCTTCACCGTGGCCGGCCCGGTACCGGATTACAACGGCCCGGGACACGACCTCATCGTCTTCGAGCGCCTGCTCTGATCCGAGTGCTCGTTCTGATCCGAGCGCCCTTCCCGGCGCCGCCCTTCCCGGCGCCGCCCGGCCGCGGCCCAGGCGTCAGGTACCCGGCGGATTGTCGGCTGGCGTGGCCAGCCCGAGCAGGGTCACGAACCGGTCGACCATCATGTCGCGGCCCTTGGCCTGCGAGACGCGTTCGGCGGAGGCGAGGTCATCGCTGCCGGGGAGCTGGCCGGACCCGCCCTCCGGCCCGATCGGCACGATGATGGCGGTCGGCGGCGGCTGGAAGGGCACCAGCTCGCCGTCCCCGGTGATGAGCGCCCGGATGTTGGCCGCGACGAGCTGCGCCTGCCGCCCGGCGCTGCCTGCCGTCTTGTGATCAGCGGTGGAGACGTCGCCGACGGCGAACACATGTTCCTGGCCGGCCACCTGCAGATGCGGCGTGATCTCGACGAAGCCGTCCGGCCGTCGAGCGGCGGCAAGCTCGCCGACCAGGTAGTCGCTGATCGGGGCGACCCCGTAACACCGGAACCAGATATCCGCGGTCACCTCGACGCCGGACTCGGTGACCACGGTGAACGTCTGAAGCTCCCCAGGTGCGGTCGGCGGGGCCTCGCGCAGCGGGCTGGACAGCAGCAGTTCAACACCGATGTCAGTGAGCTGGCGGCGCAACTCGGCCTTCAGCTCCGGCCTGAACCGGGCGCCGAGGACATCGTCCGCCACGTCGAGGAGCGTCACCTGCTTGTCCGGCCAGACCGCCTCGATCTCGCCCGCCAGCTCGATACCGACCGCGCCGGCCCCGATGAGCAGGACCCGCGCCGCCGCGGCGAGCGCCGCGTGGGCCGCGCGGACTTTGTCGTGGGCGACCGCGGTGCTGTCGACGTCACTCTTCGCCGGGAACGGGTAGGCAGATCCGGTCGCCAGGACGATGTAATCCGCGTCGATCTGCTCGCCGGAGGCGAGCGTCACCCGGCCGGCGTCGACCTTGGCGGCGCGGTCACGGATCACCCGGCCGTTGCTGAGCAGGCTGTCGTAGGGCAGGTAGATGCGGGTCAGCCAGGACGGGTCCGCCAGGGCGCGGAGCGCGGCGACGTTGTGCACGAAGGCATCCTTCGGCTCGACCAGGACGACATCGGCCACGTCGTCCAGGGCTTTCGCCACATTGACGCCGCCGTAGCCGCCTCCTATGACCACGACGGTCGGCCTGACCGCGGAAGGCTCGCTCATTGGAACTCCAGTCGTTGGATGGGCGGAACGCTGCATGGCAGATAGTATTCCATACAGAGCATTGGCAATACGGATCTTCGTTAAGGCAACTGATTCGGGGTAGCATGACCCTGTGAACGCCACGCCCCGGTCCGAGGCCGGCCCATCCGCCGGCCCCGGTGCCGCGTGCGGAGGCGTCCTGGCTGGCGACCTTGGCTGGGCACTCGGCGTGGTCTTCCGCTCCTACGTGAAAGCCGCGAACGCCGCGTTCGCCGACCTGCCCGGAGGCCCCCGCGGCTACCAGGTGCTGACCGCGGCCGCTCGCGGCGAGCCGGGGAGCCAGCTGGAACTGGCCCACCACCTCGGGGTCGATCGCACGGTGATGACCTACCTGCTCGACGACCTGGAGCACGCCGGGCTCATCGAACGGCGGCCCGACCCGGCGGATCGCCGCGCCCGGCGGATCGTGGCGACCGCAGTCGGCCGCGAGCTCCTTGACGGGCTGGACCGGCAGCTACGGGCCGCCGAACACCACGTGCTGGCCGGCCTGGGCACCACCGAGGACCGCCAGGCCTTCCGCGCCCTGCTGCGGCAACTCGCGACGCACGCCGACGCGATCGACCCGGTGCGCGGCGCCTGCGAGCTGGCCAAGGACATCATCCCGGCCGGCTCATAACCGCCCCGCTAGAGCGCGGTCACGGAACCGCGCAGGCTGGCCGCGTAGGCGAGGCAGTCGCGGTAGTCCGGGAGCAGCCCAGCGGCTCGGGCGTCAGCCAGGGATGGCGCGGCCGCATCCTTGTCGGACAGGACCGCCTGCACGTCCGCCGGCCAGTCGATGCCGATGTCGGGATCGAGCGGATGCACGCCATGCTCGCGGCCGGGGGCGTACGGGGTCGAGCAGAGGTACAGCACCGTCGCTTCAGCACTGAGTGTCATGAAGGCGTGTCCGAGCCCTTCGGCGACGAAGACGGCACGCCGGGTCTCGTCATCGAGCGGCACCGCCACCCAGCGCGCGTAGCTGGACGACCCGACGCGGAGGTCAACGATGACGTCCAGGACCGAGCCGCTCATGCACGTGACGTATTTGGCCTGGCCCGGCGGGACATCAGCGAAATGGACGCCCCGGATGACGCCGCGGCGGGACACCGAGCAGTTCGCCTGCGCGAGTTCCAGGCGGTAGCCGAGGTCAGCCTGGAACTCGGCGTCGCGAAACCATTCGAGGAAGCTGCCCCGGCTGTCCGTGAGGACACGCGGCGTGAAGACCCAGGCGCCGTCGATGTCGAGTGCGTCCATCCGGAAACCGTAGACGGCGGGCAACCCGTCCCGCTACCAACTCACCCCGATGGAGCCGGCCACTGCCATTGCTGACCACACGCCAAGCGCCGCTGGTCACGGCACACGGCCGCCGTCAGAAGTCGCACATCGCGCTCACCCGCACGGAGACCCGCCGCGACGGATCACCTGGCCGCGCGGCACCTGGCCGGCCCCGCCCCCGGCGGCGGCCCAGGAAGGCAGACACCATGCCGACTGCCACCAGGGCGATCAGCATCAGGCCAGCGAATGACCGTACCCGCGAGCCCGGCTCCGCCATCGCTCCGGTGTCCGCGGTGAGATACGTCAGGATCCGGTCGCGCGGCGCCACCCCCGCGCGTGCCTGAAGCGCCGCGAGGCGCTGGGCGAGAACCCGGAGGACGGCCGTGAAAGTACGCCGGGCGCTCACCAGGCTTGGCGCCTGTGTGGTCAGCGTGGCCAGCGGCTCGGCGTAATCCGGGTACTCCAGGTTGTATGCGTTGAAAGGCACGAGACTGAACTGGGCGGTCCCTCCCGCGTCGCGGACCTGACTGCGCTCCGGCCCGCTCAGTACGCTCTGCGTCATCATTGTTTCTGTGGCGATAAGGGACTGGCCGAACGAGGCCGACGCATTGGATCTGGCCAGGTCGTTCGTGACAGCAAACACCACCGTGCCGCTTTCCGAGTACACCATGGGGCTGCTCATGATGATGTATCCCACGCCCGCCGCGATGATCAGCACCATCGTCGCGACGAGCCGGGGCAGCGACAGGAACTCCGCGACCGCACGGCCGCTCATGGCGTGCTCCCCATCACGTCCTCCAGCCGCAGTCGGCGTTCTGGCTGCGTTCCGGCCAGCCGGGGAATTATGAACGATACCCGTCCGGGACACCCGGTCACTATCTCGCACCCCCGTTACCCGATTAATCCGATTTGCCTATTGCGGGCGATTCATGAAATTGCGTGCCTTCGATTACTAATTGGTTCCGGCCTGGCCTGCGGGGCGCGCGGTGAGCACCATTGCGGATAGAATCCCGGTGATAACTGGGGCGCATATCTGAGGCATGCGCTGGCCGCCAAGTGAATGCGCGGGCGCAGTCGCGGACCGGGGGGCTGAGGGTGAGCAGGTGGGCACGCCAGATGGGTCTGATACTTTCGAGTCCCGCGGCCCGGCGACTGCAGTCGGGCCTCGCCGGCCGGCGACTGCGTTCGATGGCCGTCGCGCGGCGGCGCTGGACCCTGACCGGAGCGCTTCTCCTGCTGACCTTGATCGGCACCGTCATCGCACTGGGGGCCGTGCCGCGCACGTACCAATCCCAGTCCTCTGTCGTCCTGCTCGCGTCGCGGAGCGTCTCCCGGCTGAACGGCGGTAACCCCTACCTCAGCTTCAGCCCTTCGCTCACGCTGGCGGCTGACGTCGTCACCCGCGAACTCATGGCCCCGGGCAGCGTCCGTTATCTCGCGTCCCGCGGCTTCACCGATTCCTACACCGTCGCACTCGCGCCCTACACCACCAGCACAACGGGATCCGTGCTGCTTATCTCGGTCACCGGCACCGATCAGGCGGGCGTGCAGCGCACCCTGCGCGGAGTGACCGCTGACATCCGCACCAGGCTGGCCCGGTTGCAGTCCAGCGTGAGCCGGGAGAACCGGATCCAGACGGTGACCCTCGCCATGACGCGGAACGCCTCGCTCAGCGTGAGCCAGACAGCGCGCCCGTTTGCCGTGCTGATTGGCCTGGGGCTGATGCTCGCCTTCGGTGTGCCCTGGCTGCTGGACGCGCGGAACGCCGCCCGGCGGCTCCGGCCCGAGGCCGGCCCCGGGCTGACCGTGCCCCACCCAGCCGACCCCGTGGCGGTCGACCACTGGGCCCACATCCCGGATGCCGCCCAGGCTGACCCGTCCCGGGCAGGTAGCGGGCACTGGGCGGGCCACCCCGCGCACAGCAGGCAGATTTCTGAGTAGCTGTTTCCGCCCCGCTCAGTCGGCGGCCGACTGCTGTGCCCGTGCCAGCCGCCATGCTGCTCCCGCGCATCCCAGCACGAGGAAGGTCAGGCCGGTCGCGGTCGCGAACGACAGCGCGTCGAAGGTCGAGAACGATACAGCGGCGGCGGCCACGGAAGCGGCGAGACACTGCAGCAGATCGCGGGTTTGCACGTCGGGGATGGCCCGGCGTGCGCTGCGCGCTGCGAACCAGCCGGTGGCCAGCAAAGCCAGCAGGGCCAGCAGCCCGACGATCCCGGTCTCGATGAGCGAGGTCAGGTACTGGTTGTCGGCAAAGAAATAGGTCTGCGGGAAAAAGGTCTGGAACCCGCGGCCGAACCACGGATGCTGGGCGATGAAGGGCACGGCTCGTGAGTAGGCGCCGATCCGCGAGGTGCTGCTCGACTCGGCGCCGATCTGGGAGAAAAGCTGGTACAGGACACCCAGGATGCGGGACGCCCCCGCCCAGAGCAGGCCGGCCGCGCCGAGCATGACGAGATAGGCGGCCCGCCGGTGCTGCTTCGGCCAGGTCGGCACGAGCGTAAGCGCGACGGCAGCCAGCCCCAGCACCGCCGAACGCGAGACGGTCATCGGCAGCGCCCCGGCGATGAGGGCGACCTGCAGCCAGCGGCGGCCCCGTGATCCAGGACCCGCGAACCGGGCCTGGTGCAGCGCGAATGGCAGGCACAGCGCCAGCACCGCCGCGAACTCAAGTGGCTGCGCCGTGGTGGCCGACGGTCGGTTGAGGCCGTCGCGGACGGTGAGATCCACGAACGGCACCTTCATGATGAACCCGGGGATGGACACGTACGTCGCGATGTTCAGCCCGGTGGCGAACTGCGCGATGCCCACCGCCGCGACGGCCGTAGCGCCGGTGACGACCCGGCGCAGCATGGTCCGCAGCTGGTCCCAGCGGCCGATGCCATCAACCGCCAGGAGGAGCACGCCGAGCCAGCCCGTCATCGAGATCAGGCCACGATCGGCCCCGTTCCGCTCCAGGGTCGGCAGCGCGTGCCGGTTGGCTGACACATACGCGGCGAGGATGGCGCAGCCGAACAGGGCGGCGGCGACCCGGATGGGCTGGCCTCCCTGGTCCAGCGCGGAAGCGGGGTGCAGCCTCAGGGCCAGGTACCAGCCCATCAGCGCCACGGCGAACAAGGTGGCCGGGCTGCCCGCTCCGCCGAGCGGCGACAGCACAAGAGCGGAAGGTATAAACAGGAGAAGGATCATATAGAAAGTCAGAAGAATAACCGCACGGGTCCGGATGCGTGCACTATTAACTTCGCCGGAAAGGTCGGCTTCCAGTACACGTGCGCCATGCCCGTACTTCGTTATCACTGGCTTATCTTATAGCCCATTCTAGTGCTTCCGGAGTGCACGGAAAGCCTTTTCAGGCGGTCAGGGAGCGACGACGGGCGACCCAGTCCTGTCCCAGACGTTGCCGGACCAGATATTTCCGGCGGCATGCGGATCGAAGTCCGCCGCCGGGCCGTAGAAGCCGCCGTCCGGATAGTAGATACGGCTAATCCGGTTGTTCTCCACCACTATCCGGCTGGTCGCCGGGCCACCGGGATTCTGCCCACCGTAGATGGCGTAGCCGCCGCCGGCGAGCAAGTTGTCATCGATGATCCTGTTGGCTTGCGTACCGAAATCCTCGAACAGGCCAATCGCATCGGTCTGCTGACGGTTGGTGAAAATAGTGTTGTACCGCACCGTCAGCCGCCCGGTCCTGCCGCCGTTAGAGGTAATCCCGTTGGTGTGGTCGCCGGGAACGTATCCCATGTCATGAATGTAATTGCTGGCGACCAGCCCCGACTCCATCTGCACTCCGGTGGAGACCTCCGAGATGTTGTTGCGCAGGACGGTGAGGCCGGTGGAGTCGGCGTAGATGTCCTTGATCCCCACCATCAGCCGGCCAGCGCCAGCGCCCAGGCCGCTGATGGTGGAGTCCTCGATGGTGACGTTTCTGGTATGCCGCACGCTGACCCCGAAGGTGTTCCCGGCCACCGCGATCCGGTCATCGCGGATCGTCACGTCGGACGCGGCCACGTTCACGTTGCAGGGAATGGACAGCCCGCTCAGTACCGTGCCCCTGCGGTCGACCTGCACCCAGCCGCGCGCGTCGAAGTACCAGCCGGGGCCGCTGGACACCTGGCCGGGGACTTTCCTCAGCCGGGTCCCCCGCGGCCCCCCCGTGTTCGTCGCGTCCGGGAAACCGCAGGCATGGGGGACCGCCGCGCACCCACCCGGGACCGGCGCGGATCCAGGCGGGAACGGGACGGCCGGGGACCGGCGGGAGAGAAGGACGAAGGCCGTCACGATGGCGGCGGCCAGAACGAGGGCTACTCCCAGGGCGAGCAGGCGTGCCTTCAGCGGAACCCTCGTTTCTATCCGGTGAAAAGCCCTGCTTCCGGGTGGGCGGGCAGCGCCCTGCCGTCGCTGTGCGCCGTGGCCGGGACCACCGAAGGATGACTACTCAAAGTCGCCAGGACACTACCATTCGTATGCCACACGGGGCAGCATTTCGTTACCCTCGGCCACGGCTCCCCCGGAACGCCTGAGCGCCACCGGCCGGCTTGCGCGGGCAGGTGGCGCTGGCGTTTGACGCGCGCTGTGGCGCGGTGTTCATGGAGCGGTGCTTACGGAGCGGTGCTTACGGAGCGGTGATCGTCTGGCCGGTGTCGTCCCAGACGTTCCCGGTCCAGGTGTTGCCTGCTCCGGCGGCGTTGAAGTCCGCGACCGGGCCGTAGACGCCACCCGGGCTGTAGATCCGGGGGCTGATCCGGTTACCCGAGATGGTGATGTTGGTCGCCGTGGGGCCGCCGGCGTTCTGGCCGGCGTAGATGGTGTACGCGCCGCCGGCCAGCAGGTTATTGGAGATGACGCGGTTGGTCTGGGCGCCGAAGTCCTCGAAGAGGCTGATCGCGTCGGTCTGCGGGTAGTTGATGAAGATGCTGTTGTGGCTGATGGTGAGCAGCGCGGTGCCGCCGCCGTTGGAGGTGACGCCATTGATGTGATCCCCGGCCGTGTAGCCCACGTTGTGGATGTAGTTGCCCTGGACCAGGCCCGACTCAAGCTGCACCCCGGTGGAGGCCATCGAGATGTCGTTATTGAGCACCTGCAGGCCGGTGGAGTCCGCGTAGATGTCCTTGACCCCGACCATGAGGCGGCCATTAGTAGCATTCACGCCGCTGATGGTGGAGTTCTCGATGGTGACGCCGCTCGTGTGCCGGACGCTGACCCCGAAAGACGACTGCCCGCTGGTGACCACCTGAACGTGGTTGACGGTCACGTTGGAGGCGGAGATGTCCAGGGTGTACGGGATGTACAGGCCGCTGAGGTTAGTGCCGTTGACGTTGACCTCGACCCAGCCACGGGAATCGAAGTACCAGCCCGGGCCGCTGGAGATCTGTCCCGGCACCGTCAGCAGGGCGGTACCCGCCGGGACCCCGGTATTCGTCGCATCCGGGAACCCGCAGGCGCTG
>CAYPQM010000007.1:0-1270 GCA_964412845.1 uncultured Streptosporangiaceae bacterium
CGACCGGCAAGCCGGTGGCGACGGAGACGATCCACCCGTTTGAGCTGAAACGCCGCTCCGCGGGCAGCCCCGGGCCATCGGGGCCGGCGGGCAGCCGCGGGGCGGAATCGATCGCGATCCTGGCGCGGCTGGCGGCGGCCCACCACGTCGAGCTGATCGCCATCGGCAACGGCACCGCCTCCCGGGAGACCGACAAGCTGGCCGGGGACTTGATGAAGGCGCACCCGGAGCTGCAGCTGACCAAGATCGTGGTCTCCGAGGCGGGCGCGTCGGTGTACTCGGCGTCCGCCGTCGCCTCGCAGGAACTGCCCGGCATGGACGTGTCGCTGCGCGGCGCGGTCTCGATCGCGCGCCGGCTGCAGGATCCACTGGCCGAGCTGGTCAAGATCGACCCGAAGTCCATCGGCGTCGGCCAGTACCAGCATGACCTGTCCGAGGGGAAGCTGCCGCGCTCGCTGGACGCCGTGGTCGAGGACTGCGTCAACGCCGTGGGTGTGGATGTCAACATGGCCTCCGTGCCGCTGCTCGCCCGGGTATCCGGGATCAGTGCGGGACTGGCCGGCACCATCGTGGCCCACCGGGACGCGGGTGGGCCGTTCCGCAGCCGCAAGGCGCTCAGGGACGTCCCCCGGCTAGGGGCCAAGGCATTCGAGCAGTGCGCGGGATTCCTGCGCATCACCGACGGCGATGACCCGCTCGACGCGTCCAGCGTGCATCCCGAGGCCTACCCGGTGGTGGTCCGCATCCTGAAGACGGCCGCGATCACCGCGGGTGAGCTGATCGGCAATACCGCGGTGCTGCGCTCCCTGCGCCCGCCGGATTTCACCGACGAGCGTTTCGGGCTGCCCACCGTCACCGACATCCTGCGGGAGCTTGAGAAACCGGGCCGTGACCCGCGCCCCGCGTTCACGACAGCCTCGTTCGCCGAGGGCGTGGAGACGCTGGAAGACCTTGCGCCCGGCATGGTGCTGGAGGGGGTCGTCAGCAACGTCGCGGCGTTCGGCGCCTTCGTCGACGTCGGCGTGCACCAGGACGGCCTCGTGCACGTGTCCGCGATGTCGCGGAATTTCGTCACCGATCCGCGCACCGTGGTGAAGGCAGGCGACGTGGTGCGGGTGAAGGTGCTCAGCGTCGATATCCCGCGCCAGCGCGTCTCGCTCACCATGCGCCTCGACGACGAGCCCGGCGCCGGTGGCGGCCCGCGGCAGGAGTCCGGTCCCGGGCGACAGGACAATTCCGGGCGACAGGACAATTCCGGGCGACAGGACAA
>CAYPQM010000007.1:1370-71262 GCA_964412845.1 uncultured Streptosporangiaceae bacterium
CCGGGCGACAGGACAATTCCGGGCGACAGGACAATTCCGGGCGACAGGACAACTCCCCGCGGCCCGGCGGCCGTCCCAGCGGGGGCGCAGCGGGCCGGGGCGGCGACCAGGCGGGCCGGGGCGGCGACCGGCGGGGGAGCGGCCGGGCCGGTAATCGGGACGGGGCCGCACCCGCCCCGGGTACCGGCGCGATGGCTGACGCGCTGCGCCGAGCCGGTCTCACCGGGCGGAAGCCGACATAAGCCCGGAACGCCGCGGCCGGGCTCATGCGGGCCGGCGGGCTGGCCTACCCGCCCGCCATGGCCCCGACGATGAGGTAGGGCTCCGCGCCGGCGACGACCGGGCCGGGCAGCGGCGCGTCCGGCTGTTCGTGGGACAGATCCTGCTCGCAGGCGAAGAACCTGATGAACGCCCGGCGCCGCCCCCCGTCGTGATCGCGGATCGTGCCGCGCAGCATCGGGTAACGGGCTTCCAGCGCATCCAGCACTGAGCGCTGGGTGACCTGGCCCGCGACGTCGAGTTCCACCTCACCATTGATGCGGGCGAGGGCGCGCAGGTGCGCGGGAAGGACCACCCGGATCATGGCAGCGTCTGGACCTCGACCGACAGCACGGCCGGAAGATCCCGCACGATCGGGGCCCAGCTGTCGCCGGCGTCGGCTGACGCGTATACCTGACCGCCGGTCGTCCCGAAGTAGACGCCGCAGGAGTCGAGGGAGTCGACTGCCATCGCATCACGCAGCACATTGACGTAGCAGTTCTCCTGCGGCAGGCCGCGGGTGAGCGGCTCCCAGTCGTCCCCGCCGGTGCGGCTGCGATAGACGCGCAGCTTGCCATCCGGCGGGAAGTGCTGGGAATCGCTGGTGATCGGGACCACGTAGACAGTGTCCGGCTCGTGCGCGTGGACGTCGATCGGGAATCCGAAGTCGGTCGGCAGGTTGCCGCTGACCTCATGCCACGAGTCGCCGGAGTCATCGCTGCGCATCACGTCCCAGTGCTTTTGCATGTACAGCACCGACGGCCGCGCCGGGTGCATGGCCAGCCGGTGCACGCAGTGCCCGACCTCCGCGTCAGGGTCGGGGATGCCCTCCGACTGCAGGCCGTGATTGATCGGCCGCCACGTCTGGCCCGCGTCATCGGACCGGAACGCGCCCGCGGCCGAGATCGCGGTGTACATCCGGCCGGGCTCCGCGGGATCCAGGAGGATCGTGTGCAGGCACATCCCGCCCGCACCCGGCTGCCAGGACGGCCCGGAGCCGTGGCCGCGCAGCCCAGGCAGTTCCTGCCAGTGCAGCCCGCCGTCGTCCGAGCGGAACAACCCGGCGTCTTCCACCCCGGCGTAGACGGTGTCCGGGTCGTCCAGCGCTGGCTCCAGGTGCCAGACCCGGGCGAACTCCCAAGGGTGCGGCGTCCCGTCATACCACTGGTGCGTCCCAGGGACGCCGTCGTAACGGAACTCGTTACCCACCGGCCGCCAGGTCGCGCCGCCATCGTCAGACCGCTGAATGACCTGCCCCGACCAGCCGCTGGACTGCGAGGCGTACAGCCGGTTCGGGTCAGCGGGTGACCCCTTGACATGGTAGATCTCCCAGCCGGCAAAATGCGGCCCGCTGACGTCCCACCGCTCGCGCTTGCCGTCCGAGGTCAGGACGAACGCGCCCTTGCGCGTGCCCGCCAGTACCCTTACTCCACTCATCGGACCTCCCATCTGCTTCCTACGGCCTATCACGGCCCTCCGACGTTTTGACTGCCGCCAGGCCGCAGACTCATCGGCGGGATCTGCGCCAGTTCGCTGGCCTGGCGCTGAGCTGCGCTGACCGCGCCCGGTCCGGCGGCCAGCAGCGGCAGCCGGACCGCCGGGCTGGGAATCCGCCCCTGCGCGTGCAGGACCGCCTTGATGACCGTGGGATTGGGCTCAGCGAACAGCGCCGCGGAGAGCCCGGCCAGCCGGTGACCGAGCGCGCGGGCCCGGCCGCAGTCCCCGGCGCGCCAGCTGCCAACCAGGTCGGCGAAGTGCCCGGTGCACAGGTGAGCCGAGGCCAGGATGGCGCCGGCCGCGCCGAGCGCGAGCATGGGCGAGGCGAAGACGTCGTCACCGGCCAGCACCGCGAACCCGTCGGGCCGATCGGCCATGAGCTGGACGGTGTCCTCGTCGATGCCGCCGACGGCGTGCTTGACTCCGGCGATCCCGGCCAGGCCGGCCAGTCGCCGCACGGTCCGCCATCCCACGACCTGGCCGGTCCGGGAGGGGATGTTGTAAATGATCAGCGGCACCGGGCTCTCGGCGGCCAGCCGGGTGAAGTGGGCGGCCACGCCCTCCTCGGCGGGCCGGGTGAAGTACGGCACGACGACGAGCGCGGCCGCCACCTCGGGCCATCCGGCCAGCTCCTGCAGGGCCTGGATCGAGGCATGGGTGTCGTTAGAGCCGGCCCCGGCAATCAGCATCGCCGAGCGTTCCCGGCACACCCGCGCGCAGATGTCCAGGACGCCGCGTCGTTCCCCGGCGCTGAGCGTCGCCGTCTCGGCAGTCGTGCCCAGAGCCACCACCCCGGCCGCGCCTGAGTCGATCACGCTGTGCGCCAGTGCTTCCAGCGCGTCCACCGCCAGCTCACCGTCGGTGCGCAGCGGGGTGATGAGCGGCACGTAGAGACCGGCCAGCGTTTGCTCCATGGGGACGAGACTGCCGCCATCTCACTATGCAGGTCTAGTTCATATTCCTGCTGAAAATCGTAAGCTGAACTGATGCTCGATGTTCGCAAGCTCCGCCTGCTGCGTGAACTGGCCCACCGCTCGACGATCGCGGCGGTGGCTGACGCGCTGGCCTACACGCCATCCGCCGTCTCCCAGCAACTGGCCGCTCTGGAGCGCGAGGCCGGGGTGCCGCTGCTGCGCCGCACCGGCCGGCGGGTGGTTCTCACCCCGGCCGGCGCCGCTCTGGCGCAGCAGACCGAGGCCGTGCTCGCCCTGCTGGAACAGGCGTCCGCACAGCTTGCCGCCACCCGGGCCGGCCTGACCGGGCCGCTGCGGATTGGCGCGTTCCCCACCGCGGTGCGCACCATCCTGCCGGCTGCCCTGGTCGCGCTCGGCCACGACCATCCCGGGCTCGAGCTGATGGTCACTGAGCTTGACCCGGCCGCGGTTCCCGCCGCGCTACGCAGTGCGGCGCTCGACGTCGCGCTCATCCACGACTACGACTATGTGCCCACCGAACCTGATCCCGCCCTGGACACCGAACCGCTGATCGAAGAGACGATCTACCTCGCCTCGGCCGGAGCGCGGCCGCAGTCGGCCGGCGACCCGGTCAGCAGCCACCGCGATGCCCCGTGGATCATGGCCAGTCCCGGCACCTTGTGCCACACCATGGCGATGCGTGCCTGCCAGGTGGCTGGTTTCACACCACGTGTCCGCCACCAGGCCGATGACTTCGCCACCGTGCTGGCCCTGGTCGCCGCCGGCCAGGGTGTGGCCCTGGTCCCGCAGCTCGGCGCGATCGGCGGTCCCGTGGGCGTGGCGCTGTCCCCGCTGCAGGCCCGCCGCCGTACCCGGATCGCCTACCGGAGAGGCACCCGGCAGCATCCCGCCGTGTCCGCCTGCGTCGCGGCCATCCGTAGCTCAGCCGCCTCGCAGCTGGTCGGCTGGGCAACTGGCGCCCCGTGAACCGGCGTGCGGGCCCGCACGTGTCCTCTTACGGGTCGGGCAGACAGGATGAGGATGGCCCGGAGGGCTTCGGGCCGGGAAGCAACGGGGCAGCGGGGTGCTACGGGTTCAGCTGCTTGGCCCGGTGCGGGCCTGGCAGGGCGAACAGGAACTGGAACTTGGCGGCCCACGTCGCCGCGCGGTGCTGGGGATGCTGGCGCTGCGCGCCAACCACGTGGTGTCGCGCAGTGAGCTCATCGACGGGATGTGGGGCCAGGATCCACCGGCCAGCGCGGTGAACAGCGTGCATGTTTACGTCTCCGGGCTGCGCCAGGTGCTGGAACCGCGCCGCGCTCGCCGGGCGCCGGGTCAGGTCTTGTCGGCCACGGGGCCCGGGTACCTGCTCCGGCTGGAGCCGGGCCAGCTGGACACCGAGGCGCTGGACCGCCACCTGGGGCGGGCGCGCCAGGTGGCCGCGGCCGGCGACCGGCCGGCCGCGGCTCGCTCGCTGGACGCGGCCCTGGATCTGTGGCAGGGCGTCCCGTTGTCCGGGGTTCCCGGCCCCTGGGCCGACATCGAGCGGGTCCGGCTGGATGAACTGCGGCTGACCGCGGTCGAGGACCGCATTGAGATGATGCTGGCGCTGGGGGAGCACGGCCAGGCAGTGGCGCGGCTCACCGGGCTGATCCGGCAGTATCCGCTGCGAGAGCGGTTCCGCGGCCAGCTGATGGTGGCGCTGTACCGCTGCGGCCGGCAGGCCGACGCACTGGCCGAGTTCGCCAGCGCTCGCCGCTTCCTGAGCCAGGAAGTCGGCATCGAACCTGGTCCTGAGCTGCGGCGCCTGCACCAGCAGATCCTCACCAGCGACCATGCGCTAGACCGGCCGGCCGGGGTCCAGGTCGCGGCCGGGCCTGGTGCCGCGGCGAAGTCCTGCACCTCGGCCGGGCCGGGTGCCGCGGGGGAGCCCGGCACTGCGGCGGGGCCGGGCGCCGCGGGGGAGCCCGGCACTGCGGCGGGGCCGGGCAGCGCGGCCGGGGATGGCACCGGAATGGCGGCCGGGGCGGGCCGGGCCGGGCCGGTCCCGCGGGAATTGCCCGCGGACGTGACCGCGTTCACCGGCCGGGTGGCCGAACTGGCCGAGCTGGACCGGCTGCTGACGGCTCGAGCCGGTGACGCAGGCCGCAGTGCGCCGGCCAGCGCCGGCCCGGCGGCGATAGCGATCTTCGCGATAGCCGGGGGCGCCGGGGTCGGCAAGACCGCGCTGACCGTGCGCTGGGCGCACCAGGTCCGGGATGCCTTCCCCGACGGGCAGCTCTATGTCAACCTGCGCGGCTATGACCCCGCCGAGCCGGTCGCGGCAGCCGACGCTCTGGCCGGGTTCCTGCGCGCGCTCGGCACGGCCAGCCAGGACATCCCCGCCGACGTTGACGAACGCGCCGCCCGGTACCGCAGCATGCTGGACGGGCGGCGGACCCTGATTGTCCTTGACAATGCGGGCAGCATTGAGCAGGTCCGCCCGCTGCTGCCCGGCACCTCATCGTGCGCCGTGGTGGTCACCAGCCGCGACTCGCTCGCGGGACTCGTGGCGCGGCACGGCGCCCGGCGCCTCGACCTGGACCTGCTGCCGCTCGATGACGCGGTCGCGCTGCTCCGTGCGCTGATCGGCGGCCGGGTCGATGCCGACCCGGCCGCGGCCGCCACGCTCGCCGAGCAGTGCGCACGGCTTCCGCTGGCCCTGCGGGTCGCCGCTGAGTTCGCCGCCACCCGGCCGGCCCTGGACGTGGCGCAACTGGTGGTCCAGCTAACGGGGGAGCGGCATCGCCTGGACCTGCTGGAGGCCGGCGGTGATCCCCGCACGGCCGTGCGCACCGTCTTCTCCTGGTCCTACCGGCAGCTGCCCGCCGGCGCCGCGCGGGCGTTCCGGCTGATCGGCCTGCACCCTGGCCCTGACCTTGACGCATATGCCGTCGCCGCGCTGACCGGTGGCACGCTCACCGAGGCCGACGACGTGCTGAGCCTGCTCGCCCGCGGGCACCTGGTCCACCCGGCGCGGCCCGGCCGTTACGGCATGCACGATTTGCTCCGTTCCTACGCTGCCCACCTCACCGCCGGCCAGGACACCGCTGCCTACCTCACCGCCGGCCAGCACAGTGCCGCTAGGCAAGCCGCCGGCCCGGGGAATGGTGCGGGCGAAGGGCAGGTGGCCCTGACCCGCCTGTACGACTACTACCTCGCCGCCGCGGCCGTGGCGATGGACACCCTCGTCCCCGCGGAGCGCGGCCGCCGGCCCTGCCTTCCCCCGCCGGCCACGCCCGTGCCTGAGCTGGCCAGCTCGGCCGCGGCGCGGGCCTGGCTGGACGCGGAGCGGCCCATTCTGCTGACCATGGCCGCGCATGCCGCGGCGCGCGGCTGGCCCGGCCACGCTACGCGCCTGTCGGCTATCGTCTGCCGCTACCTCGAAACCGGCGGCCACTACACCGACGCCGTCGCGATCCACCGCCACGCCCGGCACGCCGCACGCCGCGCCGGAGACCGGCATGCCGAAGCCCACGCACTGAACAACCTCGGCATCGTCGACGGGCGGCTGGGCCGCTATCCGCAGGCGGCCGGCCATCTCCGGCAGGCGCTGGCGCTGTTCTGCGAGGCTGGTGACCTGTCTGGCGCAGCCCGGGCGCTGAGCAACCTCGGCTCCGGTGACTGGCGGCAAGGCCGTTATCAGCGGGCCACGGCCCACCACCGGCAGGCGCTGGCGCTGTTCCGCGCGGCCGGTGACCGGCTGGGCGAAGCGCGGGCGCTGAACGGCCTGGGCCTGGTCGACTGGCGGCAGGGCAGCTACCCGCAGGCCGGAAGGAACTTCCAGCGGGCTTTTGCCCTGTACCGGGAACTTGGCGACCGGTCCAACGAAGCCCACGCGCTCGCCAACCTCGGCAGCGTCGATTGGCGGCAGGGTCGGTACCAGCAGGCCGCCGGGCACCTCAGCCAGGCGCTGGCGCTGTTCCGCGAGATCGGCGACCGTACCGGTGCCGCCACAGCGCTGACCGATCTCGGCACCGTCGCCTGCCACCAGGGCCATTACCAGGCGGCGGCCCGGCACCATCGGCAGGCGCTGGCCCTGTTCCGCGAGATCGGCGAGCGGACGGGCGAGGCCGAGGCGCTGAACGGTCTCGGTGAGGTCCTGCTCGCGACCGGTGAGCCCGGTCAGGCCCAGGCCCAGTACGCGGCCGCTGCCGTCGTCGCGAGCCAGATCGGTGACCCGCACGAGCAGGCCCGCGCGCACGACGGCCTCGCCCGCAGCCAGCGGGCCGCCGCGCTGTGCCTCAGCCCAGCAGGTGGCGTACCTCCCGGGCGATCTGCAGGTCTTCCCGCGCGGTGATCACCATGGTGCGCACCGTCGCTCCGGCGGCGCTGATGTCCCCGTCATCCAGCACGGTATCGTTGCGGCCGGTGTCGATGGCAATACCGAGGAAAGCCAGCCGCTCGGCGGCACGGCGCCGCACCGCGGCGGAGTGCTCGCCCACACCGCCGGTGAACGCGAGAACATCCACCCCGCCGGCCGCCGCGCTCATCGCGGCGATCCCGGCGGCCAGCCGGTGGGTGTAGACGCCAATCGCCAGCCGCGCGCCGGTGTCCCCGCGGCCGGCCGCGGCTTCGACCTCGCGCATGTCGCCGGTACCGGCCAGGGCGGTGAGCCCGGATCGCTGTTCCAGGGCGGTAGCGACCTCGTGCGGCGACAGGTGCTCGTGCTCTTCGAGCCAGAGCACCAGGCCGGGGTCGACCGTTCCCGACCGGGTCGCCATGACCAGGCCTTCCAGCGGGGTGAAGCCCATGGTGGTGTCCACGCTGCGGCCGTCGAGGACCGCGGCGAGCGAGGCCCCGGCGCCAAGGTGGCAGGTGATGATCCGCAGGCCCGCCAGCGGCCGGCCGAGCAGTTGCGCCGCGCGCCGCGAGCAGTAGGCGTGCGACAGCCCGTGGAAGCCGTAGCGCCGGATCGCGTACCGCTCCCGCCACTCGCGCGGCACCGCGTAGGTGGCGGCGGCGGGCGGGATGGTGGTGTGGAAGGCCGTGTCGAAGCTGGCCACCGCGGGCACATCGGGCAGGTGCGCCGTCACCGCGTCCAGCCCGGCCAGGGACTTGGGCTGGTGCAGCGGGGCGAGGTCGGTCAGGTCCTGCAGCTGCTTGCGCACCGCATCGTTGATCAGCGCCGGGCCGGTGAACGTCGTGCCGCCGTGCACGACACGGTGGCCGACCACATCAGGTGCGGTCCATCCGTGCAGGATCTCGCCGAGGCGGGAAGTATCGAACCCGTCTGTTCCCGCGGGCAGGTCAGCGCGGTGCTCGATGGAGTCGGCGGCGCTGAGCAGGCGCAGCTTGAGACTGGAGGATCCAGCGTTGACGACCAGTACCCGCACGGTCAGCCCGGTCCCGGCCAGGTCCAGCCGGTGATCGCCGGGTCATCCTCGCCGTATTCGCGGGTGTAGGCGCGGGCCGCGAGGCGGGCGTCGGACATCTGCTGGCGTAGGGTGGCCGCGCGGGAGCCCAGGAACGGCACCCGGTCGATGACGTCCATGACGAGGTGGAACCGGTCCAGGTCGTTGAGCATGACCATGTCGAACGGGGTGGTCGTGGTGCCCTCCTCCTTATACCCGCGCACGTGCAGGTTGTGGTGATTGGTGCGCCGGTAGGTGAGCCGATGGATCAGCGACGGGTAGCCGTGGTAGGCGAAGATGACCGGCTTGTCGACAGTGAACAGCGCGTCGAAGTCAGGGTCGGACAGCCCGTGCGGGTGCTCGGTCGCGGGTTCCAGGCGCATGATGTCCACCACGTTGATGACCCGGACCTTCAGGTCAGGCAGGTGGGTGCGCAGCAGGTCGGCGGCGGCCAGGGTCTCCAGGGTGGGGGTGTCGCCGGCGCAGGCCAGCACGACGTCGGGCTCGCCGTCGGTGCTGCTCGCCCACGGCCAGATGCCGAGCCCGCGGGTGCAGTGCGCGATCGCCTGCTCCATGTCCAGGTAATTCAGCGCCGGCTGCTTGGCGGCCACGATGACGTTGACGTAGTTGCGGCTGCGCAGGCAGTGATCGGCCACCGACAGCAGGGTGTTGCTGTCCGGCGGCAGGTACACCCGGACGATCTCGGCCTTCTTGTTGATGACGTGGTCGATGAAGCCCGGGTCCTGGTGGGAGAAGCCGTTGTGGTCCTGGCGCCAGACGAGCGAGGACAGCACGTAGTTGAGTGAGGCGATCGGTGCCCGCCACGGGATGTCGCGCGTCACCTTGAGCCACTTCGCGTGCTGGTTGAACATCGAGTCGATGATGTGGATGAACGCCTCGTAACAGTTGAACAGGCCGTGCCGCCCGGTCAGCAGGTAGCCCTCCAGCCAGCCCTGGCACAGATGCTCGGACAGCACCTCCATGACCCGGCCATTCGGGGCGAGGTGATCATCGCCGGGCAGGCCGATCGCGTCCCAGGCCCGGTCGGTCACCTCGAACACGGCGCCGAGCCGGTTGGACGCGGTCTCGTCCGGGCCCATCAGCCGGAACCGGTCCGGGTTGCGGCTGATGATGTCGCGCAGAAACGTGCCCAGCACCCGGGTGGCTTCGCTGAACTCGGCGCCGGGACGCTCCACGGGCACGGCGTAGTCGCGGAAGTCCGGCATGGCGAGGTCACGCAGCAGCCGCCCGCCGTTGGCGTGCGGGCTGGCGCTCATCCGCTGATGCCCCTGCGGCGCGAGCGCCTGGAGTTCCGGGATCAGGTGCCCGGCCTGGTCAAACAGTTCCTCGGGCCGGTAGCTGCGCATCCACTGCTCGAGCTGCTCGCGGTGCTTGGCGTTGGTGCGGGTCTCGGCCAGCGGGACCTGGTGGGCGCGCCAGGTGCCCTCGACCGGGAGGCCGTCGACCACCTTCGGGCC
Source organism: uncultured Streptosporangiaceae bacterium (assembly GCA_964412845.1). GTDB lineage: Bacteria > Actinomycetota > Actinomycetes > Streptosporangiales > Streptosporangiaceae > JAWWPY01. Next base: position 10,911 of record CAYPQM010000007.1, read on the forward strand.
GGTCCAGCCCTTCGGGGTGCGCAGCACGATCATCGGCCAGGTGGGCCGGGCCGGGCGTGCACCGGCGCCCGGCCGCAGCGAGCTCGCGGGGTCGCGGGCCTCATGCTGGATGGCGGCGATGGTGTCCAGGACCTGATCGAGCGTGGCCGCGAGTTCCTGGTGGACCGCCGCGGGGTCGTCGCCGACCACGAAATGCGGCTCGTAGCCGTAGCCGCGCATCAGCGCGATCAGCTCATCGTCAGGGATGCGGGCCAGCACCGTCGGGTTGGCGATCTTGTACCCGTTGAGGTGCAGCACCGGCAGCACCGCGCCGTCGGTCGCCGGGTTGAGGAACTTGTTCGAGTGCCAGCTCGCCGCCAGCGGGCCGGTCTCCGCTTCCCCATCGCCCACCACGCACAGCACCAGCAGATCCGGGTTGTCGAACGCGGCGCCGTAGGCGTGCACCAGGGCGTAGCCGAGCTCGCCGCCCTCGTGGATCGATCCGGGTGTCTCGGGGGCCACGTGGCTGGGGATGCCGCCGGGGAAGGAGAACTGCCGGAACAGGGCCCGCATCCCGTCCTCGTCCTGGCCGATCGAGGAGTACACCTCGCTGTAGGTGCCTTCCAGGTACGCGTTGGCCACCAGCCCCGGGCCGCCGTGGCCCGGGCCGGTCACGTACAGCGCGCTGAGGCCACGTTCCCTGATGACCCGGTTCATGTGCGCGTACAGCAGGTTCAGGCCGGGTGTCGTGCCCCAGTGCCCGAGCAGCCGTGGCTTGACGTGCTCGGCCCGCAGCGGTTCCCGCAGCAGAGGGTTGTCCAGCAGGTAGATCTGGCCGACGGACAGGTAGTTCGCCGCCCGCCAGTAGGCGTCGATCAGGTCCATGTCTGGCTGGCCAGGGGTCCGGGTCGGTACCGGATCAGTGCGTGTCACACCATGCATCCTTCCGCTCGTACTCGAACCTGGTACATCGAGGGTCTCGGCACAACCACCGCGAAGTGAACGGCGCGTATCCCGCCCGCCGGGATCCCGCCCGCCGGGATCCCGTCCGCCGGGCAGCGACTGGGTGCGCCGGGTATCACCGCTGTGCTGTCGGCGGGCCCGGCTGGCCCGCAGCGGTGCTGAAGTAGGCGGCCCGGCGGCGGAGGTGGCGGATTCCGGTGTACCGCCGGGTGCTCACCGATGGGGTGGCCGCCGCGCCGTAGAAGATCCGCTTGCCGATCTCGATCAGGGCGAGGTAGCCGGCCACCATGGCCGCCAGCGCGGCGTAGAACGCGGCTGGCAACGGCTGGAAGCCGAGAGTGCCGGCCAGTGGCGTGGCCGGAAGCACCGCGCCCACGGCGACGACGCCGGCGGCGGCCAGGACCAGCGGCAGGCTGGGATGGCTGCGGAAGAACGGGATGCGGCGGGTGCGGATCGCGAAGATAACCAGGGTCTGGGTGGCCAGGGACTCAACGAACCAGCCGGAGCGGAACTCCGCCGGGCCGGAGTGGAAGACCCACAGCATGACGCCGAAGGTCATGAAGTCGAACACGGAGCTCAGCGGCCCGAAAAAGATCATGAAGCGGCGGATGAACCCGATGTCCCAGTGCGAGGGGCGGCGCAGCTGCTCCTCGTCCGCGTTGTCGGTGGGGATGGCCAGCTGGCTGCTGTCGTAGAGCAGGTTGTTCAGCAGGATCTGGGACGGCAGCATGGGCAGGAACTTCAGGAACAGCGACGCGCCGGCGGCGGAGAACATGTTGCCGAAGTTGCTGGACGTGCCCATCAGCACGTACTTGATCGTGTTGGCGAAGATCCGCCGTCCTTCGGCGACACCGTCGGCCAGCACGTCCAGGTCCTTTTCCAGCAGGATCACGTCGGCTGCGTCTTTCGCGACGTCCGTGGCTGAGTCAACGGAGATGCCCACATCGGCCGCATGCAGGGCAAGGGCGTCGTTGACCCCGTCGCCGAGGAACGCCACACCGCCGCCGCTGCGCCGCTGGGCACGCACGATACGCGCTTTGTCCTGGGGGCTCACCCGGGCGAACACCGTCGTGGCGACGATCGCCGCGGAAAGCGCGGAGTCGTCCATTCCGTCCAGGTCGGCGCCGGTAAGCGCGCCGCCCGCGGCCAGCCCCAGGTCGCGGCAGACCTTGACCGCGACGGCCGCATTGTCGCCGGTGACGACCTTGACCGCGATACCGAGGTCGGCCAGCCGGTGCAGCGCGCCGGCCGCGTCCTGCTTGGGCGGGTCGAGGAACACCAGCAGCCCCACCAGGTGCATGTCCCGTTCATCCTGCGCGGTCGGCCCGGCCGGGCTCGACGGCGCGGCTGAGCTGGGCGGGCCGGCTGGGCCCGGCATAGGACGGACAGCCACCGCGACCACCCGGTTGCCGGCCGCGAATTCCGCCGTCAGCGCGTCCCGGGCGCTCGCCGGCACGTCCACGCACCGGTCCAGGACCGTCTCCGGTGCCCCCTTGGTGATCATGGTCAGCTGGCCCGACGGGTCACGAACCAGGACTGAGACCATGCGGCGCTCGTGGTCGAACGGCAGCACCCCCAGCCGCGTGTAGCCCACCAGTGCGGCCCGCTCGCCCGCCGCGGCCGGGGATTCCCACAGCGCCTGGTCGAGTGGGTTCCCGCCCACGGCGTGCCCGTCGGCGGCCGTGTTCTCAGTGCACAAGAGTCCCCACCGCAGCACCGCGCCCGGGCTGGCGTCACCAGCCGGCACGGCGCGCGTGTAGTCGATCCGGCCTTGGGTCAGGGTGCCGGTCTTGTCGGTGAACAGCACGTCGACGTCGCCCAGGTCCTCGATGCAGACCAGCCGCTTGACCAGCACCTTGCGGTGGCTCATCCGGCGCGACCCGGCGGCCAGGCTGCTGGACACCACGGCGGGCAGCAATTGCGGGGTGATCCCGACCGCGATCGCCAGCGAGAACAGCAGCGCGTCGATGACCGGCTTGTGCAGCAGCACGTTGATCACGAAGATCGACGTGGTCAGCGTGCCCGCGACATACACCAGCAGCATGGAGAATTTCCGCAGCCCGACCTGGAACTCGGTGTCCAGGGGATGCGTGCTGAGCCCGGCGGCAATGCTGCCGAACTCGGTGCGGGCTCCGGTCGCCACCACGACGCCGCGGGCGCGGCCGGCGTTCACCACGGTGCCCATCAGCGCGCACCCGGACAATTCGGCCAGGGCTGTGCCGGCCGGCACGACCAGGGTGCCCTTGTCGACCGGCAGCGACTCGCCGGTCAGCACCGACTCATCGCATTCCAGCCCGGTGACATCGAGCAGCCGGATATCGGCCGGGACGATGTCACCGAGCCGCAGTTCGACCAGGTCGCCAGGGACCAGGGTGGTCACGTCCACCGTGGCCGGTGTGCCGTCGCGGATGACCACCGTCTGGTGGTGGATCTGGGAGTGCAGTGCCTCGGCGGCCTTCTCGGCCCGGTACTCGTTGACGACACCGAGCCCGACCGACAGGCCGATAATCACGCCGATGATCACGGCGTCGCTGCGCTCACCGACGAAATAGGACGCGACCGCCGCGGTCATCAGCAACGCGAGCAGGGGTGAGCGCATCTGGTGCCAGATCACCAGCAGCAGACGGGCCTTGTGCGAGGACACCGCATTCGGCCCATACCGGGCCTGCCGCTCCGCGACCTGCCCGGCGGACAAGCCCCCGTCGACGGTCACCTGAAGCTCGCGCAGCACGTCCGCCCCGGCCATCGTGGCAGCCGACGCCATCGCGATCTCCGACCCGGCCGCCTCCGCCGGGGCGGTGACAGTCACGGCCGCCTACCAGCGAACGCACCGACGGCGGTGCTCATCGCCCCGCATCGCCGGCTCCGCCACGCATCATGCACCCTCCCCGAGAGAGCAGCCCAGGGTCTAGGGGACGACGATCCTCACTATAGTGGCCCGCGCGATTTCGCCGGCCCGGGCCGCCCGGGGGCCGGGCTCACGTTCGGCCGACCCTGGCCGTCTGCCAGTCGACACATAACACGTGACCTGGAGATCGCGATGCCCGCCATCAGCACGACCACGAGCACGACCACGAGCACGACCGTCAGCAGGGCCGTCAGCAGGGCCGTCAACACGACCGTCGACTCACCCATCGGCGCGCTCACCCTCGTCGCCGAGGACGGCAGGCTGACCGGGTTGTACTTCCCGCACCACTGGTACCGGCCGGATGCCGCCGCCTTCGGCCGGCCCAGCGAGGCGGGGTTCGACGAGGCCCGGCGCCAGCTCGGCGAGTACTTCAGCGGCCGCCGGGAGCACTTCGACCTGCCGCTCGACGCCCGCGGTGACGAGTTCCAGCGCAGCGTCTGGGACAGGATCGCCCGCATCCCCTACGGTCAGACGGTCAGCTATGGCGAACTGGCCCGCGAACTGGGCCGCCAGGTACTGGCCAAGGATGTCGGCGCCGCTGCCGGGCGCAACCCGCTGTCCGTGATCGTGCCCTGCCACCGCGTCGTCGGCCAGGACGGCAGGCTCACCGGATACGCGGGCGGGCTGGCGCGCAAGAGGTTCCTCCTCGACCTGGAGGAGCCGGCCGAGCGCAGGTCGGCGAAACTCTTCTGACCAGCTAGCTCACGTTTCACCGACCGGGAGCGTCTACCGCAGGTGACAGGGAAACAGCCATTCGAGACGGTCGTCGCCCGCCATGGGCCGACCGTCCTGCGCGTGTGCCGGGCGGTTCTCGGGCCGCGCGACGCCGACGACGCGTGGTCCGAGACGTTCCTGGCCGCCCTCAAGGCCTATCCGGACCTTCCCGGCGACGCGAACGTCGAGGCGTGGCTGGTGACGATCGCGCACCGCAAGGCGATCGACGTCACCCGCGCGGCCGCGCGCCGCGCGGTCCCGGTCGCCGACGTTCCGGACCATCCCGCCCGGCAGCGGGCCGACGAGCGGGACCTCGACCTCAGCGCGGCCCTGGTGGCCCTGCCGCGCAAGCAACGGGAAGCGGTCGCCTATCACTACCTGGGCGGCCTGCCCTACGCCGGGGTGGCCGCCGTCATCGGCGGCAGCGCCGACGCCGCGCGCCGGGCGGCCGCCGACGGCATCGCCGCGCTGCGGAAAACCTACCCGGCCGCCGCAGACCCAGAAGGAGAAGGCTGATGAATGACGAACAGGAGGCACGGAGAGTGCTCGACGCCCTGCCCGAGGTCACCGAGGAGCGGCTGCGCGTCCTGCATGACCGCCTGGCCGACCGCGCGGACGCCCGGGGGGTGCTCGACGTGGCCTACCGCACCGTGGACACGCCGGTCGGCCCGCTGCTGCTCGCGGCGACCGCGAAGGGACTGGTCAGGGTCGCCTTCAGCATTGAAAGCCACGAAAATGTCCTCACGGCTCTCGCTACCCAGCTGAGTCCGCGGATCCTGCGTGCTCCGCAGCGGCTCGACACCGCCGCACGGGAGATCGACGAGTACTTCGCCGGGCGGCGCCGAGAGTTCGACCTGCCCCTGGACTTCAGCCTGTCTAAAGGCTTCCGGCTGACCGTCCTGCGCCACCTGGCCGACATCGGGTACGGCCACACCGCCAGTTACGCCGCGGTCGCGGCCGCGGCGGGCCGCCCCAGAGCGGTCCGCGCCGTCGGCACGGCGTGCGCGGCCAACCCGCTGCCCGTCGTGGTGGCGTGCCATCGTGTCGTCCGCTCTGACGGCTCGTCCGGCGGTTACCGCGGTGGCCCCGCGGCCAAGCAGGCCCTGCTCGCGCTGGAGGCAGCATGAGCGTCACCAGTGGTCTGCCGCGACTGTCCGGGACGGCGCGCCGGTGATCCCCTCCTGGCCAGCGGTTCACCCCTGGCGCTGGTTTTTCCTGGCGCGGGGTGAACCGGATGCCGCCGCGATACGTGCATTACGGGTGCAGGAGTAGATCGTCCTGACCCGTCCACGTGCAGGGAGCGCACTTGAGACTCGCAGTGACCGTCCGCTGGGCTACGCCGCCTCCAACCGCGCTGACCGTCTTAGGGCGTGTCCCGCAGGTCTCAGCCTGCTGCGCGCCCGCCGGAGGACGCCTCGCGGCGTTGCCGTCGTCGGCTCCGCAGGGGCCGTCCGCTGAGCTGCCCGGCTGACCGGTGCGGCGTCCTGCATACCCGGGCATGACTGGTTCACCGGCGGCTATGTCACGTCCGCCGATGTCACCGAGCTGGCCGTGCTCGCCGTGAGCGGCGGCTGAGGAGGGGGTTCGTCAACCCTCAGCCACGGGGGCAGATGCGGCCACCGCGATCCGGTGCCCGCATCTGCCGCCGCGGCAGCATCCGGCATTGACTACCCTCTGCCGGGTGCTGCTGCGGGCTAATCGATGGACCTGCCTTATGGCTTTTCTGAGCCCAGGAAACGGCTGCGGCCCTCTTTTCCGTCTCCTTCGCCGTCATCCAGCGACCGTTGCCGCGTCCGGCCATCAATCGCGGAAAAAATGGTCGCAGGTCAACCCAGGCCATTGTGATCAGGCCAAACACGGCCCGGAGGAAGTGCTGTTGGCACGCGGTGGCCGGTGTTACCTGTGGCGGCTCTTGACGGTTCCTGGGCTGTTGTTCAGCATGGGTCTGTGCTCGACAGCGGTGCCAGTCTTGCGGTGATCGCCGGACGGACGCTCCGCCGTGGGTTAGTGGGCAGGTAGGCCCGGCTGGCCTTATCGCCAGGACACCAGGAAGGGGTGGCAGGAACCTGGTCCGGCGCTTTTGTGAGCGCTAACAACAGTTACGGATCTCCTCGGCGGAGTGGATGAATCGTGCTCAGCGGCGAGCGCCAGCGGTCTGGCGCGTGCCGTCGGGCATCAATCCCCAACGAAGGAGAACGTCATGCGACGACGCATCTTCGCCCACGCCCTCGCCTTGCTGCTCCTGCTCTTCGCGGCCCCGGCGGCCACCGCCCAGCACGGCGCCGCGCCTTCGACGGCCAGCCTGGCCGGATACTGGAAATTCGACGAGGGAACAGGCGGCACCGCGGCCGACAGTTCGGGGGGAGGTCATCCGCTGACCCTGCAGGGGGGCGCTTCCTGGACCACGGGGGTGGTGGGACCGTCCGCCCTCGCCGTTTCGCCCCAGCAAGCCGCGGTCAGCAGCGGGCCGGTCATCGACACCAGCAAGAGCTTCACGGTCTCCGCCTGGGTTGATCTTGCTAACACCAGCGGCTACCAGACCTTCGTCAGTGAGGACGGCACCCAGGTCAGCGGCTTCTACCTGCAGAAGCGGGCGGACACCGGCCGGTTCGCGTTCACCCGGCTCGCCTACGACGCCACGGCCGCTTACGGTGCGATCGCGAGCAGCACCATCGTTCCCCAGCCCGGCGTCTGGTACCAGCTCACCGGCGTCTACGACGCCGCGGCGCAGACCATCTCGCTCTACGTCGACGGGGAACTTCAGCAGGCTACGCACGCCGTCGCGCCCTGGTCCGCCACCGGACCGCTGGCCGTCGGCCGCGGCTTCTTCGGCGGGAACCCGACCGACTGGGTCAGCGGTTCCATCGATGACGTGCGCGCTTACTCAGGCGCCCTGCCCGCCCCGGCCATCAGCGCCCTGGCTGGCACCGGGTCCATCACCGTGCACGAGAACCAGGCCGGCCCGGCCATCAACTCCACTCAGCTCGGCGCGTTCCTCGAAGAAATCAACCACTCGGGCGACGGCGGCATCTATCCGGAACTGGTCCGCAACCGAGATCTGAAGGAGAGCAGCTCCTCGCCGGTGTACTGGTCGGCGGTGCAGGACAACGGTGCTTCCGCCGCGATATCGCTGGACACCTCCCAGCCCTTCAACACAGCCAACCCGATGTCGCTGAAACTGTCGGTGACCAGCCTGCCCGCGGGCGGCCGGGCCGGTATCAGCAACGATGGCTATTTCGGGATACCGGTCACCCCGGCGACCACCTATCACCTGTCCTTCCACGCCAAAGCCGATGCCGGCTTCTCCGGGCCGCTGACCGCGTCGCTGGTGAACAGCACCGGGCAGGTGTGGGCCACCGCGAAGATCCCAGCGGTGACGGCCAGCTGGGCCAGCTACAGGGCCACCCTGACCACGGCGAAGGGCATCCGCTCCTCGGTGGATAACCGCCTGGTCATCTCCACCAGCACTGCCACCGCGGCGGGCGGATCGGTCTGGTTCGCCATGGTGTCGCTGTTCCCGCCGACCTATGACAACACGCCGAACGGGCTGCGGATCGACCTGATGCAGAAGATCGCGGCGCTGCACCCAGGCTTCTTCCGGATCCCCGGCGGCAATTACCTGGAGGGCAACACCATCTCGACCTACTTCAACTGGAAGAACACCATCGGGCCGATCGAAAACCGCCCAGGCCATGACAACAGCGCCTGGGGTTACTGGTCACAAGACGGCATGGGCCTGCTGGAATACCTGGAGATGGCAGAAGAAGTCGGCGCGCAGCCAATTCTCGCCGTCTTCGCCGGTTACACGTTGAACGGCTCCGTGGTCCCGCAAAGTCAGCTCGCGCCCTACATCCAGGACGCACTGGACGAGATTCAGTATGCGATCGGCCCGACGAGCAGCACGTATGGCGCCATGCGCGCGGCCGACGGTCACCCCGCGCCGTTCAACCTGAATTACGTCGAGGTCGGCAACGAGGACTTTTTCGATAACTCGGGCAGCTACAACAGCTACCGGTTCCCGATGTTCTATGACGCGATCAGGGCCGCGTATCCGCAGCTGAAGATCATCGCTACCACCAACGTGACCAGCCGCACGCCTGATGTCATCGACGACCACTACTACTCCAACGATCCGTCAGTGATCGCCGGGGACGCGCACGCGTACGACTCGACCAGCCGTAGCGGCCCCAAGCACATCATTGGCGAGTACGCGGTCACCCAGGGGAATCCCACTGGCACCCTGGCCGCCGCGCTCGGTGAGGCTGCGTTCCTGACCGGGATGGAGCGCGATGCCGACGTCGTCATCGGAGCGTCCTATGCGCCGCTGCTGGTCAACGTCAACGCCGATAGCTGGCCGACCAACCTGATTGGGTACGACGGCCTGAGCAGCTACGGTTCTCCGTCGTACTACGCGCAGAAGATGCTGGGAGACTCCCTGGGCGACACGGTCGCGCCGTCCCAGATCGTTGGCGGCAACGGCAACCTGTGGACTGTCGCCTCCACCAAGGCGGGCGGCACCACTTACCTCACCGTGGTGAATCGCGGTTCGTCAGCAGCAACGGTCAATGTCGATCTTGCTGGGGTCTCCGCGGTGTCCGGCGGCACGCTGACCGTGCTCACCGGTGATCCCACCGCCATGAACTCGATCGCGCACCCGACGATGGTCAGTCCCAGTACCCAGAAGGTCGGGCCCTCCGGCCCGGGCTTCCGGCACACGTTCCCAGCCAACTCACTGACCGTGCTCACGCTGACCACGGGCTGATACCGCGGCGCCCGGACCCCCGGGTGCGGGCGCCGTGTCCCTTCCGTGCCGCTGGCCCTGACCTCCAGGGCCAGCGGCACGGAAATTTCAGCCAGAGTTCGCCAATCATTACGATGCCGTGGTCATCAGCAGGCTCGGCCCGCCCGGCCGCCCTGACCGGCCGAAAATACTTTCAGCTTCGGCCTGCTCTACTCGCACTATCCCGGCCTGCGGAGGATGTGGTGATCATGAGCCCAGGCCCTGCCCGCGCGTCCCGGCGGCTGTCCCGGCGCGCTGCGGAATCCTTGCTCGTCGCGGTGGCTGTGGTCGTGGTCACGACCGCTGGCCTGGTCGCGGCGGCCCGGATCATGGCCGCACCGGACGGCCATGATCCGGGCGCTGGTTCCGGCACCCGGGTGATTTCTGTCACCGCCGGGACTGTCCGCGCGGTCGATCTGCGCGGCGTGCCGGGGGACCTGACCATCGCCGGCACGGCCGGGAGCCAGGTCCGGCTGACCGGGCAGTTGCACTGGTCCGGCCGCGCCCCGGTCGCGGCGACCTGGCTGGACCGGGCCAGCCAGGTACTGCACTTGTCCTTCCGGTGCGCCCCGGCGAGCCCGTGCACCGAGCATTACCGGCTCCTGGTGCCCCGGCGCACCGCCCTCGCCTTGCGCCAGCCCGCCGGCCGCATCACCGCGTCGGGCCTGGCCGGGCCGGTCCGGATCACCGCTGGCCACGTTGCGGTCAGCGCGGCCGGCCTGCGTTCGCCCTCGCTGGCGGCGGTGATCAGCTCGGGGCAGCTGACCGCGGCCTTTGCCGCGGCGCCCCGCCTGGTCAGCGTCACGCTCACCTCCGCCCAGGCCACGCTCCGGCTCCCGGGCAGCGTGGGCTACGCGGTCAGCAGCCAGGTCGTCGCAGGCTTCATCCACGTCGGCGTCCCGCAGGCCAGCGGCGCGGCCCGCACCGTGACCGCCCGCATCCATTCCGGCGAGCTTGAGCTATTGCCCGGTTTATTTCTGGATGCGGGCCGAGGCCTGCGTGGGATCGATGAAGACGTGTGGGACGACTGACAGCCGCTCGGCCAGCCGCCGGTCGATATCGTCGGCGAGATTCTCCGCCCCATCGGCGCTGACCTCGTCGTCCAGCGCTACCCGGGCTCCGACGATGAGGTGGTCCGGGCCCAGGTGCATGGTGAGCAGTTCGAGGAGTGCGGCCACGCCGGGAGTCCGCTCGATCTCGTCCCGGATCTGGCCCAGCTCCCTCGGGTCGGCGGACCGGCCGATGAGCAGGTCCCGGCTGTCGAGGCCGAGCCGGACCGCCACCACGACCAGCAGCCCGCCGATCGCGATGGAGGCAGCGCCGTCCCAGAGCGCAGATCCGGTGAGCTGGCGCAGGATGAGGCCCGCGGCGGCGAGCACGAGACCTATCAAGGCGGCCGTGTCCTCGAACAGGGCCGCCTTGACCGTCGTGTCGGGGGTGTTGCGCACGTGGTCCAGGACCTCGCTGCCGGACTGGCGGGCTTCCGCGCGGACCTGGTGGGAGGCTCGCGCCAGCGAGGTGGCTTCGGCGACGAAGGAGACCGCCAGCACGATGTAGGCGAGGACCGGGCTGTGCTCGGGGCCGCTGCTGCGGAAGGCGAGCAGCCCTTCGAAAACGGAGAAACCGCCGCCCGCGATGAAGATACCGAACGCCGCCAGCAGCGACCAGAAGTAGCGTTCCTGGCCGTATCCGAAGGGGTGGCCGGAATCGGCGGGGCGTTCCGCCTGGTGCACGGAGGTCAGCAGGAACGCCTGGTTGATGGTGTCCGCGATGGAGTGGGCAGCTTCGGCGAGCATGGCGCTGGACCCGGTGACCAGCCCGGCGGCCAGTTTGGCCACCGCCACGACCAGGTTGGCGGCACCCGCGACGAGCACCGTGCGGCGGGTGGCGTCGCGCGCTGAGGTAGGCGGCATGGCTCGCTACGCCGCGGCCTGCAGCCTGCGGCGGGCGAGCGCCTGGTACACGGCCAGTGCTTCCTGGCTGATCCGCTCCCAGGAGTAGCGGTGCCGGGCCCGGCTCGCCCCGGCGATGCCGCACCCCTCGCGGAGCATGGGGTGGGCCAGAAGCTGGCGCAGGTGCCCCGCCAGCAGCGCGGGCTGATCCGGCGGCACCAGGTAGCCGGTGACCCCGTCGATCACGGCGTCCCGGGTGGCGCCGGCCGCCAGCCCGATCACGGGCAGGCCGCAGGCCATCGCCTCAAGGGGCACCCTGGCGAAGGACTCGCTGGGGGTCAGATGGATGAGCACGTCCGCGGACCGCATCAGGGCCGGCATGGCGGCCTGGCTCACCGCTGCCGTGCGGCTGATCCTGTCGTGCACCCCCAGCTCGCGGGAAATCGCGCTGAGGGCCCGGCCGCCTGGCTCGCCGTCGGGCCGGCCGGCGGCCGGGATGCCGATGATGCGGAGTTCCGCGTCCGGCACGTCAGCCAGCGCAGCCGCGGCGGTGCTCAGTGCCTGATGATCGTCCGGCGGCCCGATCATCAGCAGCCGGGGCCGGCTGCCCCGGCCGGCCGCCGGGCCGGACGGCTGGAACCTCGCGGTGTCCACACCGGGTGGCACAACCCAGACCGAAGCCGATGGCACGCCCAGGCGGCCGAGCTGTGCCCGCTCATCGGAGCTGGCGGCCAGCACGGCGTGGGCGGTGCGGCCGATGGCGGCCTCCAGCCGGATCCTGGCGGCCCCGTCCCGCGTGGCGGGCCCGTCATTGCCGGATGGGCCGGCGCCGAGCGATTGGAACGTCTGGACGACCGGGATGCCGAGGTCGCGGGCAGCCGCCAGGGCGGCCAGGCCGCTGGTCCAGAAATGGGCATGCACCAGGTCCGGGGCGCTACCGCGCCAACGTGCCGCGAGCTGGTCGGCGAACGCCGGGAGATGCGGCGGCACCACATCATCCGGCCGCCGGGCCGGGTCATCCGGGAACCCGGCCCGCGGGCCGGCCGCGACGTACTCGACGGTTAGCCCGCGGCCCAGCGTGGCCCGGCGCGGGAGAGCCGCGGAGCCGGTGCGTGAGTAGACAGTGACCTGCTGGCCGCGGGCCGCGAGTGCCCGGCCGAGCGACAGGACGTCGGCGGCGGGATCCCCTGGGTAGGCGCCGCGTGGCCGCGAGGACGAGCCGGGACGCTCGGCGATCAGAGCGATCTTCATGATCATGGTCTCCTTCAGGTCCGCCGCCGACGAATCAGGCATGCCTGCGCTGTAGACACTGACCGGGCGTACCGCTGCCCGCGAAGCGGGCCGGTAAACGTGATCATCGCCGCCGGGTAGCCAGGGCCACGGCGGGCAGTGCACCCGCTGCCCCCGGCTGCGGGAGGGCAAGCCCGGCGTCAGATCGGGTACCTGATCCCCGGCTGAGCCATCTCCTCATTGTGGCGGCTGGCCACCTGCAGGCGGATGACGCTGCTCTCGTCAGTGGACCGGATCTCTGTCCAGTCGCAGATCTGACCGGCCAGCCACAGCCCATCGCCCGGCTCAGGCTTCAGTTCGGCGGGGCGCAGGCCGAGGAACGGGTCGCGGTCACTGCTGGCGCGCATCTGGCGGATGTCGCAGACCACCGCTCCTGGTTGTTCCCACACCCGGACGGTGGCGCTGCCGGGGGGCTGGTTCTTGACGTAGGTGGCGACCTCGCCTGCCGCGTATACGAGCATGCTGACCCGGTCGCTGGTCAGGCCGTGCGCGGCGGCGCGGCGGGCGACGAACCGGCGCAGTCCGCGCAGATCCCCGGTGAACTGGAGTTCCGCGGCGCTGGCGGGCGGGTCCGGCAGCGGGCTGGCATCGCACGCGGCGGCGAAGGCCGCCGGGTCCGAATACTCCGGGCTGGGCCTGCTGCGCGCCCCGTCAACCTGCTCCGGGTGGGTGCTGCCCGCGTTGGCCAGGATGGCAGGCGGGACGATGCGCCTGTCGTAGGGGCAGATCATGGAGATGGTGGTGGGCGCCAGCGCGACGTTGAGCGCCGCTTCCATGCGCGTCCACGCCGCGATCTCCCGGGACGAACGGCCGGCCCACACCGGCTCAGCGACGATACGCACCTGGGCGGGATGGCCGGCTGGGCTGTGCCGCTTCCAGTAGCGGTGGAACGCGGCGACCCGCTGGGCTGGCCTGCGGCCGAAGAACGCGGATTCGGCGTAATCGACATTGCCGCCGCGCGCGCCGAGGGCCGTGTTGATCAGCTCAAGGTTGGCGGGGGTGGTGACAGCGAGAACCGGCTCCCCAGCAGACAGGCCCTCATCGAGGAATGGCATGGCCATCGCCAGGAACTGCTCGTCGGAGCCGTAGAGGCAGGCCCGGTGCATGAACGCTGGCGCGCTGCCGCTCATGAACACCCCTCCGTCCTCATTGCTGCGCCCATAGCCGGCCAGGCTCCGGCACTTGGTCCCCGTGCCAGGGCTCATTCAGTGCCAGTCCAGGCGTGCCATCCCAGCCGACGATCCGCAGCACCGTCTCTAGTTCCGGCGAGAGCCGGTGCAGCACGACGCGCCTTCGGCTGCCCTTGCCGTCGTGGTCAGCCCCGGTGACGCAGATGATCGCCCGCAAGCCCGCAAGATCACAGTACGCGACCTGGGCGAAGTCGAAATGTATCTCGTTATGCCCGTCCGCCGCCGTTTCCAGCGCGCCGACCAGACCGGGATAAGTGGACTCATCAATTTCACCGGCCAGGGCCACGATGGGTGGGCTGCCTGACCGGGTGATCCGCAACACCCCGTCGTCGTATACGGCATACTCGCTGACCGTCACGGTCGATTCACCCCCTTGGCACCCATCAGCGCCTTTCGTAAGCGATTTCTGGTGAGGGCGCGGAGACTGAGCGGACAAGCCTGCCTGGGTGGAGACCTGCGGGACGCTCAGGGTACCCGGAAGACGCCGATATGCGCGCACTACGCAATTGCCTCCCGGCCGGGGGGACGTGGCCAGCGCGCCGGTGCGTGGCAAGGTGTTTGAGTTGCTGGCTGAGGGGGAGTTCGCACCGGCAACAGCCCTGAAAACCCGGGAGGTCATCGTGTCAACCGGGACCGTCGTCACTGTTGCCATGCATCTCGGCCGCCGGCCAGGACGCGTTGCGGCCTAGCGCCGCCCACAAGCAATGATGTTCCCCACCGGAGCAGGCCAGCGCCCGCAGCGCAGCGAGCGCGAGGCGGCCGGGCCAGCGCTGCCGGAGGCCCCAGATCGCGAGGTTGGTTCGGTGGAGGTTGGGCTGAGTGTGTTGCTGGAGGCGTGTGAGCGGGCGGTGGAGGGGATTGGGTCGTCGGTTCCGGCGGTGCAGTTGCGTGCGTTGCTGGTGATTGATGGGGCGGGGAGCTTGAACCTGAATCAGCTGGCGCGGGGGCTGGGGGCGTCAGCGTCGGCGTCGAGCAGGCTGTGTGACCGGATGGCGGTGGCGGGGTTGGTGACGCGGGAGCGGGCGGCGGGGAGCCGGCGGGAGATTGTGCTGGTGCTGACGGAGTCGGGGCGGCGGCTGGCGGAGTGGGTGCGGGGGCAGCGGCGGGCGGCGCTGGATGAGTTGCTGGGGGCGATGGGCGCGGAGGGCCGGGATGCGCTGCGGCGCGGATTGCGCGCGCTGTCCGCCGGGCCTGGCTGACTGCTCACTGCGGCCTGCCGCGGCCGTCCCGGCAACCGGGGGTTGCATCGCCCGGGGGATCGTGAGAACATTTCCGTATGGAAACACTTGCTGCAAGGAAAGTCGCTTCCAGGACTCCCAGCCGGGGGCCGGCCGCCCTGGCCAGTGTGACCCCCCGCGACCTGGAGAGCCTCGAAGGCGCAGAGCTTGAGGCCCATGAGCGGCTCGAAGACCTGGACAGCCGTGAAGACGCCGAACTGCTCGGCATCGTCCGGTCGCAGCCGCACGGCAGTGCGCGGCGGGAGGCGGCCTGCGAGCTGCTGGTCAGCCGCCACCACGGGCTGGTGCGCTCCTGCGTCTACCGGTACAAGCGCAGCCCGGAGCCGACCGAGGACCTCATGCAGGTCGGGTACGTCGGGCTGCTGAAGGCAATCAACAATTTCGACCCGCAGTTCGGGCACAGCCTGGCCGCGTACGCGCAGCCGTGCATCAGCGGTGAGATCAAGCGGTATTTCCGTGACAAGCGGTGGCAGGTGCGCGTCGAGCGCCCGGTGCAGGAACTGCTGCTTGAGGTGCGGAAAGCGACGAATGAGCTGATCCAGCAGCTCGGCCACGCCCCGTCTGCCGCCGAACTGGCCGGGCACCTGGGGGCCAGCGAAGCTGACGTCCGGGAGGCGCTGCGGGCCGACATGCTCCTGCAGCCGTCCTCGCTGGACGCGCCAATGGCCGGCCAGCCGGAGGCAGCCAGCCTGGCCGACCTGCTTGGTGCTGATGACCCGCAGGTGGAGCACACGCTGTCCATGGAGGCACTCGCCGCCCACTGGGAAGAGCTGCCGCACCGGGAGCAGACGATCCTGCTCCTGCGCTTCTACGGCGACATGACCCAGGCTGAGATCGGCAAGAAGCTCGGGATTTCGCAGATGCATGTCTCCCGGCTCCTCGCGCACGCCCTCAGCTACCTGCGCGGGCGCATCCTGGGCCCGAACGAGCAGGACGGCCCGGAACTCGCCGCCACCGCGTAGTCCGGCGAGCCTGCCCCGCCCTGGCCGCCAGTCCGGGCGGGACGCTGTCCGGTCCCGGCTCGCGGCCCATGTCCCGGCTCGCGCCGCATAAGGCACGACGCGCAGGCCACTGCTTTATTGAACTCCGCCATGAAACCCGGTGTAAAGCTCATCTCGGCGGGTAGCCATGGGTCTTCGTTGCTGAAGGGGGCCAGTTCGTGGCAGGTAGCAGGTTTAACACAATGCGTTATAGCTGTCATGCACAATCCGCCACCGGTATCGATAATAATCCGGCCACGGCGGCGCGGTGCGTGCCCGCGAATTATGAAATTCATTTGGATAACTGCCCGGTAATGCGCGGCATATGACCTCCGCTGACGCAGACCGCGGTTACCCGGACCAGACCGGCCTGCCGGCCTGGCAGCGCGTCGCGGTCGCGTTTGCCGCGGCGGTCGAGTCGGGCCGGCTCGACCTGCCGGTGCCGGGGAGCGGGCGGACCCGGGAGCGCTGGGCGGCGTTCGCGGACCTGGCCGAGGAAGATTTGTCGCTGGCCAGGCTCGGTGAGGGGCACGCCGACGCGCTGGCGATCCTGGCTGAGCTGGGCGGGCCCCGGCCCCGGGCGGGCCGCCGGTGGGGCGTGTGGGCGGCGAACCCACCTGGTCCCAGCCTCCAAGCCACCCGGACCGAAGGCGGCTGGCGGCTGCGGGGTACCAAGCAGTACTGTTCCGGGGCGCGCGCTTGCACTCATGCCCTGGTCACGGCGGCGGCTGCCGACGGCATGCGGCTGTTCGCCGTCACTACAGCAGCCCTGACGCCCTACTTTGGGACCTGGCCGGCCACCGGCATGGCCGGGAGCGACACCCTGGACGTGGGCTTCGCCGACATTCTCGCCGAACCGGTCGGGCCGCCCGGAGGCTACGTTGACCGGCCCGGATTCACCCACGGCGGCGTCGGCGTCGCGGCCTGCTGGTACGGCGGGGCCCGGTCGGTCGGCCGGACCCTGCTCGCCGTGGCGGGAAAGCGGGACGTCGGGCCGCATGCGCTGGCCCACCTGGGCGCGGTGGACATCGGACTGGGCGCCGCGCGAGCCGCCCTCGACCAGGCCGCGGATCAGATCGACGCCGATCCGGGCGACCAGGCGAACACCGGCCGCGGCCGCGCCCTGCGGGTGCGGGCTCTGGTCGAGGCCGTCGCCACGGACGTCTGCGCCCGGGTCGGCCGGGCGCTGGGGGCCGGGCCGCTGTGTCACGACGAGGCGCACGGCCGCACGGTCGCGGATCTGGCCGTCTATCTGCGGCAGCACCATGCGGAACGGGACCTCGCCGAGTTGGGTGCGCTGGTCACCGAGCGGGGCACCGAGTGGTGAGCCTGGCCGCCGGCAACCCCATCGAGGCACCAGGTACCGATGAGGAGACCTGGCGCAACTGGCCTGAGCTGGCCCGGCTGCCTGCCCTCGATGTCTCGGCCTGGACCAGCGCGGTCATCGTCGCGGCTCATCCCGACGACGAGGTACTCGGCGTAGGCGGGATCATGTCCGTCCTGGCTGCCGCGGGCGCCCGGCTGCGGCTCGTCTCCGTCACCGACGGGGAGGCATCTCATCCGGGCATCGCTGAACCAGAGGCGCTGGCCCAGCGCAGGGCCGCCGAGACCGCCGGCGCGCTGCGCGTGCTTGGCGCGCAGGCGGCCGATGTGGTCCGGCTGCGATTGCCCGACGCGGGACTGAGCACCCGGGAGGACGACATCACCGCGCTGCTGGCGGAGTACCTCGGCGGGTTCGACGTCTGCCTCGCTCCCTGGGAGAAAGACGTGCACGCCGACCATGAAGTGGTGGGCCGGGCGGCCCGCGGGGCCAGCGAGCACACGATGTTCTACCCGATCTGGATGTGGCACTGGGCGCGGCCCGGCGACCCCGGCCCGCCGTGGGGCCGGGCCGTCCGCGTCCCGCTTCCGCTGGCGGTAGCCGCCCGGAAGCGGGACGCGATCCGCTGCTTCGCCAGCCAACTGGAGAACCGGGACGCCAGCACCGGGCCCGTGCTGGCCCCCGGCGTAGTCGCGCACTTCACCCGCGGCCAGGAGGTGCTCTTCCAGTGATATGTCGATGACTCTGGGACCGGGCTACTTCGACGAGCTTTACGCCGCCTCGCCCGACCCGTGGGAATTTGCCACCCGCTGGTACGAGGCGCGCAAGTACGCGATCAGCCTCGCCCTGCTGCCCGCCGAGCGCTACGGCGACGCCTTCGAGCCCGGCTGCTCGATCGGGGTGTTCACCGAATTGCTGGCTCCGCGCTGTGACCGGCTGCTGTCCTGCGACGGGGCCGCGGCGGCGGTGCACCGTGCCGCCCTGCGGACCGCGCCTTTGCCGAACGTCGAAGTGCAGCGCCGGGTCATCCCGCGCGACTGGCCAGCAGGCGGGTTCGACCTCATTGTCTTCTCCGAGTTCCTCTACTACTTCGCTGGAGATGATCTTGACCGGGTGCTGAACCTGGGCGTGGCCGCCCTGCGCCCGGGCGGGAGCCTGCTCGCGGTGCACTGGCGGCACCCGGTGGCGGACTACCCACGCAGCGGCGACGACGTGCACCATGTGCTGGCCGGCCATCCGGGGCTGGCCCGGCTCGTCGGCCTGCGGGAACCGGACTTCCTCGCCGAGGTGTACGTCCGCGCGGACGGCGGGGCGGTATCGGTGGCCAGGGCCGGGGGACTGCTGTGATCAAGGCCATCGGGGTGGTGGTGCCCGCGCACAACGAGGAGGACCTGCTGCTCGCCTGCCTGACCGCCGTCCGGCAGGCGGCCCGTGCGCTCCCCGGGATGCCTGTGCACCTGGTCGTGGTGGCCGATGCGTGCACCGACCGGACCGCGGACTGTGCCCGGCGTGCGGGGGCCGTCGTGCTGGAAATCCGCGCCCGCAGCGTTGGCGCGGCGCGAGAGGCGGGCATGCGTGAAGTGCTCAGCCGGACGCGGCAGCCAGATCCCGCGGACATCTGGCTGGCGACAACCGATGCCGACACGATCGTCCCGCCCGGCTGGCTCAGCCAGCACATGCAGTACGCCGATGCTGGCTGGGATGCGGTCGTCGGGACCGTGACGGTGACCGACTGGGCCGGGCACCCGCCCGAGGTGCCGCCTCGCTTCTACCAGCGCTACGGCAACGGCCAGGGCACCCATCCGCACGTGCACGGGGCCAATCTCGGCTTCAGCGCCCGGGCGTACCTCGCGGCCGGTGGCTTCAGGCCGAGCCCTACCGCGGAGGACCATGCGCTGGTCGAGTCGCTCAGGGCCGCGGGCGCCGCCATCCTGCGCACCACGGAGGTCAACGTGGTGACCTCAGCCCGCCGCCAGGCGCGTGCACCGCGCGGTTTCGGTCACTTTCTCGCCACCCTCGCCGCACCCCAGCCCGGCCCGACCTGAGCAGGGGCCGATGGTGGCACCGGGATTCAGAAGGCCCGCACTGTTGACACTGGTAAACTATTGCACCGTTGTCTCGCGACCGCGCAGTGGGATTGCTGGTGGTAATGGGTGGGGTCTGAGGTGGCGCCGGATGCCGGCCATAGGCACCTGGAGGTTGGTTCGGTGGAGGTTGGGCTGAGTGTGTTGCTGGAGGCGTGTGAGCGGGCGGTGGAGGGGATTGGGTCGTCGGTTCCGGCGGTGCAGTTGCGTGCGTTGCTGGTGATTGATGGGGCGGGGAGCTTGAACCTGAATCAGCTGGCGCGGGGGCTGGGGGCGTCAGCGTCGGCGTCGAGCAGGCTGTGTGACCGGATGGCGGTGGCGGGGTTGGTGACGCGGGAGCGGGCGGCGGGGAGCCGGCGGGAGATTGTGCTGGTGCTGACGGAGTCGGGGCGGCGGCTGGCGGAGTGGGTGCGGGGGCAGCGGCGGGCGGCGCTGGATGAGTTGCTGGGGGCGATGGGCGCGGAGGGCCGGGATGCGCTGCGGCGCGGATTGCGCGCGCTGTCCGCGCCGCCACCACCGGCCTGACGGGCAGATCCGCGACGATGCATAACGTGACCCCGGCGGGGCAGTGGATGGGACCAGCAATGACCGTAACCGTCCCACTGAGGGTGTGCTGATGAACTCGCCTGCTGCCGCTGACGGGAGACTGGCCTGGCTCGACCTGGGAGCCTGCCGGGACGAGGATCCTGATCTGTTCTTCCCCATCGCCTCGGCCGGGCCAGGCGTGGCTCAGGTGGCGGCAGCCAAAGCGGTCTGTGCCCGATGCGCGGTACGGGAAGCGTGCTTGCATTTCGCTCTTGAAACGCATCAGGGCAGCGGGGTATGGGGCGGCATGAGCGAGGAGGAGCGCCGGGCAATCCGGCGGAGCCACCGCGATCAGCCGGCCCAGCTGGCGGGCTGAGGCGTGATCTTGCCCGCCGCCTCCCCGGTGTCTGGGGCCAGCTGGCGATTACAGGTTCATTGGTCGTTTTGGTGGTTAGTGTCAGTCGCGGATAAGCTCCTCGCCCCCGGCGAGGGACCAGGGCGCAAAGGAGGTGACCGTGACGACTCCGACCAGCGTTTCACCGCCTCAGGCCGCCGAGAGCGCGGTCCCCGAGGGCACCCCGGAAGAGGGCAGCTCGGCGTGGCTCACCGAGCCCGAGACGCTGCTGCTGGTCGAGGATGATCCGGGGGACGTGGTCCTGGTCGAGGAGCTACTCGTCGACAGCGGCCTGCGGGCGACGATGTCCTGGGCGCGCTCGCTGGCTGAGGCGAAGAACCTGCTGAAGCGCGAAGCCGTGCCCAGCTGCATTCTGCTCGACCTGCATCTCCCCGACGCCCAGGGGATGGAAGCGGTCACCCAGCTGCTGGCCGCGGCCCCGCGTGCGGCGGTCGTGGTGCTGACCGGGCTGGCCGAGGAGAGCGCGGGACTCGCGGCGGTCGCGGCCGGTGCCCAGGATTACCTGGTCAAGGGGCAGGCGGCAGCGGATGCCTTCGGCCGGGCGATCCGTTACGCCGCGCAGCGCAAGCACGTCGAGCAGGCATCGGCGGCACTGCAGCTCAGCGCGCTGCAAGCCGAGGAGAACGCCCGGCTGGAGCGTGGCCTGCTGCCGACCCCGCTGGTCCGCACGAGCGAACTCGAGATGGTGACCCGCTACCGGCCCGGCCGGGCGCAGGCGCTGCTCGGCGGCGACTTCTACGACATCGTCGAGACTTCCGACGGCATCGTGCATGCGGTGATCGGCGATGTATCCGGGCACGGCGCGGCCGAGGCGGCCGTCGGCGTCTGCCTCCGGGTCGCCTGGCGATCCCTCGTGCTCGCCGGGACGCCGGCCCCAGCGGTGATCGAACTGCTGGAGCAGATGCTGGTCGCCGAGCGGGAGGGTGAGCACGTCTTCGCCACCCTCACCCACCTGGCTTTCGCGCCGGACCGGCGCAGTGTGCGAATCCTGCGGGCCGGTCACCCGGGGCTGCTGCTCCGCACGGTGGGCGGCGTCGAGCTGATCGAGGGGGAGGGCGGGCCGGCGCTGGGCCTCATCCCGGGCCTGGCCTGGCAGGAAGAAGAGATGCTGCTGCCCGGCGGGGCCGGCCTGGTGCTGTTCACCGACGGGCTGTTCGAGGGACGCACCGGCCCTGGAAGCCAGCGGCTGGGCGAGGAGGGGCTGCTGGCCATGGCCCGGGACCTGGCCGCACTGCCTGCCGCGGCGTTCGTGGACGCGCTGATCGAACGGACCGAGGCGGCGGCCAGCAGCTACGGAGGCCTCGCCGACGATGTCGCCGTCGTCCACCTCAGGTGGGCGGTGGCCGGATGACCACGGCCGGGCCCCGGCCGGGCCTGCCCCGGTTCCCGGCGCTGACCGTCCAGGGATGGTTCGCCCTGGTGTCCGGCGTGATCGTGGTCTTGGTCGTGGCTGGCTCGGTGATCGTCATCGCGCTGCTCGGGCAGGGCCGGACGGTATCCCATGAGCTGGATGACCACCTCCTGCCGGCCCAGGCGCAGGCCTACCGGCTGCAGGGCGCCCTGATCGACGAAGAGACGGGCGTCCGTGGCTTTGGCATCACCAGCGAGGCGGGTTTCCTGCAGCCCTACACCACCGGGCGCGCGGTGGAGGCAGCCGCCGCGGCCCGGCTGAGCACGCTGATCGGCGGGCGGCGGGAGCTGGCGGCCGACCTGGGGAACGTGCAACGGGCGGCCGCCGGCTGGCGCAGTTCTTACGCGATCCCCTTGATCAACGAGGCCAGGAAGGGCCCCCTCGGCGCCACGGACCTGCGGCTGCTGAACCGGAGCAAGGGGGCGTTTGACCGCTTGCGGGCCTTGTTCGCGGTGCAGAACGCGCACCTGGCCGCGCTCGTGCGGCAGGACAGTGCCCGACTGGGCGCTGTCCGCACCCTGCAGAACTGGATCTTCGCGACCATCCTCGCCGTCTTCCTGCTGGCCGCGGCGGCCGTGTCCCTGGTGCTGCACAGCGCGGTCGTCCAGCCGCTGAGCCGCCTGGGCGCGCGCGCCCGCCTGGTGGCGGCAGGCGACTTCGGCACCAGCATCCAGCCGTCCGGCCCCGCTGACCTGCGCGCGGTCGCCGCCGACGTCGAGGCGATGCGCAGCGAGCTCGCCGCCGCCCTGCAGGACGCCCGCACGGCCCGGCAAACCGCCGTCCGCCAGGCGGCCGACCTGGACGCGTATGCGGCCGAGCTGAGCCGTTCCAACAGCGAACTCGAGCAGTTCGCCTATGTCGCCTCGCACGACCTGCAGGAACCGCTGCGCAAGGTGGCCTCGTTCTGCCAGCTGCTGGAGAAGCGCTACAGCGACAAGCTGGATGACCGGGGCCGCCAGTACATCGACTTCGCCGTCGACGGGGCGAAGCGACTCCAGGTCCTGATCAACGACCTGCTGACCTTCTCCCGGGTCGGCCGCAGCAGCGACACGCGCATCAAGGTCCCGCTCAGCCAGCCGCTGGATACCGCGATCGCCGCGGTCGGCACATCAATCGAGGAGGCTGGCGCGGTCATCGAGCCCCCTGAGCACCTGCCCGAGGTGATGGGCGACCCTACCCTGCTCGCCATGCTGTGGCAGAACCTGATCAGCAACGCCATCAAGTTCCGGGCCCCCGACCGGGCCCCGGTGGTGCGGATCACCGCCACGGAAGAGCCGGACGGGACCTGGCGGTTGTGCGTCACCGACAACGGCATCGGCATCGCGCCGGAATTTGCCGAGAAGGTCTTCGTCATCTTCCAGCGCCTGAATACCCGCGAGGCCTACGCCGGAACCGGCATCGGTCTCGCGCTCTGCAAGAGGATCGTCGAGCACTACGGCGGCGAGATCGGCATCGACACCGCCTATGCGGGCGGCACGCGCATCTGCTTCACGCTGCCCGGCATCGACCCGGTGGTACCAGATCAGGCCGGCGAGACCGCCAGCACCACCCCCGAAGGGATCCCCGCATGACTGACCCCCTGCTGCCCATCGAGGTCCTGCTCGTCGAGGATGACCCCGGCGATGAGCTGATGACCCGGGAGGCCTTCGAGGACAACAAGATCAACAACCGGCTGCATGTGGCGCGCGACGGCGAGGAAGCGCTGGATTTCCTCTACCGCCGGGGCGCGCACACCGGGGCGCCCAGCGTCGACCTCATCCTGCTCGACCTCAACCTGCCGAAATACGACGGGCGGCAGGTCCTGGAACAGATCAAATCCGACCCTGACCTGACCCACGTGCCGGTGGTGGTCTTGACCACGTCCTCGTCTGAAGAGGACGTCTTGCGCAGTTACAAGCTGCACGCCAACGCCTATGTGACGAAGCCGGTGGATGTCTACCAGTTCATCGCGGCTGTCCGTCAGATCGACGAATTCTTCGTGTCGGTCGTGCGCTTGCCCCGCCAGTGACGTGCAGGAGGTGCCATGGCCAGGAAGTGGCGGAACGGGGCCGAGGCCGGCAGCTACCGGCCTCGGGTGGTGGTTGTCGGCGCTGGCTTCGCCGGGCTGGCCACGGTGGGCCGGCTGACCCGCGCCGGGCTGGCGGTCACGCTGGTCGACCGCAACGTATACAGCACCTTCCAGCCGCTGCTCTACCAGGTCGCGACCGGCGGGCTGAACCCCAGCGACGTCGCGTACCCGCTGCGGGGCTTCGCCCGGAAATACGGCGCCCGGTTCCGGCGCGGGGAGCTGTCCGGCATCGATCCCGCCGCCCGGCGCATCACTTTCACTGACGGGGGCGAGCTCGTCTACGACTACCTGGTCCTGGCGACCGGGGTGTCAGCCGGGTACTACGGCGTGACCGGGGCTGCCACGCACAGTTTCGGCCTCTACACCCGGCACGACGCCATCCGGCTCCGCGACCACCTGACGGCCTGCGTGGAGCGGCTCAGCGCCACCGGCGACAGCCAGGATCTGAACATCACCGTCGTGGGCGGCGGGGCTACCGGTGTCGAACTGGCCGGCACGCTCGCGGAGCTGCGCAGCATCGCCCTGCCCAGCTCGTATCCCGACATTGACTCGGCCCGTATCCACATCACGCTGGTCGAGCAGGCTTCCGCGCTGCTGGCCCCATTCCATCCGGCCCTTCGCGAGTACGCGCGCCAGCAACTGCAGGGCCGGCAGGTCGGCATCCGGCTGGACACCACCATTCGCGAGATCACCGCCGACAAGGTCGTTCTCGCGGACGGCGAGGAGCTGGCCAGCGACCTCACCGTGTGGGGCGCGGGTGTCTCCGCGCCGGAATCGGCCGGGCAATGGGGCCTGCCGCAGGGCCGGGCAGGCCGCATCACGACCGGCGCGGACCTCCTGGTGACTGGGCACGAGCACATCTTCGCGGTGGGCGACATCGCGCTGATCGAGGGCCAGTCGGTGCCGCAGCTCGCCCAGCCGGGCCTGCAGATGGGCCGGCACGCCGCCCGGCAGATCCGCAGGCTCGCGGCCGGGCGGCCCACCGTCCCGTTCAGCTACCACGACAAGGGAATCATGGCCACCATCGGCCGCCGGTCCGCTGTCGTCCAGCTGCCCTACCACGTCCGGGTCCGGGGCACCCTGGCCTGGCTCGCCTGGCTGGCCCTGCACCTGGTGACCCTGCTCGGCAACCGCAATCGGATCTCCGCGCTGATCAACCTGTCCTACCGGTACCTGACCTGGGGCCACGGGGGAGGCATCATCACGGGTGATGACCCGCCGATGCCCGCCCGCGCCGACCGGAGTCCGGACACCCGCGGATGACGGCCCGCAGCGTCAATGTCAGCTGGCCTGATGTTAGCGGCGGAGATCACCGGGTAGGCGAGGCCGGTCACCGAAAGGGGCGGATGTCATGGCTCAGAACTACACCGGCTGAGGGCCTGCGATGGCCGGCCGGGTTATCGCGCTGTCCTGCTGGGCGTTCGGCGTCTGGATGCTGCTGACCTGGACTCTCACCCTGGAGCAGGTGCTCGCCGGGGTTGCCGTCGCCATCGTCGTCGCGGTGGCGCTGGCGCCGCTGGGTGAGGTGGCCGGCCCGTGGCGGCTGCTGACCCCGCGGCGGCTCGCCGCCACCGGCGCGCTCCTGGTCCTCGCCGCGCGGCGGATCGTGCTGGCCAACCTGCGGCTGTCCTGGCTGATCTGGAATCCGCGCCGGCCGCTGCGCAGCGGCATGGTCATCGTGGCCACGTCGCAGCGATCGGAGGGGGACCTGACCGCCGTGGGCCTCATCACCTCGCTGATCGTGGACAACCAGCTCGTCGATCTTGACCGCCGCGGCGGCCAGCTTCAGTATCATGCCGTCGAGGTCCCCGAGGGCGGGCCCGAGCAGGCCAGGCAGGCCATCAACGGGCCGGTGGAGGACCTGCTGGCCGCGTTCCACGGAAGGCGGCAGGCCGATGGCTGAGATTTGCCTGGCGGTTGCGATCGCTGAGGTGGCGATCGCGGCCCTGCTGCTGGTCCGGCTGGCGGCGGGCCCGACCGTATCGGACCGGATCGTGGCGCTCAACACGATGTCGACGCAGGCGACGCTGGCGGTCTTGTTCTTCGCCGCGTTCGCCGGCCGCACCATCTACCTGGATGTCGCGCTGTGGCTGGCGTCGTTCAGCTACCTGGGCGCCATCGTCTGGTCACGTTACCTGGAGCGGGGGCTGCTGTGAGGGAAGGCATCGTTATCGGCCTGGCCGTCATCGGACTGGCGTTCTCACTGTCAGGTGCGGTGGGGATCTTGCGGATGCCCGATGTGTACAGCCGGATCCAGTGTTCCAGCAAGACCATCACGATGGGCGCGCTGCCCCTCCTGGTGGCACTGGTCGTGGCGGAGGGGCCGGTGAGCCCGTACGGCAGCCGCGCGATCCTCGTCGCCGTGCTGCTTCTGGTGGTGAACCCGGTCGCGTCGCACGCGCTGGCCCGGGCCGCGTACAAGGCGGGCGTGCCGATGTGGCCGGGCGCGGTCACCGACGAGGTCGCCGCGCAGGCGGCAGCGGGGAAGCGGGCGGCCGGGGACAGGCCGGCGCGTCCGGCCCGGCCGGCCGATGCTGACCGGCCGGGCGCGCCATGACCGCGTTCTGGGTGCTTGACTACCTCATCCTCGCCGTCGTGCTGGCCAGCGCGGTGCTGGTGGTCAAGCTGCGTAACCTGGGCGGCGCGGTGATGGCACTGTCGGCGGCCGGCACCATGCTGGCGGTCCTGTTCGTGGTGCTCGGGGCACCTGACGTCGCGCATGCTGAGGTGGTGGTCGGGGCGATCGCCCTGCCCGTCCTGTACCTGGTCGCGATCGGTAAGTCCCGGGCCGACGTCACGGACAAGCCGGAGCTTGATGAGGTCACGGAGCGCGACCATGAGCCGGGCTGAGCCACCGGGCGTCCGTGATGAGGCGGCCGAGCATGAGCCCGAGCACCGCCGGTGGCTGGGCGCGATCCTGACGGCCGCGATGGCCGTGGCCCTGGGAGCCGCGATGACCGGCATCCCGAGGGAACACGCGGCACTGTCCGCGGTGGCCCGTTATGCCATGGATGTTTCGTTGCCCCGGTGGGGACTGACCGAGCCGGTCAATGAGATCGTCTACGGAACCCGGGGATTTGACACCTTCGGTGAGACGTTCCTGCTGCTGGCGGCGGTGATGAGCGTGGTGCTGATCACCCGGTCCCGGGAAGCGCGCCGCGGCTACTTCGGCGAGGCGCAGGCCGGCGAGCGGGAGCAGGAGCAGTGCGATCCGGCCGAGCAGGCCGACGCCACCGAGCAGGCGGCCCGGACCGCGGAGCGCCGGGAACAAGGTGCGCTCGCGCCGGGCGAGGTGGCCGGGCCCGCCACCCCCGACGAGACCCCGCTGGGCACTCCCGCGCCGGAGACCGCGGACGCGATGACCGTAGTAGTCCGCACGGCGATCCGGATCGCGCTCCCGGTCCTGGCGGTGGCCGGCCTCTACCTGGTCGCCTGGGGTTACTCGCCGGGCGGCGGGTTCCCGGGCGGCGCTGTCATCCTCGGTGTCCTGCTGCTGGTCTACGCCGGCTTCGGCCGCCGCCGGATCGCCGCGGTCGTCCGGCCTGGCCTGCTGGAGGCGGTCGAACTGGCCGGCGCGGGCGCGATCATCGGGACCGAATTGCTCGGCCTGCTACTGCGTGGGTCGTTCAGTGCGAACTGGCTGCCGCTGGCCGCACCGCAGACCATCCTGTCCGGCGGCATCGCGCAGCTCTTCTCGGCCAGTGAGCTGATCGAGGTCGGCACGGGCCTGGCCATCGCCGTGTTCGCGCTGATCGGCATGGGCCACGACTGGTCGCCCGATGAGCGCTCCGGCGCCGATGACCGCGGGGGCTCGCAATGATCGTGGTCAACTACCTGGCTGCGGTGGCGCTGCTCTGCATCGGCCTGTACACGGTGCTGACCAGGCGCAACATGATCAAGATAGTGATGGGGCTGTCCCTGATGGAAGCCGCCACCTACCTGTTCATGATCTCGCTCGCCTACCGGGCGGGATCGACCGCGCCAGTCCTGCTCAGCCCGCCGCCCGGCCAGAGCGTGGGATCCCTGGTGCATGGCAACGTCGCCGACCCGGTGCTGCAGAACTTCTGCCTCACCGCCGTGGTCATCGGCGTCGCCGTCACCGCCGTGTTCCTCAGCGTGGTGGTGCGCATCGCGCAGCACTACCGCACGCTGGACACGGATAAGGTCCGCGAGA
Source organism: uncultured Streptosporangiaceae bacterium (assembly GCA_964412845.1). GTDB lineage: Bacteria > Actinomycetota > Actinomycetes > Streptosporangiales > Streptosporangiaceae > JAWWPY01. The sequence continues at coordinate 38,843 of CAYPQM010000007.1, forward strand.
TGCGCGGGTGAACGCGGCGGCGCTCGCCTCGCTGCTGCCGCTGCCGGTCGCCATCCCGCTCTGCGGGGCGGCCGCCGCACCGCTGCTGGCCCGGCTGTCCGCCGCGCTGCCGGTCATCGTCTCGGTGGCCGCCCTGGCCGGGTCGGCGGCAGTGCTGCTGCTTGAGGCGCCTTCGGTATTCGGCGGCCGTGTTCTGGCCGAGTACCTGGGCCACTGGACCCCGGTCGGCGGCCACGTGCTCGGCATCGCGTTCGCGGCCGACCCGTTCGGCCTGCTGCTCGCGCTGGCCGCGGCGATCATCGGCGCCATCCTGATGCTGTACACCCTGTCCGAGCTGGGCGGGCTCGGCGCCCGCGAACTCGGCGGGTACGCGTGTCTCTTCCAGTTGCTGCTCGCGGCCGTGATCGGGGCCGCGCTCACCGCCGACCTGTTCAACCTGTTCGTCTGGTTCGAGGTCGCCGCGCTGTCGAGTTACGGGCTGGCCGGCTTCTTCCTGGAGCGGCCGCTCGCCCTGGAGGCCGCGTTCAAGATCCTGGTGCTGACCACGCTGGCCAGTTTCGCCATCTTCATCGGGGCCGGGCTGCTCTACGCTGAGACCGGCGCGCTGAACTACGCCCAGCTGCATGGTTCGCTGGCCGGCCACATCACCACCCCGGATGCCATCGCGCTCGGCTTGCTGGTCGCGGGTTTCGGCACCAAGGCCGGGCTCGTCCCATTTCACGGCTGGCTTCCCGACGTGCACACCGCGGCGCCGGGCCCGGTGAACGCCCTGTTCTCCGGGCTCATGGACAGCCTCGGTGTGCTCGCGATCGCGCGCGTCGTCTTCCAGATCTTTGGCCCGGGCGCCGCGCCCGTGCTCGGGCTGCTGATGACGCTCGGGCTGATCTCCGCGCTGCTCGGCGCCATCATGGCCCTGGCCCAGGACGACCTGAAGCGGCTGCTCGCCTACGACACGATCTCCCAGGTCGGGATCATCGTCGTCGGGCTGGCCGCCGGTAATCCCTCCGGGGTGGCCGGCGCCGCCTACCACCTCGTGAACCACGCGCTGTTCAAGTCCCTGCTGTTCTTGTCCGCCGGGGCGATCGTGCACCGCACGGGCGCCATAAGGCTCTCCGAGATGGGTGGCCTCGTCCGGCACATGCCGGCCGTCGCGGCCGCTTTCCTGCTCGGCGTGGCGTCCATCGCCGGCTTCCCGCCGTTCAACGGGTACGTCTCGCTCAACTTGATCCACCAGGGGCTGCTGCAAGATCGCGAGATCATTCCCTACATCCTTACTCTGGCGGCGCAGGTGATCACCCTGGCGGCCCTGGGCCGAGCGGCCTGGCTGGCCTTTTTCCGGCGCCGCACCGAGGACTACCAGTGGCAGGACACGCTGCGGCCCGGAATGCTCACCGGGTTCGCCAGCCTGAGCGCATGCTGCGTGGCTTTTGGCGTCGCCGGGTCATTCGCGCTCCGCACGTTCATGGCGCCCGCCGCCTCCAGCCTGCTGCACCCGGCCCGGTACGCCAGTGCGGTACTGGCCGGCCGCGGGCGGATTCCCCAGCTCCGCATTCCCTTCGATTACGTCTCGCCGGCCGAACTCGGCACCCTGGCGGTCAGCCTCGCCGTGGCGGCGGTCCTGGCCTGGGGGTACCTGCGGATCCGGGAACCCCGGCTGATCCGCGGGCTCCGGGCGCTGCACACCGGCTCGGCGAACGACTACGCCGCCTATGCGATCACCGGGACGGTGGTCGCGATCGCCGTGCTCAGTCTTGGCTGAGGGTGGGCGGCTCCTCGCCGGGTTTGCCCCGCGCGGTCATCTCGGCCAGCGACCGGCGCATCGCGCGCAGGCCTGAGCCCTTCGGCACCTTGAGCGAGACGTAAGCGGCCGCTCCGGTCGGGATCGGCAGCCAGAAGTTCACCAGCCGCCAGCTGAGCACGCCAAGGGTCGCCACGCTCCTGGTCAGGCCGAAGCTCACCAGCAGCACCGGGGTCACCGAATCGATCACGCCCAGCCCGGCCGGGGTGACCGGGATGGCGCCCAGCACGTTCGCGATCCCGTAGGCGGCGAACAGCCCGACCGGGTTGGCGAGCCGGCCGAACGCGGCGATGAAACACCACAGTGACGCCGCGTCGAGCAGCCAGTTCATTGACGCCCAGGTCAGCGAGCTGGCCAGCACCTTCGGATCACTGGTCAGCGCGCGCAGTGAGGCACTGGCCTGCAGCACGATCTTCTCCAGCCGCTCGCCGCCGACGCGGGGGATCTTGTTCCCGATCGCCCGGACGATGCGCCCGGCCCGCTGCCCGCCGCGGGTGAGGCCGACCACCAGGGCCGCCACCCCGGCGAGGAGCACCGCGCCCACGATGGCGACCGTGGCGTAGATGGGGCGGAATCCGGACAGCGGGATGGAGATCACCAGCGCCAGCCAGAGCAGGACATTCAGCACGACCGTGGAGCCCATGCCCTTAGTCGCCATCATCACGCCGACATCGGTGCCCGGCAGCCCTTCCGCGGTGAACAGCTGGTAGCCGACTCCGGCGCTGCCGACTGTGCCCGCCGGGATGACGTGCGCCACCGCTGCCGCGGCCAGATCGATGCGGAAAAGCCGGGACAGTCCGGGCCGCCCCCGGGGTGGCAGCAGGACCCGGGTCAGCAGCGCGTAACAGAACAGGGACACCGCTTCCAGCAGGAGCCCGGCGATCAGCCAGCCCACGCCGACCCGGCCGAGCAGGTACAGGTCTTTGCTCGCGCCGACCAGTTCCGGGATGACCAGGTACTCGATGATCAGGACCAGGATGAAAAGGATCACCACACGGCGCAGCGGGCGCCGGGCGGCCCGCAGCCATCCCCGGCGCCGCGGCGCCGGGCTCTCGTCAGCCCGGCCCTCGTCCGGCTGACCCGCGTCATCCCCGATGGCGCACCCGGCTTAGCTTGAGTCGAGGCGGTGGAAGGCAACCTCATAGAGCAGCAGCCGGAGGGCGGCGGCCACCGGGATCGCCACCAGTGCCCCGATGATTCCCATCAGCGCACCGCCGACCAGCAGGGCCACCACGGTCACCACCGCGGGCACCTGCACGGTCCGGCCCAGGATCCTCGGCACTATCAGGTAATCCTCCGCTAGCCGGTAGGCGATGTAGAAACCCAGGGTGGCGATCGCGATCGGGAGCGATACGGTCAGCGCCACCAGGGAGACGATAGCCCCGCCGACGGTGGACCCGACGACCGGTATCAGGTCGAGCAGGGCCACGAGCAACGCCAGCAGGATGGCGTAAGGGATGCCGAAGATAAGCAGCCAGACATAGGTGCCGAGGCCAGCGATCACCGACGTCAGGAAGTTTCCCAGGACGAAGCCGCCGACCTTGGTGAAGATTTCGTCGCCGATCAGGATGACCCGGGCCCGGCGGGACTGCGGCGCGAGCCGGTAGACGAACAGCTTGATGCGTGGCATGGCCGCCAGGAAGTAGACCACCAGGACCGCCACCGCCAGCACCGAGGTGGCCGCGCTGAGCACCAGTTCGCCGGCGCCGAGGACCCCGCCGACCAGGGCGGTGCCCTTGGCGGAGAGCAGCTTGGTCAGCCTCGCCTGGATGTGAAAGCGGGTGTTCAGGCGGCCCAGCGAAGAATTGTGATCCTGCAGTGTGTGCAGGTAGTGCGGCAGCTCGTTGGCCAGGGCGGTCGCCTGGTTAGCGAGCGGCGGGATCGCCGCGGCCAGGAAGCCGGCGACGACGCCGACCGCCACCACCAGGATCGTCGCGACGGCCGCCCAGCGCGGGAAGCGATGGCGGGTCAGCCAGTTGACCGCAGGGTCGAGGCCGGCCGCGATGAACAGGGCCAGGCCGATCAGGACCAGCACAGACCGGGCCCGGATCAGCAACTCGGCGAGCCCGTAGGTGACCGCGACCCCGGCGGCCGCTGCCATCCCCACGAAGAACGGCGAGCGCCTGTTCATGGGCGCGCCCGGGCGTCCCAGCCCGCCGGTCTCCTCGGCGAGCGCGGCCGCCGCGTCGACCGCTTCCTGCATCCGGTCCACGGACTCGCCGGGCGGCGACCCGCCCATGGCCTCCTGGTGGCGGGTCTGGTCGTCCGTCGCGTCGACCGCCTCCCGTATCCGGTCGTCGACCTGGCCCTGCATCCGGCCCACGGTGTCCTGGTACCGGGCTTCGCCATCAGGAGGAACTGCCGCGCGGGGCTGCGGAGTCACGGGCGTGGTATCAGCCCCAGGCGTGGCCGCCCGGTCGGCGGGACGGTCACTAGCAGGCACGGGACGCTCCTGGGGGCGCCGCTTAAGCAGCAGCGGGGTCGGCTGTCGTGAGATCGTGAGAGTAGTGCCGGTCGCTCTGGACTGCCCGCCGTCAGGCTGCTCACACATCCGTGACGTGAGCGTACTTCGTGGATCATGGAGCCGTGCAGCTACATGGCTCAGGCGGCTACCTGGCTCGCACTGTCGGTGAGCAGGTCCCGCAGCCGGCCCCGGCCCCGGTGCAGCCGGGACATCACTGTGCCGATCGGGCAGCGCATCATGTCGGCGATCTCCCGGTAGCCGAAGCCTTCGACATCGGCCAGGTAGACAGCGACCTGGAAGTCATGCGGGAGTTGCTGGAAGGCATTCCTCAGGTCGGCATCCGGCAGGTTGTCCAGGGCGACGTCCTCCGCCGAGCGCACGCCGTCCGCCGTATCGGGCTGGGTTCCGGCCAGCTGCCAGTCCTCGATTCCGGTGTCGGCCAGCACCGGCTCCCGCTGCCTCTTGCGGTATGCGTTGATGAAGGTGTTCTTCAGGATCCGGTTCAGCCACGCCCTGAGGTTGGTCCCCTCCTTGAACTGGTGAAACGACGCGTAGGCCTTGGCGTAGGTCTCCTGGACCAGGTCCTCGGCGTCGGCCGGGTTGTGGGTCATCCGTGCCGCGGCCGAGTACAGCTGCCTGCGGTGGCCGAGCGCCTCCGCAAAACGCTGATCGGTGCGTTCTTCGCACTGCACTGGCTCTAGCTCCTGCCTGATCACGTCGTTATTCTTCGAGGTACTCGTCGACGATCTCGGTGCCCGCGGGCTGCTGGTGAGCGGCCGGGGTGCCGGGCACGATCACCGTCCGCTGCACGGGAATCCCGGGCTGCTCAGAACCGTCAGGGGAGGCTCCCGGGTTGAGCATGATGTAGGGCGGCATGGTCTCGTCGACCTCGCTGACCACGGGTCCGCGCGGGCCCCTCCGCACGACCATCCGGCGGCGTATCCAGCCCTGCGCCCGCTGCGGCAGCAGCAGCGCGGCCGCGCCGGCTGCCATCAGCACCACACCGACGATCTGCAGGTTCAGCCAGCTCGGGCTGGTCGTGATAGCAAAGGTGAAGATTGCCCCGATAGTAATTAAGGTCAGGCCGGGCGCGACTTTCATCGGGCATCCTTCCGGTGCGATTCCTGCGTGGCGGGCCGGTTAGCCGCTCGTCCCGTCGGCGCACGGGGGGGATGCGCGTCGCCGGGACGAGCGGTCGGCCCTTTCTCTACCTGAACTTCCCCGCCTCAAACAAACTTCCCCGCCTCAAACACGGCGCGCGAAATTCGGTGCGCGCGGCTATCGCGTCAATCAGGCGGGGACGCGGGAAGGCCAGGAGCGCCGGCGGCAGGTCTCGTTTCGTGCGGTCTGCCGCGGGTAGTCCATTGGTTCCACCGGGGGAGCCGGCTGGTTCCCGGAGTGCGGAGGTGGCGGCGATGGGATCCACCTCGTCCCAGGATCCGCGGGGCGAGGCGGATCCGCGGCACGAGTCAGTAGCGGCGCGTGATGACCGCAACCTGGCCGAGCTGCTCCAGGAACTCCGGGTGGCAGGCCTGGGAGTTCAGGTCCTGTTCGGTTTCCTGCTCTCGCTCCCGTTCACCCAGCGGTTCAGCCAGCTCGATCACTTCCAGCGTGACCTCTACCTGGCCAGCCTCCTGCTCGCCGCGGTGTCCACGGCCCTGCTGCTGGGCCCGGTCGCCTATCACCGCCTGGTGTTCCGCCGCCACCAGAAGGAACGCCTGGTGCGTGCGGCCAACGTGATGGCGATCCTCGGCCTGGCCGCCGTCGGGCTGGCCGTCTCGGCCGCCGTGCTGCTGGTGACCAGCTACGTCGCCAGGGGCTGGCCAGCGGCGCTGATCACGGCCTTCGTGGCCTGCCTGTACGCCGTGCTGTGGTTCGCGTTCCCGCTCGGGCACCGCGAGGAGTAGCGGCCCTCGGCCGTTTCGAGCCTGGCCGGCCCGGCACTGTGGTGAATGTCGCCATGCACCCGGGTGACTACCCTCAAGGAGCGTGTCAAACGTCATCGTCAGGAAGGGGACGCTGCCATGGGGGACACCGCCGACGGCACCGGCCAACAGGCCAACGTCAACCAGGCCAAGGATGAGCCGATCCCGGCCAGCCACCACGACCAGGAGCGCCGGGAGGCCGCGGCGCGGCCAGCCGATGATGATGAGCCCGCGGAGGAGGGCGCGGCAGACGGTGCAGAATGACCCCCGCCAGCAGCACGGATAGTCCGCAGCACCCCCGGCCGGCCGGCCTGGCGCAGCCAGGCTGGCTCGAACCCATGCTCGCCACGCTGACCAGGGAGCGGTTCGCCGACCCCGGATGGATCTTCGAGCGCAAGCTTGATGGTGAGCGGTGCCTGGCTTTCCGCAGCGGCGCGCGGCTGCGGCTGATGACCCGCAACCAGAAGGAAGTCACCGGCACCTACCCGGAGCTGGCCGCCGCGCTCGGCGCCCACCAGCCGGCCGCTGATTTCATCGTCGACGGGGAGGTCGTCGCCTTCGACGGGGAGCAGACCAAGTTCGCCCGGTTGCAGCAGCGGCTCGGCGTCCGCGATCCGGGGCCGGAACTGCGCGCCGAGGTGCCGGTCTACTTCTATATCTTCGACGTGCTGTGGGCGGGCGGCCGCGACACGCGGCCGCTGCCGTTGCGGGAACGCAAGCGGCTGCTGCGCGGCCTGCTGTCCTACGGTGGCCCACTGCGTTTCACCGAGCACCGCGACACCGACGGCGAGGCGTACTGGCGGGAGGCCTGCGCGCAGGGCTGGGAGGGACTCGTCGCCAAGCGCGCGGATGCGCCGTACCGGCCGGGGCGCAGCCGGGACTGGCTCAAGTTCAAGTGTGAGGCCGGTCAGGAATTCGTCATCGGCGGCTACACCGACCCGCAGGGGTCACGCACCGGGTTCGGCGCGCTGCTGCTCGGCTACTACGACGCCGGCGGCCAGCTCATCTACGCCGGCAAGGTCGGCACGGGATTCGACCAGCACACGCTGACCAGCCTGCACGCGGCGCTGGCCGAGCTGGAGCGGGACCAGCCCGCGTTCGACCGCGGCGCGCTGCCCCGGTCCCGGGTGCACTGGGTCGAGCCACGACTCGTCGGCGAGGTCGGCTTCAGCGAGTGGACCCAGGACGGGCAGTTGCGTCATCCCAGGTTCCAGGGCCTGCGCCGGGACAAGGACGCCACGGAAGTGGTGCGTGAGGCGGGCTGAGCGGAGCGCCGCGGCCGGCTGGCCCGGAGGTCCGGAGTGAACCCGGGAAGGGCGCCGGCCAGGTCGGCGCGGGGCCGGATCGCCGCCGCGGACCGGGACATCATGCAGCGGATCGCGGCGGCCGACTCGGTTGTCCTCGATCAGGTCATGCCCCGGCTGAGCCGGCTGGCTGATTACAGCGTGCTCTGGATCGCCGTCGCGGCCGGCCTGGCGGTCACCCGCGGAAAGCGGGGCCGGCGCGCTGCCCTGCGGGGAGTAGCCAGCATTGCCATCGCGAGCACGGCGGCCAACGTCGTCGCCAAGGGCCTGGCTCGCCGGGACCGGCCCACCGAGCCGCAGCCGCCGCCCCGTCAGCTGGCCCGGGTCCCCAAGTCGACCTCGTTCCCTTCGGGGCATGCGGCGTCCGCCGCGGCATTCGCCGCGGGTGTGGCCGTGGAAATCCCCGCGCTGGCCCTGCCGGCCGGCGTGCTGGCCGCCGCCGTGGGAGCATCCCGCGTGGTTACCGGGGTGCACTATCCGTCCGACGTGGTCGCCGGATTCACGCTCGGCGCCGCCGCGGGACGCCTGACGCTGAGCTGGTGGCCCCGGCCACCAGAGCCGGGGCCCGCGCACGCCCAGCACCGGGGCAACAGGGCAACGGGCGGTGCTACCGCCTGGCCCCGGCCACAGGACGGACCGGGAAGCTGACACAGGAATCAGCGTCGGCCGCGGCGGAGCCAGGTTCTATCGAGAACAGGGCCCACACGACCTTCCCCATGTCGCTCGGGGTGGTGTAGCCCCAGGCGTCGCTGAGCGCCTCGATGACATGCAGGCCACGGCCGGTCTCGGCGAGCTCACCTGGGTCTTTCGGCACCGGAGGCTTATCGCTCGGGTCGGCGACCGCGCAGAGCACGCAGGAGCCGAACTGCACCAGGCCGAGCTGGACCGGCCAGCATGACTCGATGCCGGCCGACCGTGGTGTGGCGTGCCGCAATGCGTTGGTCAGCAGTTCAGAGACGACCACCGCGATATCGTCGCGGCGCTCTGCCGCTACTCCCCAGCGCTGCAACGTGGCCACAGTCACGTCCCGGGCGGCGCGGACCGACCGGGCGTCGGGGTCCTGGGTGCGGGTGGCGACCCGTGGGAAGCGCGTCCAGTCCAGTCCCCCGGGGCCGGCCGCAAGTGGCCAGTCGCCATTCGCCGAGGCGGCCATCTGCACGGCCGACGTCAGCCAGTGCAGGCCCACGTCGCTGGCCGCACTGCTCGCCACGCTTAATGGGTGTGCCGTCATCGCCATCCGAACGTCTCGTCGCGGCAGGGGGAAATGGCGCGTACAGCCCCTATGGTGGCCTACGCACGCGTCAGCTGCAAGAGGCTTCTGCACGTGCATATGATCTGTTACGCTGTTTATGCAAACGGTTGCGCACTGTAGTCCCGCGCACCAGGCCCCGCCACGTATGTTCCTGGTATCCCCGCGGAGGAAACACGATGCCGGTCAAGAACGGTGTCCCGGCTGATCAGCTCGGGGCACGCTGGCGCAAGAGCCGGGTCAGCAATCCCAGCGGAAGCTGCGTCGAGGTGGCTGAACTGCCCGGCGGCGCGGTGGCCGTCCGCAACTCCCGGCATCCGTCCGGCCCGGCCCTGATCTACACCCGCGCCGAAGTCGCCGCATTCCTGAAGGGGGCGAAGAACGGCGAGTTCGATGATCTCTACCAGAGCGGCAGCGTGGCGTCATTATCCAAGATCCCGCCAAATGGGGGTCACGACAACGCGATGCTGCGGTGATATCGTGCAGTCTGTGCCGCGCCGGGCGGCGGTCTGTGCCGCCATTGCCCGGATAGGGGGCACGCTGAGTCTGTGAGATCTCGTCACTGGCCGGACCGGCCGGGAACGGGCTGAAGCGCTGATCCATCGGTCTGGGAGCCAGGATGAGCACGGTTCAACCGGACGGCGAGCCTGTCCGCATTTTCTGCGGGGAACGGGTCGGCGGCACCGTCCTGCGTATGATGCTGGGCGCGCGGCTGCGCGGTCTCCGCGAGGCGGCAGGCATCTCGCCCGAGAAGGCCGGGTATGCGATCCGGGCATCGCGGTCCAAGATCAGCCGCATGGAGCATGGCCGGGTGGGCTTCAAGGAGCGGGACGTCGCTGACCTGCTCGCGCTGTACGGCGTCACCGACCCGCAGGTCAGTGCGGGGATGCTGTCGCTCGCCAAGCGGGCCAACGAGCCGGAATGGTGGGCCAAGTACGGCGACATCCTGGCTGACTGGTTTGAGGCCTATCTGGGGCTGGAGGAGGCGGCGTCCCTCATCCGCGCTTATGAGCTGCAGTTCGTGCAGGGCCTGTTCCAGACCGAGGCCTATGCCCGTGCTGTCACCTTGCTCGGCCACCGGGCCGCGCCCGCCGCCGAGATCGATCGCCGGGTGAGCCTGCGGATGAAGCGCCAGGACCTGCTCACCAGTGCGGAACCACCGCGTATGTGGGCCGTCATGGATGAGGCGGCACTGCGCCGGCCGCTCGGCGGCCGCAAGGTGATGCGTGCCCAGCTCAGCCACCTCATCGAGGTAGCGGAACTGCCGCATGTCACGGTGCAGGTCATGCCGTTCAACCGCGGCGGCCACGCCGGGGCAGGCGGCTCGTTCACCGTGCTGCGCTTCGGTGAGCCGGACCTGCCTGATGTCGTCTACATCGAGCAGTTGCTCAGCGCCCTTTACCTGGAACGCCGCCCAGACGTTGATCACTATGTCGAGGTCATGAACCGCCTCAGCGCCGAGGCCCTGACCCCCGCCGATACCGCGCGTTTCCTTTCGGAGATCATCCGGGAGACCTAGCGCGGAACGCGGGTCAGTCCGCTAGCACCGCATACCAACGTGTCGGCAATCTGCTCGAAAGGCGTACCAGTGACCAGCGAAGGCGCACCAGCCAGTGACGAATGGCATGGTGACGTTCCGGTCGGCGGCGAGGAGCCGCCGACCTTTGACACCAGCGTGGCGCACGTAGCCCGGGTCTACGACTACTGGCTGGGCGGCAAAGACAATTTCGCCGCTGACCGGGCGGCCGGCGAACAGGCGATCGCGGCTTATCCCGACATCGTCTTCTCCGTCCGCGCCAACCGCGCCTTCCTGGCTCGCACGGTGCGCTATCTGGCCGGGCAGGCCGGGATTCGCCAGTTCCTCGACATCGGCACCGGCATCCCGACCGCGAACAACACCCACGAGGTCGCCCAGTCCGTGGTCCCTGACGCCCGGGTCGTCTACGTGGACAACGATCCCGTCGTGCTGGCGCACGCCCGCGCGCTGCTGGTCAGCGATCCACAAGGTCACACGAACTACATCGACGCCGACCTGCGGGACACCGAGGCGATCCTGCACGAGGCGGCCAAGACACTGGACTTCTCCCGCCCGGTCGCGATCATGCTGATGGCGATCCTGCAGCACCTCGGGGACGAGGACGATCCGTACGCCATCGTGGCGAAACTGCTGGACGCCGTGCCAGCCGGCAGCTACCTGTCCCTGTCCCACCCGGCGGCGGACATCGAAGCCGAGGCGATGGGCCAGATGGCGGAGCGGCTGAACAAGATGATGGCGGAGAAGGTCACCTTCCGCGGGCAGGCCGAGGTCGCCCGTTTCTTCGATGGCCTGGAACTGATCGAGCCTGGGATGGTGCGGGTCCAGCAATGGCGACCCGACACCGAGGCCGAGGCCAACAGCCCGGCAGCGCTCTGGGGCGGGGTCGGCCGCAAGGTCTGAGGGTCATTTCACGCGGTAGGCGGCGAGGAAGACGCGGACGCCGGCATCGGCGATGTGCTCAAGCTCGGCTGCGGTGAACCGCTCGTCCGGGCAGAACATCGTCTTGTCCTGCGGTATCGACAGGACCAGGTACGCGAAATGGCTGGCGGCCAGCCCCGGATCGTCGATGCGCAGCAGGCCGCGTTCGGCGAGATCGCCGAACGCGGCGGCCAGCATGTCGACGGCCCGCTGCGGCGCTCGCTGGTAGTAAGTCCGGGCCAGGTCGGGAAAGCGGTCGGCTTCGGCGATGACCAGCCGGCGCAGCCGCAGGACATGTGGCTGCAACACCGCGGTGAGGTAGGTCCGCGCGAGTTCGGTGAGCGCCCTGTCCAGATCATCGGTGCCGGGCAGGATGCGGGCCATCGAACTGATGATCTTGTCTGAGCTTTCGGTGACGCCCAGGATGATGGCGGTAAACAGGCGCTCCTTGTCGGCGAAGTTCTTGTACACCGTCTGCTTGGACACTGCGGCGAGCGCGGCGATCTCGTCCATGCTGGTGCCCTGGTAGCCGCCGCGCAGGAACAAGGTAGTGGCCGCCTCCATGATCGCCCGGTGCTTCCGGGCGGAGCGGCCCTCGTCAGCGGTTTCCATCGGGCCTCCTCTGCTGTGCCGATAGTACTGGACGGCTCAGTACCCAAAATAGTACTGTACCGTCTAGTACTGAAACCGGGGAGGACTCATGGCCGAGCCATCGGGTGACGGGCCGTCCGCCCGCAGCGGCGAGGACAGCCCGCGCGTCAGGTTCACCACCACCCTGCTGCGGGCGGGCAAGACCGCCACCGGCATCGAGGTCCCGGCCGAGGTCGTGGCCCGGCTCGGCCCGACCAAGCGGCCGCCCGTGCGGGTGACGATCAACGGGCACACTTACCGCAGCACGGTGGCCGTCATGGGCGGGGTGTTCATGGTCGGGGTCAGCGCCGAGAACCGCACGAGCGCCGGGGTGGCGGGCGGGGACGAGGTGGAGGTCGAACTCGAACTCGACACCACCCCCCGCGAGGTGACGGTCCCTGCTGACCTCGCCGAGGCCCTTGGCCGTGATCCAGCGGCCAAACAGCGCTTCGACGCCCTCTCTTACAGCCACAAACGGGCGCACGTCGAGGCGATCGAAGCGGCCAAGGCCGCCGAAACCCGGCAGCGGCGCATTGCTAAAGCCATCAGCATGCTGCGCGCCGATCCACCCCGCTGAGCCCGCACTGTGGGCGCCGGAGGCGCAGGACGAGTTCAGCGTCATCTGCCGGCCATGGCGCGCGGACCCAGGGGGCGATGATGATCGCGGGTAAGTATGCAAGGCTGTAGTTCTCAATCCGTCCAATTGCAGGAGGTCTGCATGGCTGCCGCCGCGCCAGAACCCGCGCCGGAACCTGAGGGTTCCGAGGACGAGGTGAAACGCAAGTTCCGTGAGGCGCTGGAACGCAAGCGCGAAAAGGAGGCGGAGCAGAGCGGAGGCCGTGGCGGGAAGAACGCCGGGAAGGTCAACGGCGTGCATGGGCCGGCCGGGAGCCGGCGCTCATTCCGCCGCAAGAGTGGCGGCTAGCCGCGTTCTGTGGGCGGATGCCACAAGTAGGGCGTCGTGCGGCCCAGGGAGACGAAGCCAAGCCGGGTGAGGATGGGCTGGCTGTCGGCCGAGGCATCCACCTGCAGGTACCGGTAACCGCGTGCGGCAGCAAGCTGGGCGCGGTAGGCAACTAGCGCCCGGTAAATCCCGCGGCCACGCCAGTTGGGCATGGTCCCGCCACCCCAGAGGCTGGCGAATTCCCGGCCGGGGAAGAATTCGATGCGGGCCGAGCAGACTGGCTGGTCACCGGCCATCGCGACCACCATCGCGGTCATCTCCGGGGCGTCGCGCAACTGGGTGAGCAGCGATCGCCGCAGCTGTGAGTGGTCGGTGCCGAAAACCTTCTCATGTACCTCGATGAGCAGCGCGACGCCTGCGCCGTTGCTGACTGGCAGCAGGGTGATCCCGTCGGGCAGCGATACGTCCGTCGGCAGGCTGGAAACCTCCGCGACCATCAGCGCTTCCTCATCCTCGGCGGTAAAGCCCTGGGCCAGCAGCCGCCTGGCCAGGTCAGCCGGCCGGTCGTAGTCGTAGACCTTCCATTCGAACTTCTGGCCAAGGTCGCGGAAGTAGGCGACCTGCCCGGCGATAGCCGGGTCAGCACTGTGCTCATCAAGATCCGACCAGGTGATTCCCGACCAGCCCTGGCCGTCCGCCGCGACCCACCGCACGACGCTGCCGTCGGCCTCGATCCGGGCGCCTGACCCGTCCGGCCGGGTGCTGCGCCGGATCTGGGAATCGAACTCTGCGAGCATGTCAGCTGCTTCCACGGAAGCAGACCACCATTCCCGGCGCAGCTGTGCAACTTCTTTCCGGCGAGGCCAGGGCCGTGGCCGGGATGTCACCCCCCGGTGACCGGGTACCACGCGGTCGGCTCACCCGGCGCGGCGGTGAAGTCATACCGCAAGGCTTCCGGCGACAGCGAGACCAGCGATATCGACGTCGTTCCCCAGACCCGCCCGTCGCCCAGGTCACGCCGTACGATGAGGGCCCGCGGATCGTCCGGAGGGATGCCGTCGCCGTTGATCAGGGGCAGCCAGGCTCCCCAGGCTGACCTGACCGGGCTCCCTGGCCCGGGGACCGGGCGTGCCGCGGCGCGGAACTTCGGCAGGAAATGAGCGACGCGGGCCCGCTCGGGAGCGCTCTCACTACTGAGGCCACTGTTCACCACCACGTGCAGGCCTGCGGTCAGTTTCCGCTCGGTGAGGCGTGCGCCATCCCAGCTGCGCAGGGTGGCCGTGCCGGGCTCGGCGGTCAGCAGATGAAACGGATCGAAGTCCGCGAGCCCGGCGCGCGGCAGCGTTCCGCTGGCGGCGGCCCGCAAGGGCAGGACGCCCCGTGAGCGGCGTGTCCCGGCGGGCGCCATCCGGCCCCGCCCGTTCAGCACGCAGGCCACCCGCCGCTGCGCGGGCGACACCGCCAGCCACGTTCCGCGGGCCACCAGATCCAGGCCGCCGATCAGGCCGGGATAGTCGGGCCAGTGCCGTCCCGGTGGCTGCCAGGCGCGGTCGGCGAGCTCGTCACGGACACCAGCCAGCAGGACCGGAGCACCGGGCTCGATGCTGAGGATGGCCGTGCACATCCTCCTATTGCAGCAGAGTCCGCGTCAGCGGGCCGTATATGGGCCGGTGGAGCGCAGGTGGTAGCCCTTGGCGCCGACGGCCCGGGCCAGCGGGCTCCGCGGGTCCTGGCCGGCCTTGAGCAGGTCGAGCACGTGCCGGAAGTCGTATCGGGGCGCCCAGCCCAGCCCAGCGCGAGCGTGCGCGTTCACGTAGACCCGGTCGATCTGGGGGAACATCGTCCATCCGCGCTGTGCGTACTCGGCGTCCTGGTCCGGGAACAGGCGGCGCACGACGGCCGGTGCGTCCTGGCGCAGCCCCTGCAGGTCGCCGGCGGTGAACGGGGTGGTGGCGGTGATGATGTACCTGGCCATCCCGGTCGCGGCCGCCTGAGCCATGGCGAGCAGGTGGGCGTCGGCCACGTCCTGGATGTCGACGCGACGGTAGAGGTACTCGTTGGCCTTCACGTTCGCATCGGGATAGCTGGTGCGTATCTCATCCCGGTCGTCCGGCTCGGGGAAGAACCGGGCGGTGCGCAGGATCACCACGGGGAGCCCGTGGTCGCGGTGGATGAGTTCGCACACGTCCTCGGCCGCGGTCTTCGTCACGCCGTAGATGTTGCGGGGGATCGGGGAGACCTGCTCGGTGATCCACGCCGCCGGCTCGCCTGGCGCGGGCGTGAGCGCCCGGCCAAAGGTGCTCGTGGTGCTGGTGAATACGAAACTGCCGACCCCGGCCGCGGCCGCCTCCTCCAGCAGCACCAGCGTCCCGGTGACGTTCGTGTGCACGAACTCCTGCCGCCCGTGCGACCCGATGTGCGGCTTGTGCAGTGTTGCCGTGTGCAGCACGGCGCCCACGCCGTCCAGGCAGCCACGGACCACGTCGCGGTCGGTGATCGTCCCCGTCACGGTGGTGAACGGCGACGCGAGCACGTCGATGCCGACGACGTCCCGCCCCGCGGCGCGCAGGACACGGACCAGTGCCTCGCCGAGATGCCCGGCGCTACCCGTCACCAGAACTCGGTCGCCCGCCATGGCAGAAACGATATGCCGCCCGCCATGACCAGCGCCGCGCCCCGCTGACCTACCCGGTGGCACCCTGCGAGGCCGCGATCCTGGCGCCCGGCGGCAGCTCGAACAGCGACGCCGGCGGCGACGTCGTGTAGGCCGTGATCTCGAAGCTGGTCGGGTCCGGGGCGACCTTGACGTAGCCGAGGATGCCCTGGGCCGTGGTGCAGATCCTGCTGCTGCCCTTGATCCCCGGCGCGTGGAAGTCGACGCACTTCAGGCTGAATCCGTGCACCGTCATCCTCGATGACGTGATCGTGGCCCCGGCGAAGCCGGCGGCCACCGAGAAGCCCTTCAGGACGGCGACCCAGTGCCCGGGCGTGTAGATGCTGAAGATCGCGTTTCGGGCCGCGGCGTCGGCGGTGCCCAGTTTCTGGCATGCCCACCTGGAACTCGAAGCTGACCCGGGGGAGGACGGCGGGGAGCAGGAATACTCACCCGACGAATTCGCGACGATGTCCCGCCTGCTGGTATCAGCACCGCTGCCGCTGCTGGCCGATGGGATGTCTTTGAACGCGAGTCCCTTCGGAGGCCTGACGGCGTACACGGTCGTCGAGGGGGCGCTGCCCGTTGTCACGTAGGTCACTTCGAAGGTGGTCGCCTCGCTGGACTTCAAGGTGCTCGTGAACTGGTCGACGGTGGCCCTGTTGCTCGCCACATCGTGCCTGACCTTGTTGACGGAACTCACCACCCCGCAGCCCGTCAGGCCATATCCGGTCAGCATGAGTGCGGCCACAGCTCCGGCGAGAGGACGGCGGCCACGGATGGTGACGGCCAGGCTGGTGCGTGCGACCATTGTCTGCCTCCCGGGGGCCCGCCGCCAGGCGCGATGACAGGGAACCTCTGAGCGCTGAGGATATGCCCTCCGCGCCGTTATTCCCCGGCCCGGCCGTCGGCCAGCTCGCTGACGATATCGAGGTGGCCAACGTGCCGGGCGTACTCCTGGAGCAGGTGGAACAGGATCCGCTCCAGCGTCGGAGGATCGGCTCCAGCCCACCGCTCGCCGGGTTTGCCTATCTCGGCGAGGTCGTGAGATTCGATGATGTCCCGGCTGCGTGCTGCTTGCGCGTCCAGCGCAGCTACCAGGTCGGCGAGTGTTTCGTCGGCGGCGACGTGCCAGCGGCCGTCCCGGTTGTCGGCCCACGGGTCGCCAACATCCTGGCCTTCGAAGCCCCATACGAGCCACCGCAGCTCAACGTGGCGGAGGTGTTTGAGCAACTCGATCGGTGCCCAGCCTGACGGCAGCCGGCTATGCCGCAACTCACGTTCGGGCAGGCCATCGAGTTTGTGTACGACCCGGGACCGGAAGAATTCGAGGTAGTTGAGGAAGACCTCGGTGCGCGAGTGCGCGGGAATTGTGGGCGAGGGAAACGGCTGGCTCATTGTCCAAGCGTGCCGCACCGCCTGGGCCACCCGCCAGACACGGTCGCCAATGACGGCACGGCCTGCTTTGATGCGGATCAGGTCGGCCGGGCTAGGGAAGCCGCCGCGCTTGGGTGCAGCAGTGGACGGTAACCTGCGGCGATCGCCCGGACGGTGGTCGGCGGGGTCAGCAGTTCCACGGGGGTGGCCGCCGGCAGGGCGATCGGCGCCAGGTAGCCGCTGAACGACCACGGGAGAACGCGCCCATCGGCCACCAGGCCGGGAACGCCGTTGTGCCTGATCATCGCCCCGTCAGGTAGCTGGCCGGCCAGCGCCGGCCAGGTGAGCTGGCGCCGCGAGCGCGGGTCGACCCGCTCGGCGTGCAGCCGGGCATCCATCTCGCTGGCGAGGGGCCGGTCCGCGAGTCGGCGCGCACGGCGCCACGCTTCGGCGAAGGAGAGGAACTCTGGGCGGCGGCAGTATCCGCACGGGCGGTGCCCGGCCGCGAGTGCCGTCGCCTCATCCAAGAAGAACAATGCCGTCCAGCGACCTGGTGGCATCGGATCACGCTGCACGCCTTTCCACGCCAGCACGCAGCAGATCCACAGCTTCGAGCGCCAGCGCGCCGCGCCCAGCTGGCGATCGGGGCCATGCAAGCAGCCGCGGTTGCCCATCAGCAAACCGCGCCCGGGATCGGAGACGATCTCGCCGGCCGGCGTAACGCGATTCTGTAGTGGCGTGCTCCGCGTCCCGCTCACCAGCCACCCCCGGTCCATGATCGCGGCGGAATCCGCATCCACATGATGCCTGGTCAACCGCGATCATGGGCTGGGGTATCAGCCGTTGGCTGGGGTGTTGTGGCCGGGAGTAGCGGGTGTCGTAGGGGTCAGGCCCTGGGGGCTGGCGCCGGTGCCGCCGGGCTCGGCACTGGGCTGGGCACCGCTCTCACTGGGCTCGGCACGGGTGCCGCCGGGCTCGGCACTGGGCTCGGCACCGCTCTCACTGGGCTCGGCACTGGGCTCGGCTGCGGCGGTGCTGCTGACGGCGTGGACCTCGGCTGTGACAGGCCGGTGAGGGGGGCGTGCTGCGGCTGGTGCGAGCTGCTGGCCAGGACGCCACTCGTTACCGCCACGGTGCCCAGCACCGCCGCCCCGGCGGAGGCCATCACTATCCGGGTGGCGTGCCGTCCGCGGATCTTCCTGCGCCCGGGAGGGCGGCCGGGACCGGCGGGCAGATCTGGCTGGCCGAACTGCATATGTTCCTCCTCATGCGGACCGTCAGGCATTGCCGCCCGATCTGGCGTGTGCACCGGGAAATACGGGCCGCCGGGTCAGAAGTTGCGACGCCGGGGCCGCAACCTTCCGTGCCAGCCGGCCGTATATGCATAGGTGGGGACAGCGAAGGGAAAGCATGGCGCGAGGTGACGAGGAGTTCGTCGAGTTCGCTCAGGCCAGTTCCTCCCGGCTGCTGCATGCCGCCTTCCTGCTCACGGGCGACCGCCATGCCGCCGAGGACGCCGCCCAGACGGCGCTCGTGCGGACCTACGCGGCCTGGTCACGGGTGCGCTACGAGGACGCCTTCGCCTATGCGCGCCGGGTGCTGGTCAATCATGTGACCGACCGGTGGCGGCGGCGGCTCCGCGAGTACGCGACCGGCTCGGTGCCCGATCGGCCGGCTCGGGCAGACGTAGCGGAGGAGGTAGCGCTGCGGCAATGGCTGATCGGCGCGCTCGCCTCCCTGACGGTGCGGGAACGTGCGGTGATCATCATGCGATATTTCTTCGATCTTCCCGAGGCGAACGTGGCCGACGAGCTTCATATCTCCATCGGCACCGTGAAGAGCACCAGTTCCCGTGCGCTCGCCAAGCTGCGGATCTCAGCGGATCCGCCGACCCGGATCCCGCCAGCCATGGCGCCGGCCCCGGCGATCGGCAGGCACCGGCCATGACCGATCTCGACACCTTCCGCCAGGCGCTCCAGGTTTCCGGCGCGCCTGACCATGGCGCTCTGGGCCGCAGCCCGCTGGATATCGGCACGATCATGGCGAAGGGCAGACGGATCCGCCGTCGCAGGCGGCTGACCACGGGCGGGGGATTCGCGTGCCTGGCCGCCGCCCTTATTGCCGCCGTAACCGGCCTCAGCCATCTCAGCCGCCAAGCCCCGGGTCCGGCCCTGCACCCGGCCACCTCCGTCGAGCAGGCACCGGTGCCGAGCCCCGCGGGGCCGGTGCCGAGCCCGGTGGGGCCGAGCCCGGTGGGGCCGAGCCCGGTGGTGCCGGTGCCGAGCCCGGCAGGGGTAGCCATGAGGCAAAGGGCGGCACCCGGGATTCCCGCGGCTAGCTTCCGGGCCTTTCGCCTGCCTTTCTGCTCTGCAGCATGTTCAGCCGGGTCTGCCGCCATCGTCG
Source organism: uncultured Streptosporangiaceae bacterium (assembly GCA_964412845.1). Classification (GTDB taxonomy): domain Bacteria; phylum Actinomycetota; class Actinomycetes; order Streptosporangiales; family Streptosporangiaceae; genus JAWWPY01. The sequence goes on from CAYPQM010000007.1 coordinate 58,005, forward strand.
TGTTTCCGCCAGCACAACCTCATCTACCGCTTGGACCAACCGCTGCTGCCGGTCCGGGGATCGTTCTTCAACGGGAAGAACCCGATAGCTGTTGACCAGGGCGTTGACCTGCGCCCAGGCCTCTGAGAAGGCGGGCCAGTTCTCGTGCCACAAGCCCAGTTGCCGCAGTCCCGACAGGAATGTCACGAGTGCGGCAATGGATGCGGTTACCCACGCCCGTACATTAAGCGCGGCGAGCACCGTTACAATACTCGCGAAGATCAATGCGCTGAATTCAACGGCCTGGAACGAATGACGAGCCCGGGACATGCTCTTGCGGTACCAATCACGCTGGGTCAGCGCATAAACAAGAGCCCAGTCTTCCAGCTCATTGTCACTCAGGTTTTCTACCCGGCGGGACAGGTCCCGGCTTAGGCGTCGGTTAAACATGTATCTACCCGCTGACTGGTCTGAGTAGGCGCAGGACGAGGAAGCCCGGTTCTCTGGTCAGCTTCTCGTAGTCCGCCGGATACTGCTGGCGCATTGTCTCGGCCGGGAGGGGCTCGATGACCCGCTCGATGAGGAACCCGGCGTCGGTAGCGGCCGCGCACAGGGAGGACAGCGGCTCGCGCCAGAACCGCACCGGGCAATCTCCCGACGACGTGTGCCAGACGTCGGTTTCCAGCTTCACCTCGAAGTAGGAGCCGCCCTTGCGCAGCCAGTCGATCGTCGGGTGCTGGGTTGACACCACTAGGGCGCCTCCCGGCCGCAGCACGCGGCAGAACTCGGCGAAGGCGGCGGCGCGGTCATCGGCGTAGTGAATGGCCAGGGCGCAGACGACAAGGTCATAGTAGCCATCGGGGTAGGGCAGCGGCCCGCCCAGTACAGCGTGATCGATCCGCACCTGGCCAGCCGTCCGCTTCCTGGCCAGGTCCACCATCGCCTGGCTCGCGTCGAACGCCGTGACCTGGGCGCCCTGCTCAACGAGTTCCCGGGTGTACAGCCCAGGCCCGCATGCCGCATCGAGCACCCGGCGGCCGCTGACCGGCCCCAGGGCGGCGAGTACCGCTGGCCGGTCGTAATGGGCGTTGTACGCGCTGTCGGCTGCGTGCCGCAGGTAGCCGGAACCCATCGAGTCGTAGGCAGACCACAGTTGCCGATCCACCTGGATACTGTAGCCGCGGCGTGCCTGCCACCATGGCTGCCTCTCGTCCGGCCGGGCCGGCGGCCGCGGGCGCGGGCCGGTGCCGAAGCTTTCGGGGCAATTTGCTGGCTGTCACCAGCGCCGTCGTTCCCCGCGGGATGTGGTCTTGCCGCCGAACTGGATCACCGGGTACGCGACCCGGAATGATGTAGCGCATGGCTGAAGACGAATCGTTGCCCGCACTGGTCGGTGAGCTGACCGTCCAGCAGAAAGCTTCGCTGTGCCTTGGGTCGGACTTCTGGCACACCGCTCCGGTCGAGGCGGCCGGCGTCGAGGCGATCATGGTGTCCGACGGGCCGCATGGCCTGCGCAAGCAGCCGCAGCGCACGGACAACGCCGGCCTCCGCGACAGCGTGCCGGCCACCTGCTTCCCGACCGCGTCCGCGCTGGGCTCCTCCTGGGATCCGGACCTGGTCCGCGAAGTCGGCGTGGCGCTGGGTACCGAGGCCCGCGCGCAGGACATCGCGGTCGTCCTCGGCCCGGGGATCAACATCAAGCGGTCACCGCTGTGCGGCCGCAACTTCGAGTACCTTTCCGAAGACCCGCATCTGGCCGGCCGGCTCGCGGCGGCGATGGTCGAGGGACTGCAGTCGCAGCAGGTTGGCGCGTCGGTGAAGCACTTCGCGGCCAACAACCAGGAAACCGACCGGATGCGGGTCAGCGCTGACGTCGACGAGCGGACGCTGCGCGAGATCTATCTCCCGGCCTTCGAACATGTGGTCACGACGGCACAGCCGTGGACTGTGATGTGCTCCTACAACAAGGTCAACGGCGAATACGCGTCGCAGAACCGCTGGCTGCTGACCAGCATCCTGCGCGACGAGTGGGGCTTCGACGGGCTTGTCGTCTCCGACTGGGGAGCGGTGCACGACCGGGTCGCCGCGCTGGCGGCCGGCTTGGACCTGGAGATGCCGCCCAACCTCGGCGTCAGTGATCGCGCGATCGTTGAGGCGGTCGCCGACGGCCGCCTGGACATGGCGGTGCTCGACCAGGCTGCCGCCAGGGTGCTGCGCCTGGTGGAGCGGTCACGGCGCCGTGAGCCTGCCGCCATGGCGGCCGGTGCCCACCACGCGCTGGCCCGCCGCGTCGCGGCGAACAGCATGGTGCTGCTGAAGAACGAGGGCGCCGCGTTGCCGCTGACGGATGCGCCCGGCCGCACGGTGGCTGTGATCGGCGAGTTCGCCCGTACCCCGCGCTTCCAGGGCATGGGCAGCTCTCAGGTCAACCCGACCCGGGTCGATGTGCCGCTCGACGAGCTGACCGCGGCGCTGCCGGAAGCGACTGTCCGGTTCGCCGCCGGGTTCGGCATCGAGGACGACAGCGCCGACGCCGAACTCGCCGCCGAAGCGCTGCGCACCGCGGCGGAAGCCGATGTCATCGTCGCCTTCCTGGGGCTGCCGCCGGATGACGAGTCCGAGGGCCTGGACCGCGGGCATATCGACCTGCCTGCCGCCCAGACCGACCTGGTGCTCAGGCTGGCGGACGCCGTTCCCGGCACGCCACTGGTGGTGGCGCTGTTCAACGGGTCCGCGGTCCGCACCAGCAGCTGGGAGCACGCGGCGGACGCGGTGCTCGAATGCTGGCTGGGCGGGCAGGCCACCGGCTCAGCCGTAGCTGACGTGCTGACCGGTGCGGTCAATCCGTCCGGCCGGCTCGCCGAGACGATCCCGCTCCGGCTGCAGGACGGCCCGTCATTCCTGAACTTCCCTGGCGAGCAGGGCCATGTCCGCTACGGCGAAGGGATCTTCGTCGGCTACCGCGGATTCGACGCGGCCGACCTGCCGGTGGCTTACCCCTTCGGCCACGGCTTGTCCTACACCACGTTCAGCTACCGCGACCTGGCGGTGACCCAGGCGGGCTCGGCCGACGACGGCGATCTCGACGTGACGGTCACCTGCACCGTCACGAACGTCGGCGCGCGGAGCGGGCGCGAGGTGGTGCAGCTCTACGTCGGGGACACTGCCGCCGCGGTGGCCCGGCCGCCGCGAGAGCTCAAGGCATTCAGCAAGCTGGACCTCGCGCCGGGCGCGCAGCACCAGGTCACGTTTACCCTCACCGCCCGCGACCTGTCGTACTGGTCCACAACCCACCGGCGGTGGGTCCTTGAGCCCGGGGAGTTCCAGATCGCGGTCGGCGCGTCATCCCGTGACATCCGCGGCACCGCGGCCATCGTCATTGACGGCACACCACCGGCTGAGCCCCTGACCGGAATGTCGACGCTGACGGAATGGCTGGCCGACCCGGTCGGCGGACCGGCGCTGCGCGACGCCATCGGCGTGGATTCCGACGGCCAGCCAGCCGGCATCCTCGGCAACGAGGAACTTATGCGGATCATCGCGAACATCCCGCTGTCCACGCTGGCATCCTTCCGTGGCCTGGGCATCACTGAGGACACTGTCGAGAGGCTCACCGCCGCGCAGAACTGACACCGCTGGCCCGCGCTTCGCTGGCGTGGCCGGGCAGGCCAATCAGGCAATCGCCGACGCGGTCCGTGCCGTTGCCGAGACAAAGGGCGTCACCCCGGCGCAGGCCGCGCTCGGCTGGGTGCAGGCCCCAGGGTGAGCGGCTCGGTGTTCCTGTCGTCCCGATCCCGGGCACCAAGCGGGTGAAATGGCCGGAAGCGGGGACGTCTACCTGGTGCGGCTCCCGCGATCGTCTCTGACCCCACTCTCACCGATCACGCACCTAGCGGACCCGGACGGCGACGAGGCATGCGTCGTCGCCCGTGTCGGACGGCGCATGGCTGAGCAGGTGATCGGCGTAGTCGGCGATGCTGCTGACTGGCCGGCTGGCTATCCGGAGCAGCGAGCCCATGCTGTCGTCGATGGCCTCGTGGCGGCGTTCGATCAGTCCGTCGGTGAACAGCAGCAAGGCGTCGCCCGGCCGCAGCGAGGTCGTCACCTCCGCATAGCTGGCCTCCGGCTCCGCGCCGAGCAGGATCCCCTCGGGGAGGCTGAGTTCGCGTGCTACGCCGTCGCGGACCAGGACGGGCGGCATGTGTCCGGCGCGGGCCCAGCGCAGGGCCCGGGTTGCGGGGTCATACAGTCCGCAGACGGCCGTGCCGATAATGCCGTCGGTGAGATGGCAGGCGACACCGTTGAGCCAGCCGAGCAGCGCGGCCGGTCCTGCGCCCGTGATCGCCAGCCCGCGTAGGCAGTTACGCAATGCGACCATGCCGGTGACCGCGTCTATCCCGTGCCCGGCGATATCCCCGACGACCAGGAGCACCTGCCCGCCCGGGAGGCGGACGGTGTCATACCAGTCGCCGCTGACCAGGTTCCCTGGCCCGGCCGGCCGGTACCGGGCGGCGATCTCAAGACCGGCCACGTCAACCGGCCGGGCCGATCGTGGCGTGATGGCCCGTTGCAGGCGCAGGGCCAGGATGCGGTCTTCCTCGGCCCGCTCCTCGGTATCGGCAAGCTGGTCACGTGTCGCGGCGAAGGCCACCTGGGTGTGGTAGTCCGCGGATACATCCTGGTAGGCGCCGCGCAGGGCGACCAGGGTGCCAGCCTGATCCGTGACCGGCTCGGCGAAGACCCGCATCTGCCGCACGCTCTGGTCGTCAGGGCGGATGATCCGGAAGATGGCGGCGGTGGCCCTCTTCTCGGTCAGGAGCGTGCCGCGGAACCGCTCGACTCCGGCAATGTCTTCGGCCGGCACGTGGGTATGCAGGTCGGCCACCGAGACCGGAGCGCCAGGCTGCTGGCCGAACAGGGCGAACGTCGGCTCGGTCCAGTGCACGTCCCCGGTGAGCAGGTTCTCCTCCCAGCCGCCGATGTGGCCGAGCCGCTGGGCGTGCTGGAGCAGGGCGGCGAGGCGCTCGACCTCGTCGGCCCGCCGCCAGGTGATCACGACGCCGTCGTAGAGGCGGACGAGGCGGACCTCCATCATGGGCGCCGCGGCGTGCCGCAGTGGCATGCTGATCACCTCGCCGGGCACGTGCTGCGGCTCGCCGGTGGCCAGCACCCCGCGAGCGCGGTCGTACAAGCCACCCGGCCGCCCCGCGGCCGGGTACAGCTCCAGCAGGGACCGGCCGGCCAGGTCGGCCGCCTTCCGGCCGGCCGGGTCGCGGAAACCGCTGCTGAGGTGGCACACGCGGAAGTCCACCACCTGCCCGTCGTCATCGCGGAGGGCACCGGCGAACATGACCGACTCAAGCAGGTCATCTAGGAGCCCGAACGCCCATGCCGCCCGGTGGTCGGGAGCGAGCTCACCTTGCGAGAGCCGGGTGCCGAGGGCTTGCGCACTGACCTCCGCGAGCGCGGTGAGCTGGCGGCGCAGCGGGGCGGGCAGCTCGCCGGGCTCTGGCCAGCAGATTTCCACGGCACCGAGGGTCAGCCCGTCGCCGCGCAGCGGGAGCACCACGCGGGCCCCGGAGGCCCAGCCGCCGATCAGCGGCGTGCCCTCCTCCCCGGCTGGCCGCCCGGCGGGCCACCAGAATTCCAGGCCGTCGCGTGCCGCCCGCTGGGCGAGTGAGTCCATCTCCGGATGGATACGCCGCCAGCGGCTGGCGTCGCGTGGCCCGAACCCAGCCTGGCCGGCCAGCACGAGGCCGCCATCTGGCTCGGTCAGCCAGAGCGCCACGGCCACGGCGCCCGTGGCGGCCAGGGCCTCGTCGAGCAGCGCGGAGGCAATGCTGGCGCCGTCGGGGGATGTCTCCATGGCCGCCTCCGCCAGCGCGACCCGGTGCATGCCCGGCTCGGCCGGACCAGCCGGCGGCAGCTGACCGAGGAGCGGCCTGTCGCCAGTCAGCTGAGCCTGACCGGCGAGCTGCCCGGCACGGGAGATCTGCCCGGCATGGGTGACCGCCTGACCCGCGACCTGGGCGGCCAGTTCCGGCATGCTCGTCCCTGATTCCGCGGACAGGTGCGCAAGCTGGGCCTGCGCCTCGGCGGCCGAGCAGCCTAGGCGCTCCATCAGGATGCCCCGGGCTAGATCCACGACCGAGCGCGCGGCGGCCTCGGACCTCATCGCGTCCAGTTCCCGCCGCTGCCGCGCGATAAGTTCACTGATCGCAGCGAAGTCATTACTGCTCGCTGCCGTCACGGTCACCGCCTCCCGGGACCGGCATATCGGCGGCCTGACTAACACGTTACCGGCCACGATCCGGCCGCGGCGGGAATTATTCTCCTAGCAAGGGCTGTGGCAGCATCGACGGCCGCGGGCGCGAGGGGTCTGTCACGGGCAGACGGTGCGGCGGCACATCCTCGCGGCGGGATCTTAGGGAGTTTGGATGACAGAGGCCGCGCAGCCGGGAAGCCAGCCAGCGGACCCGCGGTTGCAGCTGTTGCTCGCGGGCCTGACCGCCGTGCGGGGCGGCGACTTCAGCACGCACCTGCCGCATACGGGTGATCCGCTGATGGACGAGATAGCCGCCATCTTCAACAGCATGACCGATCAGCTGGCCCTGTTCACCTCGGAGGTGACCCGGGTGGCCCGCGAGGTCGGCACGGACGGGAAGCTTGGCGGCCAGGCCCAGGTGCCAGGGGTCGCGGGGACCTGGAAGGACCTCACCGACTCGGTGAACGCCATGGCCGGGAACCTCACCGGTCAGGTCCGCGACATCGCGCAGGTGGCCACGGCGGTGGCCCGGGGTGATCTCAGCCAGAAAATCACCGTGGATGTCAAAGGCGAGATGCTGGAGCTGAAGGGCACTCTCAACACGATGGTCGACCAGCTCTCGGCATTCGCCGACGAGGTGACCCGGGTGGCCCGCGAGGTCGGCACCGAAGGCCGCCTGGGCGGCCAGGCCCAGGTGCCCGGGGTCGGCGGGACCTGGCGCGATCTGACCGACTCGGTGAACTTCATGGCCGGGAACCTGACCAGCCAGGTGCGCAACATCGCCCAGGTGACCACCGCGGTGGCCCAGGGCGACCTGTCGAAGAAGATCGACGTGGACGCGCGCGGGGAGATCCTGGAGCTGAAGACCACGATCAACACCATGGTTGACCAGCTCAACTCGTTCGCGGCCGAGGTGACGCGCGTGGCGCGGGAGGTGGGCAGTAAGGGGCGGCTGGGCGGCCAGGCGGAAGTCGAGGGCGTCTCCGGCACCTGGAAGCGGCTGACCGAGAACGTGAACGAACTCGCCGGGAACCTTACCCGCCAGGTCCGGGCGATCGCCGAGGTGACCAGCGCGGTTGCCACCGGGGACCTGACCCGCTCCATCACCGTCGAGGCTGAGGGCGAGGTCGCCGAGCTCAAGGACAACATCAATGCCATGGTGCAGTCCCTGCGCGAGACGACCAAGGCCAACCAGGAGCAGTACTGGCTCAAGACCAACCTGGCTCGGATCGCCGGCCTGCTGCAAGGTCACCGGGACCTGGCCACGGTCGGCGAGCTGATCATGAACGAGCTCATCCCGCTGGTCGGCGGGCAGCACGGGGCGTTCTTCATCGCTGATGACAGCCGCGATGGCATCACCCTGCGGCTGATCGCTGGCTACGGCGTCCGGGCTGACCTCGCGGCACCCAGCCGGTTCCGGCTCGGCGAGTCCCTGGTCGGCCAAGTGGCGAAGACCAGGAAGCCCATCGCCGTGACCGACGCCCCGCCCGGCTACGTGAAGATCGCCTCCGGGCTCGGGGAGGCCGCGCCGCTCAATCTCATGGTGCTGCCCATCGTCTTCGAAGGGCAGGTCCTCGGCGTGATCGAGGCCGGCTCGTTCAGCCCGTTCACGCAGGTGCACCAGGACTTCCTGGAGCAGCTGATGGAAACCATCGGGGTCAACGCCAACACGATCATCGTCAACTCGCGGACCGATGACCTGCTCGCGGAGTCGCAGCGGCTGGCCGCGGAGCTGCAGTCCCGCTCCGGTGAACTGCAGGCCAGGCAGGAAGAACTACAGCGCTCGAACGCCGACCTGGAGGACAAGGCGGCCCAGCTGGCCCGCCAGAACAGTGCCATCGAGACCAAGAACGCCGAGATCGAACAGGCCCGGCAGGAGATCGAAGAGCGGGCCAAGCAGCTCGACCTGGCCTCCAGGTACAAATCGCAGTTCCTCGCCAACGTGTCGCATGAGCTGCGAACCCCGCTCAACAGCCTGCTCATCCTGGCCCGCCTGCTCGCGCAGAACCCAGCCGACAACCTCTCGGCCAAGCAGGTCGAGTACGCGAACGTCATCCACTCCTCCGGCACCGACCTCTTGCTGCTCATCAACGACATCCTCGACCTGTCCCGGGTGGAGGCAGGCAAGCTGGACATCCATCCGGAACAGTTCGCCCTCGCGTCGCTCGCCGAGGATCTCCGCACGGTTTTCGAGCCGCTGGCCGCCGAGAAGCGGCTGGACTTCGCGGTCGAGACGGAAGCCGATGTCCCCGCCGAGGTGCTGACGGACCGGCAGCGGTTGCGCCAGATTCTGCACAACCTGCTGTCGAACGCGGTCAAGTTCACCCCGCAGGGCCGGGTCGAGCTCCGGATCGGGCTGGCCAAGCCGCGGGCCGCGGGTGAGGAACCCGCGATCACGTTCTCGGTGACCGACACCGGCATCGGCATCTCCGACGACAACCTGGAAACGATCTTCGAAGCGTTCCAGCAAGGTGATGGCACGACCAGCCGCCGCTACGGCGGGACCGGCCTGGGCCTGGCCATCAGCCGGGAGGTCGCCGCGCAGCTCGACGGGCGGATCACCGCGGAGAGCGAGCCTGGCCAGGGCAGCACGTTCACCCTGTACCTGCCAGCGGCCTACGCGGGTGCCGTTGAGGAGCTCACCCCGCAGCCAGCGGCGAACGCCGCGGATGGTGCGGCGGCCCCGTCGCCGCTGCCGGTCGCAGCCGACGCGGGCGCAGGCGCGCAGAACCCGGCTCACGCCGCGCAGCCCCCGGGAGCACACGACAGCCTGCGCGGCCGGAGCGTTCTGGTCGTCGATGACGACCTGCGCAACGCCTTCGCGATCACCAGCATCCTTGAGCTGTACGGGCTCACCGTCATCCACGCGCCGGACGGGCACCAGGGCCTCGGGGTGCTGCGCTCCAACCACGACATCGATCTCGTCCTGATGGACGTGATGATGCCGGAGATGGACGGTTACGCCACGACGGCGGCGATCCGCACCATGCCGGAATGTGCCGAGCTGCCGGTGATCGCGGTCACCGCGCGGGCCATGCAGGGCGACATGGACAAGAGCCTAGCCGCCGGGGCCAGCGACTACGTGACCAAGCCGGTCGACACCGAGGAACTTCTCACCTGCATGGAGCGCTGGCTCACCCCCCATGGATAGCGTGCTCGCGGGTAGCTGGGGCCCCTGTGTCCAGCACAGGAGGCGATTGACGTGCCACGGGGCAACGTTGGCCCTGTCCCGCGAGCCGCGATGAGTTCTGCGGCGTCCGGCGGTCGTACTGTCGAACCCGTTACCGAGGAGGACTTCTGATGCGCAGCGTGACCTATTCGATGGGCGTCTCACTTGACGGCTACATCGTCGGGCCTGACGGCGGCTTCGACTGGACGGCGCCCGACGAGGAGGTCTTTCGCTTCGTCACCGACGAGATACGAGAGGTCGGCGTCCACCTGCTGGGGCGAGGGCTGTACGAGACGATGCTGTACTGGGAGACCGCCGACCAGGATCCATCGCTGGACGACTCAATGCTCAAGTGGGCCGCGATCTGGAAGCGGCTCCCAAAGGTGGTGTTCTCCACCACGCTGCCGGCGGTGCAGGGCAATGCCCGCCTGGCCTCCGGCGGCCTGGCGGAGGAGATCGAGCGGTTGCGAGCCGAGCCGGCGGAGGGCGACATCGCGATCGGCGGCGCGGCTCTCGCCGCCGAGGCGGCCGCGCTGGGCCTGATCGACGAGTACCGGGCCAGGGTCTACCCGGTGCTGGTTGGTGGTGGCATTCCGTTCTTTCCCCAGCGCGAGCGCCGGGTGGATCTCGAACTCGCCGAGACCCGCACCTTCAGCTCGGGAGTCGTCTACCTCCGCTACCGCGTGGCGCGCTAGCCGGCTCGTCCGCCGAGCCCTGGCCAGAACGGGCCAGCCAGTGGCTTGACCTCAATCACCCAGCCCAGTTCCGCCGGTTACGGCACTAGTGTCCTGCGCCGTAAGTTGCGCAGGACACTAGCTGGCCGGGACGACGATCCGGTACTCGTGGATCTTGCGGTAGATCGTGGCCCGGGACATGCCCAGCGACTTGGCCGCCTTGACCTTGTTGCCCTCATGATCGAGCAGGCTCTGCACGATGGCGTCGCGCTCCATCGATTCCAGCGGGCTGAGCAGCCGGCGGCTGACCGTCCAGCATTCCGGCGGCAGGTCGTTCGGGTGGATCGTGCCGGTCCGGCGGTGCTGGACAACCTGCTTGAGTATCTGCCAGAGCTGCTCGGTGTTGCCCGGCCAGCTCGACCGCAGCAGAAGCTGCATCGCCTCGGGCGAGCAGGTCAGCCTGCCCCCCCGGTTGAGCTTGGCGAGGAAGAACGGCACGAGCTCGTGCAGGTCCTCGCTGTGGTGGCGGAGCGGGGGAAGCTCCACGGTGCTCGGGAAGGACCGCAGCAACTCGGCGAGATCCCCGCTGATCTGCCCCTGTGCCTCGCTCAGGGTGACCGCGACCCACAGCGAGCGCTGCTTGCCCGCGGCCAGCGCCTCCTGCAGCGCTGTCGACAATGCGTCGAGCCGCCGGATCTTGAGCCGGTCCACGTGCCTGACCACCAGGTCGCCCTCGCCGTCGAGCAGCTCACGGCGGACTTGGTCCGGCCAGTCGGGGTCGCCGGCGTCGGCCGCGTCCAGCACCTGGAAATGCCGGGCCGGATTGCGCCGCTGGTGCACCGCCCGGATCAGGGCCAGCTTGCCGACCCCGCGTTCCCCGCCGAGCGCGAGCCACTCGGAGGAGGCGTAGACCGCATCCACCTGATGGCAGCCGCGCAGCCACAGCGGCCCGGTGCCGACCAGGCCGGGCAGGAACATCCTGGTCTGCGGCACGGCGTCGGCGGACTGCCGGGCGCCGTAGTCCATCAGCTTCACGTGCACGACGCCGCCGGCCGGGCGGCCTTCGCGACCGACCGGGCGGCAGTTCAGCCGCGCCTTGATGCCCGTGGGCAAGTCCACCGTGACCGTGCCGGTCTGGCGGCTGGCCAGCGCGTCCGCTGCCTGCCCGAGCAGCACGACCTGGTCACTTGGATCCAGCACATGCCGGGCATAGTCGTTCATCATCACGACGTCGTTGTTGAGCGCCAGCACGATCCCGGCGGTCCGCTTGCAGGCGCGCAGGTACTCCGACAGCAACTCGAACTCCCGCGCGCTGCTGTCGGTCAGCAGGGCCTGGGTGATCTGGTCCGCGGTGGTCTTGGCCAGCGCGATCAGCAACGGGTCGGCGTCCTTGCGCCAGCAGGTCAGGTCCACGGCACCGATCGTCTTGCCAGACGTCGGGTGATGGATCGGCACCCCGGCGCAGGCGAGGTCTTCGAGGTTCTCGGCGTAATGCTCGTGGCCGAACACGTGCATCGGCCGGCCACCCTCCAGCGCAGTGCCGATCCCGTTGGTGCCGACGAACTCCTCCGCATAGCTGAAACCGGGAGCAAGCTGCACGCCATCGAGGTGCCGCTCAAGATCGCGATCCCCGGTCAGCCGGACCAGGACCACGCCTGCGGCATCGGTCAGGATGACGCTGATCGGCTGGCCGTCCAGGTTGTCCCGCAGGTTCCGCAGCACCGGCAGGGCGTTACGGGTCAGCGGTGTGTCGAGGTTGGGATCGCGGATGTAGTTGAGCTCGATATGGTCGGCGGCCACGTTCCAGTGCCGGGAGCGCCACCAGGAGGCCAGGATGGTATCGCGCACCTGGTTAGGCTCGAAGGAGTCGGCGGTGAGGAACCGCTCCCGGGTCTTGGCTAGCCTGTCGCCGTCCGTCACTTGGGGTCGGGGCATGGCGCCTCCTTCTACCGCTCGAAGGCGACCCTGCCTGCGAGTTTGGGTTGGAGGTTGCGTCCTGTCTCCCAAGATAAGCCCGGCTTTCCCCAGACGTGTCTCATGTTGAGACCAATAATTTGCGCCAGTAGTCATTTGATGCCCACACGTGAGCTCGCCGCAAACCGCTGGGAGGCGCCCGATGGACCGGCCAGGTGAATCGCCGGACGAAACCTACAACCCGTGGAGTGTCGTCAACCTGGTGTTCCATCATCTGGCGGAGGAGGGCCTGCACCCCGTGCTGGGGGAGTCAGGCGACCCAGGCGGGCCGGCCGCGGAATTGCTGCGAGCGCTGGGGATCCAGCCTGCGCCGGAAGGTAACCGGCAGGTCTCCCGGGATGTTCAGGACCAGCTCGCCCAGATCCGGGCGGCCGTATTCGGCGAGAGCTGACCGACGGCCATCCGTCGCGCCGGATGACCGGTAGCTGACCCCAGGCGTCCGTTGCGGCGGATAACCCACATCTGATTACCTGCCCCGTTTCGGCCCAGCGGCCGCGCCCGCCGGGTCGATGGCTCATCCCTGCCCAGGTAGGCGGCCTGCGCGCAATGACCCGGCAAAACCACGCCCTGTCTCATGTTGAGAGCTCAATCCGGGCCGCGACAGGTTGTGATGCAGCACAGGAGGACTTTTAGGGCGCATCAACCGACGCGCCCCCGGCGAGGTGAGGCACCCGCGCCGGGTACGACGATCCAGGCCGCAATGAGGCTGTCTCAGCCGACCCAACGAAGGGCAAGGGGTGACTATGAGTCGCCAGAGTGTGGCTAAGGCCCACCAGAAGATCCAGGAACTCTCCTGGGAGCCGCTGTACCACGAGCCGGTGTCGCAGTACGGAACGGACTACACGTTCCAGAAGGCGGCCAAGAAGGACCCGCTCAAGCAGGTCCTGCGGTCCTACTTCCCGATGCAGGAAGAGAAGGACCACCGGGTCTACGGTGCCTCGGACGGCGCCATCCGCGGCAACATGTTCCGCCAGGTACAGGAGCGCTGGCTGGAGTGGCAGAAGCTGTTCCTGAGCATCATCCCGTTGCCGGAGATCTCGGCCGCGCGGGCCATGCCACTGCTGTTCCGCACGGTCCCGAACCCCGAGCTGCACAACGGCCAGGCGATCCAGATGATCGACGAGGTCCGGCACTCGACGATTCAGCAGAACCTCAAGCGCCTGTACATGAACAACTACATCGACCCGGCCGGCTTCA